>CALXJS010000047.1 GCA_944388685.1 uncultured Clostridia bacterium | reverse complement strand
AATGAAACCAAAAGGGACAGACCTTAGTATAAATTAAATTTTATAAGAACTTATACAATTTAAGTCTGTCCCTTTTGGTTTCATTTTGAAACGATTTGACACGTCCCTAACAAAGATTTTTTTAACAAATTACTTGTATAATGAAAATAATTGTGATATAAATATAAGTATAAAAATAAAGCTAGGAAGAAAGGCGGAATTTTTGTGGAAGAAGAAATGGATAGAGACCAAAAAACAATTTTAATTGTTGATGATGAACAGCCAATAAGAGAAATATTGGTATACAACTTAAAAAAGGAAGGATATAATACCATTGAAGCAAGCGATGGTATAACAGCATTAAATATTGCCTTAGAAAAATATCCAGATTTAATTCTTTTGGATATTATGCTTCCAAAAATGGATGGATTGTCTGTATGTAAAAGAATAAAAAATTCATATAATGTACCAATTTTAATGTTAACAGCTAAGGACAGCGAAATAGATAAAATATTGGGATTAGAATTAGGAGCAGATGATTATATTACAAAACCATTTAGTGTGAGAGAATTAATTGCCAGAGTAAAAGCAAATTTAAGAAAAGTAGAAAATATGTCTGCACCAAGAATGGATAATGATTATACAAATAAAAAGAAAGAAAATAAAATCATCGTTAATGATTTAGAATTAGATTTAGATAAATTTGAAGTAAAAATCAGAGGAGAAATTATCGATTTAACAGTAAGAGAATTTGAAGTAATTAAATTTTTAGCATCCCAACCAGGACAAGTGGTAACAAGAGAAACCTTGTTGGAAAAAGTTTGGGGATATGAATATTACGGAGATATTAGAACTGTAGATGTGACAGTAAGAAGAATCAGAGAAAAAATTGAAAAAGATACATCATCACCAAAAATATTAATAACGAAAAGAGGCGTTGGATATTATATAGCTTCGAAGTAAAAACTGATTTTTCCTATATAATAAAGAATTTTAAGGAAAACTTGGAAATATCCATGTTTTTCTTTTTTGCTTGTTGCCAAAGGGGATGGGAGATTTTGGCAACTTCTATAAAAAAATTAGTGTATTATAAAAAAGGTTGCTCAAATAATCCATCTCATTTGGCAACAACTAAAAAGGAAGGAATAAGAAATGGATAGAACAAATACAAGAAAAATTATGGTAGGAAATGTACAAATCGGTGGACAAAATAAAGTGGTTATTCAATCTATGTGTAATACAAAAACGAAAGATGTAAAAGCAACAGTAAAGCAAATATTAGATTTAGAAAAAGCAGGGTGTGAAATCATAAGAGTAGCAGCATTAGATATAGAAGATGCAAAAGCAATTAAAGAAATCAAAAAGCAAATTCATATTCCAATTGTTGCAGACATACATTTTGATTATAAAATAGCTTTAGAAGCGGTAAAAGCAGGAGTAGATAAAGTTAGAATTAATCCTGGAAATATTGGAAGTGAAGATAAAGTAAAAGCAGTTGTAGACAAATGTAAAGAGTATCATATACCTATTAGAATTGGTGTAAATGCTGGGTCTTTAGAAAAAGATTTACTAAAAAAATATGGTGGTAAGCCAACAGCAAAGGCAATGGTAGAAAGTGCAAGAAGACATATAGAAATATTAGAAAAATTAGATTTTAAAGATTATTTGGTTTCTTTAAAAGCATCTAATTTGGATTTATGTATAGAAAGTTATGAAGAAGCTTCAAAAGCATTTGATTGTCCTTTACATTTGGGAATTACAGAAAGTGGGACAGAATTTAGCGGAACGGTAAAATCTAGTATTGGATTAGGATATATGTTGAGAAATGGGATAGGAGACACCATGAGAGTTTCTCTTTCAGATGATCCTGTAAAAGAAATAAAAGTGGCAAAAGAAATATTAAAAGATTGCAATTTATATCATAAGGTACCAACATTAGTTGCTTGTCCGACTTGTGGAAGGACACAAATTGATTTAATACCAATTGCCAAAGAAGTAGAAGAATTTTTAAGTACAATAGAAGCAGATATAACAGTAGCTGTTATGGGGTGTGCAGTAAATGGACCCGGAGAAGCAAGAGAAGCTGATATTGGAATTGCAGGAGGCATTAAAGAAGGTCTTTTATTTAAGAAGGGGGAGATCATAAGAAAAGTGCCACAAGAAAAAATAGTAGAAGTATTAAAACAAGAAATTTTAGAGATGACAGAATAAGGAAAGAGGGATTTATGGAATTAATAGTAGGAAGATCAGCTGGTTTTTGTTATGGAGTCAAAAGAGCTGTAGATGGTGCAAAAAAAATATTGAAAGAAGAAAAAAATATATATGGTTTAGGAGACATTGTTAATAATCAAGAAGTCATTAAAGAATTAGAACAATTGGGAATGCGATTTGTTAACAATATAAAAGAAGTCAAAGATAGAGTTGTGATAAGAGCACATGGTGTGTCTAAAGAAGTTTATAGATTGGCAAAAGAAAAACAAGTTGAATTAATGGATTATACTTGTCCAAAGGTTTTGAAAATACATGGAATTGTGAAGGAATATGCAAATGAAGGATATTATATATTTCTTTTAGGGGCAAAAGATCATCCGGAAAATATCGGAACACTTAGTTATAGCAAACAACATATATCTGTTATAGAACAAGAAAATGATGTATCGAATGCTTTAGAAATGTTATACAAATCAAAAATAAAGAAAGTCTTATTAATATCTCAAACCACATATAGTTTAGAAAAATTTTATATAATAGAAGATAAAATAAAAAAAGAATTGCCTAAAAATATTGAATTGGTTGTAAAAAATACGATATGCCAAGCAACAGAAATTAGACAAAAAGAAACTGAGCAGATAGCTAAAAAGGTAAATTCAATGATTGTTATTGGAGGAAAAAATAGTTCCAATACTAAAAAATTATATGAAATTGCGAAAAAATATTGTAATTCAGTATGGTTTATAGAAAATGAAACAGAATTAGAGTTTGAAAAAATAAAACAAGATGATAAAATTGGCATTATGGCGGGAGCATCAACGCCAAAAGAAAGTATAAAAAAAGTAATAAAAAAATTAAAAGAATTGTCTAATTAGACAGGATATAGGATATTTGTCGAATTTTGCGATGAAAAGTGTAAAAAAAAGAAAGAACTTGTTGACAAGTTCTTTTTTTGAAAGTATACTTTAGAAAATTATATAATTTTAATCAATAGAAATTTCTATCTAGTATTTATTCATTTATTTATTTGTTTATTTATAAAAAAATTCACGAATTTATCCATTAATTCCTAAAAAATCCAGAAAGGAGGTTATTTTTTAGTGCACTAAAATTATATATGAATAGAAAATTTGTAGCAAAAAGTAATTATGTATTAAGAAAAGTTTTAAATTCAAAAGATAGTATAGATATTTTAAAAGAATTTATAGAGGTAATATTAAATATAAAAGTAAAAAGGGCAGAAATAAATCCATATTTAGAGAAAAAGAAAATGAAATTACCTACAAAAGAAAATTTTGGAATTGCGGATTTAAGAATACAAACAGAAGAAAATGAAGAAATAAATATAGGTATACAAATTATTGATGGAGAACATATTTTGACAAAAATGTTTTTATATTTTGCACAAATACATTTAAATCAAACTGAATATGAGGATAAGAGAGAACTAGCAAAAACAATCACAATTAATATTTTAGATTTTATATTTACTAAAAAAACTAAATATCATAGTAGAATGATTTTAAAGGATGAAGAAATGAAAGATATTTATAGAGATTGCTTAGAAATGCATATGATAGAATTACCTAAATTTGAAGTGAATATAAATAGAGAGATGACATTAAAAGAGATATGGATAAGTTATTTAAAGGGAGAGAATATAGAAAAGGCAATTAGAAAAAGTGAAAAAATAAAAAAATTAGATGATTTATTAGAAAAATATTGGAGAGAAGAAGTAATGGAATGAAAAAAGAAGAATGTATCTGTTTTGTACAGTCATTCTTCTTTTTATGGAATTAATGGGCATCTGTTAAAGTAGGTTTTAATGTTACATTAATAATTGTACCTTCAGGGACCAATTCATCTTTTGCATAATCTTGAGTAGTAACAATTCCAGAACCAGAAACACTAATATTTAAGTTTTTAGAATGTAAAGCACTAGTTGCCTGTGAAAGATTCATTCCAGATAAATCAGGAACACTCACAGAATTAGCGACAGTACTACCTTCTCCGTATAACATGATAATAGAATTACCGGATAATTGGGCTCCTGGCTTTGGCGTTTGGTCTGCGACCAAAGTAGAATTTTCATCTCCAGAAGAAGTGATTTTACAGGTAAATCCAGCATCAGAAAGTATTTTTTTGGCTTCTGTTATAGTTTTATTTCTAACGTCAGGAACAGTAATTAGATTTTCAGAACTATTTTCTTCTTCTGTTGTATCAGAAGGGATTCCTAAATATGGTAGTATTTCAGATAGCATTTGAGAAACAACTGGAGCTGCAACAGAACCACCTTGATATCCGTATTTTTCATTTTGAGGATCATATAGGGTAAGTAAAATAACCACTTGTGAGTCTTCAATTGGAGATATAGCAACAAATGATGAAACATATCCTTCATCTTTGTTAGCTTCAGTAGGTTCAGAAGTTCCAGATTTACCACCAATAGAATATCCAGAGACAGCAACATTTTTTCCGGTACCTTCTAAAACAACAGATTCCATCATAGATTTTACTTGTTCGGCAGTTGATTTAGAAATAACTTGTCTAACTTCTGTGGCTTCAGTTTCAGTGATGGCACCAGTATCAGTATTAGTGATAGATTTAATAATATTTGGTTTCATAAGAACACCATCATTTGCAACACAAGAAATAGCAGTTATCATTTGAAGAGGAGTTACTTGAAATCTTTGACCAAATGCATAAGTAGCAAGTTCAACAGGACCGATTTCGTCTAAATCATGGAAGATACTATTTTGTTCACCATATAATCCTGAATTAGTTGTTTCAAATAATCCAAATGCTTGATAATATTTATACAAGGTAGGTGCCGTAATTCTTTGTGCTAATTGTATGAAGGCAGGATTGCAAGAATTACATAAGGCTTGTCTTAAAGTTTGAGAGCCATGAGGGTTGTAATTTCTCCAACAATTAATAGTTCTGTCTTCAACTTCTTCATATCCTTTACAATAAAAATCTCCAGCTTTATCAGTTGTTGTAATGCCTTCTTCTAAAGCAACACTTGCCGTGATAATTTTAAAAGTAGAGCCAGGTTCATAACTATCTGAAACAGATTTGTTAGACCACATTCTATATAAAGCTTCATTTTTTTCTTCAGCAGTTAAAGAATCATATGTTTGTGCTAAAGTTGAATTTGGTGTATAAGGAGAATTTAGGTCATAATCTGGATAACAAGCCATTCCTAAAATGTCACCAGTTTGTGGATTCATTACGATGACATTTCCACCATCTTCACATTCATATTTCTCAACAGCTTGTTCTAAGTATTTTTCAATAGTTGATTGTATATTTAAATCAATTGTTAGTGTAATATCACTTCCATTTTCAGCCGATATATAGGTTTCTTCTGCATTTGGAATTTCTTTTTGACTACTATCTTGTGAACTCACAATTTTTCCAGGTGTTCCAGTTAAAACAGAATCCCATTTCGATTCAATACCACTTAAACCTTGATTATCATCACCACAGAATCCAATGACATTTGAAGCTAAATCTCCATAAGGATAATATCTCTTTGTATCTTCATCAATATTAATGCCAACAGAAATATCATTTTGATCCATCCAAGTTTTCAATTGGTCTACTTTTTCTTGTTCTACTTTTTTGATAATGGTTTCTACTTGAGAATCACTATTTACTTTTTCCAAAGTTTCATTATAATCTAATGCAAATATATCAGATAAGCCTTTGGCAACGGTTTCTTTCAATGCTTTGGTTTCATCATCTGTATCACCTGCTATTTTTGAGGGATTGATGGTTATTGTATCGACTTGTGCACTAATGGCTAAAGCTTTCCCAGTAGAATCATAAATATTTCCTCGTTTAGGGCTAAGTATTTGGTTAATGGTTTGTTGCTGGTAAGCAAGTTCTGTTAAATAAGCACCATCTACAAATTGTAGAAAGCCAATTCTACCTAAAAGCAAAATAAAAATAATAATGATAACAATAAAAGTATTACGTAATTTGGATGTGTAAATTAGATTTTTTGAATCAAAATGACGATTTAGACTAATTACATTAGAACTTTCATTCTTTTTTGTTTTTGCTATTTTTACATTCGCTTTATTTATGTTTTTCTTTTTATTATCTTGTTTATTTGAAGGTTTCTTTTTTATATTTTTTTTATTTGTATCCATAACTTCGCCTCTTTTGTTAAAAATTTGCAATTATATTGTATATGAAAAATAGTTAAAAAGCAAGGAATACACAGAAAATTTACAATTTATCTACAAGGCTATAATCAGCTATGTCACGTGCTTGATGTCGTTAAGTTAAGGATTGCAGGTTTATAATATATTCTTATAATACGAATTTTGATTAAAATTTGCAATCCTTAACTTAACGACATTGATGACATGTCTTATGATAAGCTATTTTTCAAATTACGAATTTTAAGTAAAAGATTGAAAAACAGAGGTTTATACAATATAATAAGAAAGTAAAAAATAAAAATAAAGGAATGAGAAAAAAATGAGTAATATTTTAGAAGATACCCAATTTATCATGAAGAAATATAAAATTAAAGCGAATAAATCATTAGGACAAAATTTTTTAATTAATCAAAATGTCGTAGATAGGATTGTAGAAAGTAGCAATATATCAAAAGAAGATTTGGTAATTGAGATAGGACCAGGGTTAGGAACACTAACAAAGGAATTGTTAGAAAAAGCAGGAAAAGTTATTAGTATTGAACTAGATAAAAAGATGATAAAAATATTACAGGATAGATTTTCTTTATATGATAATTTTGAAATCATTCATGAAGATGTATTAAAAGTAAGATTAAACAAGATTATAAAAGAAGAAAAAGAAAAAAATGGATTTAAAACTGCAAAAATTGTTGCCAATTTACCATATTATATAACTACGCCAATTATCATGAAATTATTAGAAGATAGATTAGATTTAGAAAGTATTACAGTAATGGTGCAAAAAGAAGTAGCAGATAGATTAATTGCCATTCCTGGAGAAAAAGAAACAGGTGCAATTACCTATTCAGTATATTATTATGCAACATCTGAGGGCATTCTAGAGGTACCAAATGACTCTTTTATTCCAGAACCAGAAGTGAATTCAAAAGTTATCAAATTAACAATCAGGAAAGAACCACCAGTAGAAGTAAAAAGTAGAGGCGTTATGTTTAAAATTATCAAAAGTGCCTTTATGCAAAGAAGAAAAACGTTGTTAAATGCATTAACTAACACAAAAGTATTTATGAGTAAAGAGGAAGGCGTAGGTATTTTAAAAGATTTAAATTTAGATGAAAATGTAAGAGCGGAAAATTTATCATTAGAAGATTTTGCAGAAATAACCAATAGAATATTAGTAGATGAGGAGAAGCAGGTTGAAAAATAATTACAATTCCAACCAAATTTGTGCCTTGAGAAAGGAATGAATTAAAAATGTATAAACTAGTAGCAATTGATTTAGACGGTACACTTGTAACAGATGATAAAAAATTAACCAATAGAACAATAGAGACAATCAAAAAAGCATCTGAAAAAGGCGTGAAAATTATGATATCTAGCGCAAGGGCATTTTATCGATTAGAAAAATATATAGAGGCATTAGATTTGAAAAAAGAGGGTCAATATACAATTTGTTTTAATGGCGGAATGATTGTAGAAAATGCAACAGGAAACATAATATTTTCTAAAAATTTAGAAGAAGATGAAGTAAAAGAAATAATAGAACTGGGTAAAAAATTAGAGGTCCCAATGATGTTATATGCAAAACAAATGAATTTTGTAGAAAAAGTTCCAGAAATATTGGCTAACAATAAAATTTATAAAGGTGTAAATTTTAAAATAGAAAAATTTGAGAACAATGATTATAATAAAGAAGAAAATCATATATACAGAATAGCTTTTATCGACAAATCAGAAAGAATAATGGATATACGAAATAAGATACCCAAAGAAATCGAAGAAAAATATGAAATAACAAGTAGTGTACCAGAATATATTGAATTTGTAAAAAAAGGCATCAAAAAATCAGAAGCAATCCAATCGATTATGAAAACATATCAGATTAAACAAGAAGAAGTGATGGCAATGGGCGATGGAGAAAATGATATAGAGATGTTAAAGTTTGCAGGATGGGGTGTTGCCATGAAAAATGCAAGAGAGGATGTAAAAAAAGTAGCAAATGTTGTAACCACTTCTAATAATGAAGATGGTGTGGCAAAGGCGATAGAGAAATATATTTTAGAAGGAGATAAATGATATGATAGCTAATAAACTAAAAGAAGGAGATGTTATAGGAATTGTATCACCATCTACGCCAATTATGGGAGACAGAGAACAAGCATTAAATGAAGGAAGAAAATTATTAGAAGAGGTAGGAATTAATAGTATAAAAGGAAACTATGTCAATAAAAATACATTAAGGTATTCTGCAACAAAAGAGGAAAAAGCAGAAGATATAAATAACATGTTTTCTGATAAAAATATAAAAGGTGTGTTTTCTTCAAAAGGAGGAGAAAATAGTTTGACTTGCTTAGAATTAATTGATTATGAAAATATAAAGAAGAATCCTAAAATTGTATATGGAATTAGTGATGCGACAAATTATCTAAATGCCATATATGCAAAAACAGGATTGATTACGTTTCATCAATCAGATGTGAAAAGTTTTTCTATGATTGATAGCAATAGTTTTGAATTTCAAGATTTTAAAAGAAGATTAGTAGATGGAAAAATAGGAAAGATATATAAAAATTCTGAATGGAAGTGTTTAAGAGAAGGTATGACAGAAGGCATAATTGTTGGAGGAAATTTAAAATCATTAATTAATTTATTGAATACAGAATATATGCCTGACTTAACAGACAAAATTCTATTTTTAGAGGCATATGCTAGTTCTACACCACTAGAATTGGTGGATTGCTATTTATCAGTTTTAAGATATCATAAAGTATTTGATAAAATAAGGGGATTATGGATAGGACATTATCATGGAGACACGGAAAAGGTAAAATTTGAAGATGTTATTATGAACAATCTAAAAGATTACAAATTTCCAATATTGAAATGTGATGATTTTGGACATAATTGCGAAAATGTAGTAATTCCAATTGGCGGAAAGATTAAATTAGACGCGACTAATTGTGAAGTGGAAATATTAGAAAAAATTGTGAATTAAAAAGAAGGAATAAGAGAAATTTGAAAAAGAGGAGAAAAATCTAATGAGTCTACTTGATAAAATAGCAAGTCCATTTGAAGATAACGAAACAGTAAGAAAAATACTAGATATATATTGTAATGCAAAAGTTAATAATGGAACAGAAGAAATAAATGATGCGGACGATTTATATAAACAAGTTATTGATTATGGTAAAGAAAATGAAAATAGCCAAATTGAATATATTAGTGAGTTTGATAGATATATACGATTACCAAATCTTGACAAGTTATATGTCAATATTGGCTTAGAAGATTTTGAAGCTTTTGATAAGCAAGTTGAGGAGATACAAAGAGGAATTGAGTCAAGACCAATTTCCGACATGGAAAAACAAGAGATAATTGATAGATTACATGAAAAAACAATGTATCCTTTATCGCAATTTAAAATCCTTTTTAATACGTTTAAGAGTTTTAGTGAAATTGAAAAAGTTTATCATGAGCAAGGTATTGCGAAGATAGAGCAAGTATTAAATAATATAGCTTTTTATCCAAGTCAAAAAGAAAAATATAAGCAAGAATTGCAAAAATTTGGGTTAACAGAAAAGCAAATAAAAAATAGAGAAATCATGACGACTTTCAGAAAGAAAATGAACAATAAATTTTATGGTGGAGAAGGGATTATGGGATTTCATATAAATCCTCAAAATTTGCAAGTATATGATACAGGAATAAACGTAGAGAAAGGAGAAATGAAATTTTATATTAATGCAGGAACGAATACATATAAATTTGCTTCACTGTTTCAAGAAAGATGCGAAGGATTAGGGCTTAACTATTATTTTAAAGTAGTAGACGCTTATAAGCAAGATGAATATGAAAGAAATGATAAAATGTGTATATATACTGAAAGGAAAGATACTGAAAAATTTTTAGAAGTGATACAACAAGTTAAAGAAGAAAACCCAGACATTATATTAAAAAGCCCTCCACTACTAACAGGTAAAATAGAAGGAAACATTGGTGTCGGAATGGATAATATATCATCAGAAGGAAAATCATATAATCAAGAAATGTCTACAATATGTTTTGAAACAATCAAAGAATTTTTTAAAGATATGCCAAGAGACCAAATACTAGGGGTTATAAAAGCAAATCCACAAGTAATTGAACAATTAAAATCTGAAATGATAGCAAAAGTTCAAAGCACAGGTTTATCTGAGTTATTTCCAAATAAAAAGGAAAAAGAAGAACAACAAACAACAGATTTAGAAGATTTATCAACAGAAAGATTACAAGAATTATTAAGAACAACACAAGAGCAAAATCAAAGCAAACAAGCTGAATTAGACCAATTATTGAAAAGGCAGAAACTTATAGAAAAAATAAGACAAACTCAAGAAGAGGGAAAACAACTAGATAGGCAAATTGCAGAGGCTAGAGAAAAACTAGCACTAAGAGAAGGAGAGGAATATCATGAGTGACAATTTACCTCAAAAATATAAAAGTAATTTTTTTCAAAATATAATAAAAAAGATAAAGGCTGTATTTTTTTATAAGGGAAAAAATACAGAACAAACAATGAATTCAATAGAGAAAAAACAGAATAAAAAAGAGAAGGGATTTAATTTTACAGAGCAAATAAAAGTTGGAGATGATAATAAAAATATTGATTATGAAAAAAAGAAATTTATGCAAAACTTAACTGAAAATCCAGAATTATTAAAAGAATTTTCCAATGATAGATTAGAAAAAATATTACAATATTATCTTGAAGAAAACAGGAAGAAAAGAGAAATACTTAAAAGACTTATATGAAAGATACTTAGCACCTACAAAAGAAAAAGAATTTTGGAACAAATACGATAAAATTTGTTTTGATATGATAGAAGAAAAGCAAAAAGAGTATGATTCAGAAAACATATTTAGTAATAGAAATTTGGTATATAAAGTAAATAGAAATTGAGATTTAAACTTGATTTCTATTTTTTATTGATACTCAAGATTATAAACAAGTATTCACCGATATTATATCTGATAGAATAAAAGAAAAATATAGACAAAAACAAGAACGAATTTTCGCAAAGACGTAAAAATTATTAGAATTATGATATAAATGAAAGAAATAAAAGAGATTTTAAGTTGTTCGAAATTTTAGAACTTTTAAAATAGTAAATACACCTTTTATGTAAAGAAAACATAAAATATAACAAAAACATAAAAGGAGGAGAAAAAATGTCTAGCTACATAATCAAAGGAGGAAACAAGCTAGAAGGAACAGTAAAAATATCAGGTTCCAAAAATTCTAGTTTACCCATTATAGCAGCAACCATACTAAATGGTGGAGAAACAACATTGTATAATGTGCCGAACATTCATGACACACAAATGATGTTTGAAATCTTAAGAAAAATAGGAGGAAAAGTAACCAAAAAGAAGAATAAAGTAATTATTGACACTAAAGATATAAACAAATATGAGATACCAGAAGAATTAATGAGACAAATGCGTTCTTCTGTGATTTTTGCAGGAAGTCTATTAGGAAAGTATAGAAAATGCACATTATCATATCCAGGGGATTGCGATATTTGATTGATACATCGGACAAGCATAAGATAAATGAGTGGAT
>CALXJS010000046.1 GCA_944388685.1 uncultured Clostridia bacterium | reverse complement strand
GTATTTTTGTTACTTTGCTCAAAACTATAAGTTTTCCGTTACCACGGGCATAGCCCGTGGTTTACCCTTAAAGTTAATTAAAAAAGTATGCATAATTTTTTATGCATACTAAAAAACACTACTCTATTTCTTTATTTTATCCAATCCTGCACTCTACCTTTTGCATCATATACCATACTTCCTTGAATTGCTAAACTATCTAATATAGTTGCACCTTTACATATCTTTTTGACATCTGATACAACTGTTCCCAATCCTGAACCTTCATGCGTTGTAAATATTTTTATAATTTTTCCTGTGAAATCTAATTTTTCCAATTGTGTAAACATACTCATTGGCATAGTCCCCCAATAAATTGGTGACCCTATATAGATGACTTCATATTCTGATATATCCTCTAAATATCTTTTTAACTCTGGTCTTGCATTTTGTCTTTTTTCTTCTAAAGCTTCATCACAACATGCTTTATAATTTTTAGAATATGGCTTTACTGGTTCTACCTTAAATAAATCTGCTCCTGTTAACTCTTGTATATATTCTGCAATAACCTCTGTATTTCCTTTTTCGATATTTCCAACTGCATAATTTTCATCTGCTCTTGAAAAATAGATGACTAAACTTTTCTTTCCTTTTACACTTTCTTTATTTCCAAACAATCCCATATTATCTCCTCCTAGTTATTATTCCATTATATAAGTAACAAACAATATACACCGTTTTCTTATATGTCCTTTCATTGTGAAATACTATCTTTATTTTAGTTGTTTTACTATCTAAAAACATTATACTCTCTACATTTTTAAAGAACAATTCCGATTTCTTATCTGTCAGATAAGTTATACTTATCCACATAAAAATGGATAAACGACACATCGTTCTGCCAAGCAAATGTGCCGTTTTATTATTGTCATAGAATAATAGGTAAACTATTGTATACTGTCTGTCCAATCTTGAATGTCAGAATCTGATGGATTAGATCTAAAACGATGTCCTTCTAACCAATTTCCACCATTTGCTTCTTCGGCTAACAATTCTCCACTTTGCCCTAAACCAGATGAAGATGATGTACAGAATGGAATAACTGTTTTTCCATTAAAATCATTTGCTTTTACAAAAGTATCAACAGGCCATGCAGCAATTCCCCACCAAATAGGGTATCCAATTAATACAGTATCATATTCATCCCAATTATCTACTGTAGTAGATTGTAATTCAACATTTCTTAAAGATTCATCTTCATATTCTCTTGTTACTCTTGAATTTTGGTCATTCCAATTTAAATCTTCTGATGTATATTCATCTACTGGTAGAAGTTCAAAAATATCTGCTCCTAAATTTTCTGCAATTTGCTCAGCAACAGCTTCTGTATGATTTTGTGCTGAGAAATATACAACTAATGTTTTGCTACCTGTTCCTGTTTCTGTATTTTCTCCATTTGATGTATTTGTTGCCTCTCCTGTTTCGGTTTCATTTGTTGCTACTACATTTTCTTCATTACTATTTGCGATTTGATTTTCATTTTCTTGTGAGTTACTATTTGTAAAATATGCCACTGCTACTATTGCAATACATAATATGACAATAATAATTCCTATAACAACTTTCTTATTCATTTTCTTACCTCCTAAAATTTATTTAATATCAATTACATTTGCATTATATATGTTTGGAGTTACTCCAAGTCAATTCTTTTTTTAAATTTTTAACTTTTTATTATAGCATTATAGTTCACAACTAGAAGTTATTTTCTTGAATAGAAGAGGATTATATAAAAAGGATTCCTTTTATGAACTATACCCCAAAAAGTAAAGTTCATTATAGAATCCTTTTTATACATTTTATTCCTAATTATTCTTCTATCATATCTTCCATATTTAAAGTTTTATTTTCTATCATGTAATTAGATAAGTCAGGAATTTCAACATCTTCATCTGTAACAGTATCAAATTCATATTTATATGACTGTATTAAATCTCTAACTTCTTTTACTACATCTGTACCTATGAAGAATGATTTTGCACTACCTCTATTAATTTCTCTTATTGGTAATCCTGTTTCTTTATCTATCCATATTTCCCATATATTATTTTCTGACCTATTTTTTAATACATAATATTCTTTTCCATAATCAAAAGTATCTGTATCTATAGAATATACAAAAGTCGTTCCTATTTTGGCAAATAAACTATTTCTACTAGTAACAAAAGGAACATTTTTTATATTATTATTTTTCATTTCAGAAATATCACCTTTCTCAATGACTGCTTTTTTCTCTGTCTCATATATATATGTTCGTTCATCAGAATTGCTATTTGCATATTCAATCTTTTTTGTTTCTACACCATTATCTGAGTAAATCATCCAAATAGATTTATACTTTCCATCTTTATAATATTCTTTTGTAACTGAAGTCTCATTATTACCTAACATTTGTGTTGTTTCTTTATAAAAATTATTTGATTGTAACGATTTATCTGCTTTATTCATAATACTATTTATTTTCAAAAAGTTATTTAAAAATATTATAAAAGCAATTAATGTTATTATTCCAATGGCTAACAATATAGATTTTATCCTCGTTTTAATTCTAATCTCATTCCACCTTAAATTAGATTTCCCCTTTATTTCATTACAAATTTTGAATAAGCATTTTACATCATTTTGTTTTGTATATATTAACATTTAGAGTTAACTCTAAGTCAATAGTTTTTTGTAATTTTTCTGTGTAATGTTGTTTTTTTCGTTATTATTGGACAAATCTCGCTATTTTTTTGTGGTATAGGAAAAATCGCTTTTTCCTATACCACAAAAAAACAAGAAGAACTACAATTCTCCTTGCTTTTTGATTATTTATTCAATTCCTAATATATGTTTTCTCATAATAGATATATCATTTAAACTAATTTTTTGATTATAATCTATATCTGCTGCTTCCAAATATTCATCCTGTAAACTTTCTACTTCTAAGTAATGCTTTCTAAGTAAAGACATATCTGTAAGTGTTAGTTTTCCATCTCCATTTAAATCCCCTGTTACAATTAAAATATATTCTTTATCATCATCTGTTATTAATTTATCTCCTGTTGCAATAATATCTGTATCTTGTAATTCTATATCCTCTTTATTTACTATAATATATCCCATTTCTGTAACAATGTTTTCTTTAAATTCAACTACATTTGTATTTTCTGAAATTCTATCTATTGTCGTTGTATTTATTTCATATACAGATGAAGTAATTGTATTATCTGGTTCTGGATCTGGTATTACAATTTCTGTAATTTCAATAATTTTTACTGTTTTATTTCCTTGTTCGTCTTCTGCATAGATTGTATAGATTCCATTTTCTGTAATCATAACAGCTGCTTCTGCTGATTTATCACTGTGAATCGTTTTAAGTGTTGTTCCTTCGTTTTCAAAATAATCTACATCCTGTATTCCACTTGCTATTTTTACCTCTGTAATTTGAGATTCCGTATCTGTTACATTTATTGATATTCTTACAGATTCATTTTCATTAATGATTTCATTTGTTGTTTGAATACTTGGAGGCGTTATATCTTCTTCTGGTATTTCTTCTATATTCCTTATATATATTTCTTTTACAACTTCATTACCTTCTTCATCCTTAGCATATACAGTATATGTTCCTATTTCATTAATTGTGAATTGTGTACGGATACTACTTCCTAAACTCCCTTGTCCGATTTGTGTTCCATTTGTTGCAAAATATTCTATATCATGTGTTCCTTCAGCCCATTTTACTTCATCAATGTAAGAATCCTTATCTGTAACCGTTACATCAATTTGTTTTGGATTTTGTGAGTTTTGTGTTAACGTAATTGTTGGTGGTTCATTTGGGATAGGTTCTGGTTCATCAATTCCTATCAGTGTTTTTGAATACATATAAGAATATCCTTGTTCATCTTTGATATATACATTAATTGTACAATTTTCATTAACTGTATAATTTCCAACAACTTCTCTACCTGGTTGTATAGTAATTTCTTCTCCATTATTTTTAAAATATTCTATGTCAATATCATTTCCAACAGCTACTTTCATTTCAACAATATTACATATATTATTAGTTGCTGTTATTTTTATATTTCCAGGAGAATTTTCATCTTGCTCTACAGTTATTTGCATACTACTCTCTTCTGTTGTTATTCTTTTTTGTGTCATAATTCTATAACCTGCTTCATCCTCAATGTAGAATACATATGTATCATCTTCTGGTGCTGTATAAGTCATAGTTATATTTTGTCCTTCTGTAATCGGTAAGCCTTCAATTGTTTCAAAATCCTCAAAATCTGATATTTCTGAACTTCTGGCCACTTTTACAGAAATAATATTACAAATCGCATCTGTTATTTGCAAATTCACTTCTCTAGGATTATTTCCTTCTGTAATTTCTACTGTAATTGGTGTACTTTGTTCTCCTAAATATATTTGACGTGTTGTTTTATTTCCATTATTGTCCTCTGCATAAATCACATAAAGTCCTTCTTCTGAAATATCTGTATATCTAACCGTGACATCATTACTTTCTGTAAAATCTATATCTGTTCCTTGTATACTAAAATCAATCGTATCATTTACATTTTGTTTTTTAGCAATTTTCAATTTTGTTATGGTATTATTATCGCTAGTCACTTGAATGGTTAGAATAAATGGATTTTCTTCATCTTTTGTTAATGTAATTTGTGGCATATCACTTGGATCACTTACTGTAAGTCTAGCTATAAATCTATCCCCTCTTGAATTTTTAGCATATACTGTATAGCTTCCATATCCATCTAATTCAAAGGTTTCTTGTATTGTTTGTGCTGGTATGATATCAAATGTATATACATCGCTATTATCTTGTTCAAAATAGTCTATTTGATCTGTCTCTATATATTGATGTACATATTTTAAATCTGTTATAGTATATGCACTATCTGTTGCTGTTATCTGTATAAAATTAGGATTTGTTTTATCTCTTTGTAATTGTATATCTAATGTTATTTTTTCGTCATTTGCAGTTGCCTGACTATCTACTGCTTTTGATATTGCTGGAAAAGTAACTGGTAAAATCATTACAATTATCATAAAAATCACTATAAATTTCTTAATATAATTTTTCATTTTAAAGCCTCCTCTTACGTATTTAGTTTAACAAATATATTATAACATTCTCAAAATTATTTCGCAATGGATTTGAATGACAATTCTTTATTTACATTAATTAATTTTCTCCTCTAATATCAGCCTCTACCTCCTCGTTGTTTTTATTATTTTTTTCATGAACTTTTAGGTAATATGGCTGTATTCCTAATAAACTATCTATATAGATAATATTTCCATCTTTATCAGTAATTTTTAGATTTGGAAAAGTTTTTATCATTTTTTTATCTCCCCAAAACTGATAGATAAATTTTGAGAGTTTTTCATTTCCATATATTTCATTATATTGTTCCAAGACAAGTTCTTTATTTGCCACATTGATATCTTTGTCTACTATCACTCTTACTAAGAAAAATTCAATGGCAAAACCAGTTGATATACAATCTATCATAAGTAATATAAATACAGTGACAACAAATGATTTTAAGGCTTTATATGTCTTAAACTTACTTTTTGTCCAATCAATAATTCTATCTACTTTAGGGTTTAGGGAAGCTATTAAATAAATTCCCAAAAATCCCCAAAAAACAGAATAGTACACGCAAATTCTTCCATTTATATTTAAGGGCATTCCTGAATAGTCCCACCATTTTACACCAAGTAACATTTCTCCTATAAAACTAACAACATATTCTACAATTGAACCAACTATAAATCCTCCAATAAATAGAGCATTAAATTTTCTAGGAAATTTATGCAAGCAGATAATCATCATGACAGCACCTAACCCATAAATTCCGCAGAAAGGACCATATAAGAAACTTTGTCTGCTCTCCCAAACACCTTTGGTTATTATCCCATATACTGTTTCTATAATATATCCCGCTACACTATAAATGATAAAATAAGCTAAAATTCTCCATATACTAATTCCATTAATTGTCCTTTTTTTCTTTTCCCTAGAATCCACCTGATTTTCTATTTGGTTATCTTTTTCTGTTGTGTTTTTTTTATTTTCATTTTTTTCTTTTTTTAGCTTTTCATTCTTCATTGATTCACCTTTTCTATATCAAATTCTTTAATTCATCAATTTTTGTTTTATAAAATTGCGTAATCACTTCATAAGTGTGTATATCTTCTAAATCAACATCTACCATTTTCAATAATTCAACTGATTTTTTTGTACAACCTTGACTTAGCATATGAATATATTTTTCTACAAAACCTTCCTCTTTATTCAAAATTCTTGTTGCAATGCAAATTGCTGCTGATATTCCAGTTGCATATTTATATACATAAAAATCTGTATAAAAATGTGGTATTCTTGACCATTCATACTGAATATCTTTATCTATAATAATATCATTTCCAAAATATTTTTGATTTAATTGATAATATTCTGTATTTAAGTCTTCAGCTGACAACATTTCTCCTTTTTCAATTTTTTCATGAACTTCTTTTTCAAATTCTGCAAACATAGATTGTCTATAAAAAGTGGCTCTTATCATTTCTAATAATTCATAAAGTATTTCTGCTTTTTTCTTTTTATCTTTTTCATTTTTTATCTGATATTCACTAAGTAAAATTTCATTTACAGTAGAGGCAACTTCTGCTACCATAATTGTATAATTTGCATCAATGATGTTTTGATATTTATTAGAATAATATGAATGGATACTATGTCCTAATTCATGGGCAATTGTACTAACATCTCTTTTATTTTCTGTAAAACTCATTAGCACAAATGGATGTACACCATATACCCCAGAACTATATGCACCGCCTCGTTTATTTGGTTTTTCATAAACATCTATCCAATTATTTTCAAAAGCCTCATTTAATAAACTACTATACTCTTCACCTAATATGGCTAATGCCTCTTTGACTTCTTGTTTTGCTTCTTCAAAAGATATATGATCTTTCTCTTGTTGAAATGGGTTCACATATAAGTCATACATATGCATTTCTTTCATATCTAGTAATTTCTTTTTTAAAGATATAAATTCATAATTAATTGCTAATCCTTGATTTACCCCTTTCATCAAAGCATTATAGACTTTTATAGTTGCATCATCATGAATAGTTGCAGCTTCTAATGAAGATGTATATTTTCTTAATCTTGCAGTTACAACGGTTTCCTTCACATTTGCTAAATACATTTCTGCGATTGTATTATTAAATTCTCCATATTTTTTATACATTAACGCAAATGCCTGTTTTCTTACTTCACGTTGACTACTTTTTAAATAGTTTGTATAGGTTGCATCTGTTAGTTCAACTTCTTTTCCTTCTTCGTTTTTTAAAGTACCAAATTTGAATTCTGCATTTGTTAAAATATCATATATATTTTCTGGACCAGAAAATATTTCTGAATAGTTAGCAAGCAAATTTTCTTCTTCTTTACTTAATGTATGTTTTTTCTGTTCTAAAATATCTTTTATATCTCTTTCATAACGTTTTAATCTTTCGTCTTCTACAAAATATTGCTTAATTGTATTTTCATCAGCAAAAGTAATTTCAGGATTTATAAATGATGTAACTGTACTTAATTCTGATGATAAACTTTCTACTTCTTTAAATAGTTTTATTCCTTCTTGGTCTGCCATATTTAGATGATAAGAAAACATTCCATAAGAATAGATTTTATCAAATTGCATTAATATCGTTTCATATAGATGATAACATTGGTATAAATTATCCGCACTATCACATAAAATTCCTTTATATGTTTCGATTTGTTTTAAAAGAGTTTGCACTTGTCTTATGGCTTCATGAAATACCTCTTTGTTTTCAAATAAATCTGTTAAATTCCAATTATATGTATTTTGTGAATTTTTCATTTTTATCATTCCTTTCTTTCTTTTCTTTCTTTGGGGAAATTCTATCACAATAAACAAATTTATACAATAGAAAAAAACGAAGCAAACTTAAAAAATTTGATTATTCGAAATCAAATCATTTGCCCCGTTTTTTATAGTAAATTTCATTTTTTATAATGCAAACAAACAAAATTGCATAGAAAAATTATCTCGTAATTTTTCGCACAACAAATCTTACACGCTTCTTGTTAGACCTTAAATCATTATAACAAATGTTAAAAAGTAAAGAAGCGGTCTAATAAAATTAGATTTGTTGCATTTTCTAATATGTTGGAATTTTTAAAGCCATTCCTTCTTTTAACTCACTTGTCGTCATATGATTTTGTTTTTTTATTTCTAATATAACATTTTGAATATCTTCATTTTCAAAATAAGGATTCTTTTGTATTTCTTTTTCTGCAATTTCCCATAAAGTTTCACCCTTTACAACGTATTCTGTTTTGTATGTTTCTTCTGTATTAGAATATGTTCTATTATTAAAAACCGATATACTGATTCCTATCATAACTACTAAAATGATAATTGTTCTTATAAATTTATTTTTATTGATAATTTTTATATTTTTCATAACAACCCCTCCTCAAAGAATAAACGTTCGCTATGTCCGTATTATATACGAACATTTATTCATTGTCAATAGTTGTTGCAAAAAAATGTTTGTTTTTTTCTAAATTAATATAGGACTAATCTGTTCTCCTTCTAATGCATATTCTATTGTTTTTATGATGTATTCTGCATCAAACACGATAGATCTTGGCTTAGTTATGGGATTATCCTGTCTAAATGGTACAAAATAATAATTTTTTCTATTTAGTAATCTTCCCATATTTTCGGCATTTCCACTTAACCCATTATTAGTAGAAGGTGCGATAACCAATGGTTTATTATTTCTTAAATGCGATTTAGCTGCCATCGTAGCAGGTGTATCTATAATATCACAAGCTAATTTTGACATTGTATTTCCAGAACATGGCGCAATTATCATAATATCTGTCATTTTTTTAGGACCAATTGGTTCTGCACCAGTAATGGTATGAATAATTTCTTTTCCTGTCATTTCTTCTATTTCTTTAATAAAATCTTTTGCCTTACCAAATTTTGTATCTAACGCATAACTATTAAATGACATGATTGGTACAATTTCTGCTTCTTTTTTAATGAGTTCTTTCATTTTTGGTAACACCTTTTGAAATGTACAAAACGAGCCTGTTAAAACAAACCCTATTTTCTTACCTTTAACATCCAAATAGATTCCTCCTTTCTTTACTATAATATGATTTTATGTAAATAATGTTTGATGTTTTTATGGTAAAATTAAATTTCTGACATAGCAAAAGCACCACCTATAATGATGGTGCCTGTTACTTGACAATTAACGAGATAAATAGCTACATACTGTTAATTTTGATACTTAATTACCTCTATTTTTTCACTTCTATCTTATTTTCATATATCACATCCATAACTTCATCAGAATAATATTTATCAAAAAACATATCAATATTATTTGAGGCAGCAATTTCACGATTTCTTTCATCTTGTCTAATGGCCGCCATTGAAGATACAGATATATTAAATATCATAAATATTGCAAATAATGCAGTTACAGTTCTAAAATATTGATTTTTGATAATTTTATCTATGTGATGAATGATAGGCATTACATATTTCATAAACAATACGCCTCCTATTCCCCAATATGTACAATGTAATAAACTTGTCCTACCATTTATATTAAACCATAAATGAGAATAATCCCATGATATTGTTCCAAATAATACCTCTTGAAAATAAGAACATAAATACTCTACAATACCACCTAATATCATTGTAATAAAAAAGATTTTTACATAACCGCCTTTAATCCTTGGAACAATCAAATAATATGCCAAAATTCCCAATCCATATACCTGTGCAAATGGTCCAAATACTAGTCCCTGTCTTGAAACAAAGTGACCATTTTGAACTAGTCCTACAATCATTTCTACAGCATATCCAATTAGACTTCCAATAATGAATACCCAGAATAATTTTATCAATTCATTTATCCATTTTTCTTTTTTCATTTGCTTCACCCCTTATATTATCATTTTACAAGACTTTCTGCTTTGTTCAAATTGCTTAATCTTACATTTCCATTACGTTTTTGTAATTTTAATATATCATGTAAATCTTAATAATACTTTTAGGGTTTCTTAAGTTTATTTGAATAAATTCTTAAGAAAAAATAAATTGTCCAATTGGGGACGTTTCTTTTTGAGACATTTTTATGTTAATATATCAAGCTACTAACTATAAATAATGTATATCATATTTTATGAAATTAAATGTGCAAATGGAGGAATATTACAAATTGTTATCTTATCAAGTGGAAAAGTCGCGGTGCGCCAGCGATTTTACACTTGATAAGATTATAATTTGTTTATTTTGTAATGATAGCCATTTAATGAATAAAATATGATATACATTATTTATTATTTAAGAAACTAATATTAACATAAAAATATCTCAAAAGGAAACGTCCCCAATTGGACATAAATTAATGTAGATATTTTAACACTGAAAAAACAGTATCTAATATTAAAATAATAACAAAAACTAAACAAACCATTTTCTGGATATTATTTGTGTTTCCTTTAGTTATTTTCTGTATTTTATCTTGTATGTATGGATGTAATTTTTCTAATAAAATTAGTCCAATAACACCCCAAAATATAGAATATAATAGACTAACTCTTCCTTGAATATTTAGAAAATCATTTGAATAATCCCACCATCTTAATCCAAATAACATTTCTAATATAAAAGAAACCATATATTCAAATAAAGTAAATGCAATAGTTGCAATTAAAAATTTTAAAAATGGCTTTTTGTATAGCTTTTTTGTGGCTAGTAATAACAATACTGCTCCAAAACCATAAATTGGACAAAGTGGTCCAAATAGAAATCCTCTTTTTACAAAATAGCCATGTACAAATAAAGCATAAATGGTCTCAATTAACCAGCCTAAAAAAGAATATATGAAGAAATAGGTTATATATTCAATTATTTTATCTTTTGTAGTTTTGGCTAAGACAATTTCCTTTTCCATAAACTTCCCTCTTATTTCCTTTCTATTTTATATCCTTTTGTATAGATTTTAATGCTTCTTCTGTTATTTTGCTTTTATCAAATTTATTGACAATAAATACAATAATTCCAACTAGTATAAATGTGATAGCATATATAACTAAACTTGACTGCCAATCTCCTTTCATCAACGTATTTCCTGCAAATGTTGATGAAACAACTGATGGTAATCTAGCAAAAGTGGATATTAAGATAAATCTTAATGGTTTTATTGGTAACAAGCCTGCAATATATACCAATAAATCTTTTGGCGTTCCTGGTATCATGAATAATATAATCATTATCCATTCAATTTTTTTAGGATTTTTAAAAAGTTTACTATTTTCTATTTTCTTTACTTTTTCTTCGTCACAAATATCATAAACAAATCTTCTTCCTAGTTTTCTGACCATAAAGAATATAGCTGTTGTAAGAATACATACAGATACAGTTATAAACAATAGGCCTCCCCAGCCTCCATAACACATACCTGCTAATATTTCTATCGGTTCGCCAGGTAATATAATTAAAAATATTTGTGCTACTTGTAAACCAAATAACATAAGTAATCCAATAAATCCAGAATCATTTACTTTATTTCTAAATGCTTCTTGCCCTTCGACTGTACTTAAATTTTGCATAACTGGTACCAAATAAATGATAACCCCTATTATAATTGCAACAGCAATGATTGCTAATAGTATTCTCAATATTTTTATCTTACTTTTTCTGCTCATTTTTATCCTTTCTGTTTATGTTAAAATAAACCATAACATATATAGTATACCACATTTTTCCTAAATTGTATGCATTTTACAATCTTTTTTATCTTACATTTTTGTCATTTTTAGTATATCAGGTATTTATTAAGTATTTTTTTATGAATTATTAAATTTTTCTTAAGATGATAAGACTCTAATATAGAACAATAGCGGGCTTTTTTAAACATTTTATCTGTTTATAACATTTTAAAGCCCGCGTTATTGTTCGCGTGCCAAT
>CALXJS010000045.1 GCA_944388685.1 uncultured Clostridia bacterium | reverse complement strand
CTTTATATAAATAGAGGTCCTTCACCTGGCAAGTTATAGGTCTGTCCCTTTTGGTATTATTTTGGAACGATTTGGCACGTCCCCAACGTTTCACATTCCTAAAATTGCTTTTGCTCGTTTAACATCTTCACTAGTAGCATCTTGCGTATTTTCTAAACCATATTTTAAACCTAATTTTGTCCATTTGTATTTACCAAGACTATGATATGGTAAAATTTCTATTTTTTGAACTGTATTTAAGGAAGAGATAAATTCTTTTAATTTTCGTAAATCTTGTTCATCATCTGTATAGCCAGGAACTAATACCTGTCTAATCCAGATAGGGATATTGTGGTCACTTAAATATCTTGCAAATGCTAATTCTAGTTTGTTGTCGAAACCAACTAAAGTTTTACATTTTTCGCTATCGATATGTTTAATATCTAAAAGAACCAAATCGGTTAATGTTAGTAAATGTTTGATATCATCAGTAATTGATACCATTCCAGAAGTGTCTATACAAGTATGAATTTTTTTCTTTTTTAATTTTGTAAACAATTCAATTAAAAATTTTACTTGTAATAGAGGCTCACCGCCAGAAACGGTAACACCACCATTTGGTGTGATATAGTTTCTATAGTTTAAAATCTTTTTATAAATATCATCAAGAGATTTATAGTTTCCTTCTTTCATATCCCATGTATCGCGATTATGGCAATATTTACATTGTAAATGACAACCTTGAAGAAATAGTACAAAACGAATTCCAGGACCGTCAACCGCTCCGAAGGTTTCTATTGAATGTACTTTTGCATAATATCTTAAATCTTTTTCGTTATATTCTATATTTTGATTGTTTTCCATAAGAACTCCTTTAAAATAAAATAGGGATTAAAGGAGCGTCCCTCAATCCCTTTTTTACATTATAGGAAATGCAATTTCCTATAATATAAAAAAACATAATTGCACAGAAAAATTGCTATGCAATTTTTCGCGTCGACAAATCTTTACGCTTCTTCGAAAACTTAAATATATATAGTTAAACAAAAAGAGCGGAGAAAAGTTTTCGAGAAGCGAGATTTGTCCATTAAATTTTTTCGTGAATTGTTCTATTAATAACATCTAATTGTTGTTCTCTTGTTAATTTTGTAAAGTTTACAGCATATCCAGATACTCTAATGGTTAATTGAGGATAATTTTCTGGATGTTCCATTGCGTCTTCTAATAAACTTCTATCAAAAACATTAACATTAATATGATGTCCTGTTTGTTTGAAATATCCATCTAACATATTGACTAAGTTTGTTACTCTTGTTTCTTCATCTTTTCCTAAAGTTTTAGGCGTAATTGAGAAAGTATATGAAATTCCATCTTCTGCTGAGTCAAATGGTAATTTTGCAATAGAGTTCATAACAGCTAAAGCACCATTTGTATCTCTTCCATGTAATGGGTTTGCACCAGGTCCGAATGGAGCACCCATTCTTCTTCCATCAGGTGTGTTTCCTGTAGCTTTTCCATAAACGACATTTGATGTGATTGTAAGGATTGATAATGTGTGTTTAGAATTTCTATATGTTGGATATCTTCTTAATTTATTCATAAATGTTTTAACAATATCAACTGCAATACTATCTACTCTTTCATCATCATTACCGAATTTAGGGAAATCACCTTCAATTTCATAATCAACAGCTAGTCCAGTTTCATCTCTGATAACTTTTACTTTTGCATATTTAATAGCAGAAAGTGAATCTGCAACAACTGATAAACCAGCAATACCGCAAGCCATTGTTCTAATGATATCTTTGTCATGAAGAGCCATTTCAATTGCTTCATAACAATATTTGTCATGCATATAATGGATAGCATTTAATGCTTTGATATAGATTTTTGCTACATAGTCCATCATTTGGTTGAATTTTTCCATTACTTCGTCATAATCTAAATATTCAGATGTAATAGGAGCAAATTTTGGAGTAACCTGTTTTCCAGACATTTCATCTCTACCACCATTGATAGCATATAATAATGTTTTAGCCAAGTTTGCTCTTGCACCAAAGAATTGCATTTGTTTACCAATTTTCATTGGAGAAACACAACAAGCAATTCCATAGTCATCTCCTAATGTAATTCTCATTAAATCATCACTTTCATATTGGATAGAAGATGTTTTGATAGATAAATCTGTGGTATATCTTTTAAATCCTTCTGGTAAGTTTACTGACCATAAAACTGTTAAGTTTGGTTCTGGAGCAGGTCCTAAATTTTCTAATGTATGAAGAATTCTAAAAGAGTTTTTGGTAACCAATGTTCTACCGTCAATTCCCATACCACCAATACTTTCTGTTACCCATACAGGGTCACCACTAAATAGTTCATTATATTCAGGTGTTCTTAAGAAACGAACCAATCTTAATTTCATAACAAAATGGTCCATAATTTCTTGAACTTCTTCTTCTGTGATAGTTCCATTTTCTAAATCTCTTTCAAAATAGATGTCTAAAAAAGTAGAAGTTCTACCAAGACTCATTGCTGCACCATCTTGAGATTTTACAGCACCTAAATATCCAAAATATAACCATTGTACTGCTTCTTTACTATTGCTTGCAGGTTTAGAAATATCAAAACCATATTTTGAAGCCATTGCTTTTAATTCATTTAATGCCATGATTTGGTCGCTGATTTCTTCTCTTTCACGAATAACTTCTTCAGTCATACAATCATCATCTAATATTTCTAAATCTTTTTTCTTTTCTTCAATCAACATATCAACACCATAAAGTGCTACTCTTCTATAATCTCCAATAATTCTTCCCCTGCCATATCCATCTGGTAATCCAGTAAGAAGATGAGCGCTTCTAGCGGCTCTAATATCTGGTGTGTAAACACTAAATACACCATCATTATGTGTTTTTCTATATTTGTGAAAAATTTCTTCTACTTCATCATCTACTTTTCTATCATAAGCTGCACAAGCTTTTTCAACAATACGAATTCCTCCATAAGGCATGATTGCTCTTTTTAAAGGTGCGTCTGTTTGAAGCCCTACAATTTCTTCTAAATCTTTATCAATATATCCAGGTTCGTAGCTATTTACACTTGAAATTGTTTTTGTGTCAATATCAAGTACACCACCTTTAGAAGCTTTTTCTTTTTTATAAAGTTTTAAAACTTCATCCCACAATTTTTTTGTTTTTTCTGTAGGTCCAGCCAAAAATGTTGAATCTCCCTCATAAGGTGTATAGTTTCTTTGAATGAAATCTCTTACATTGATTTCGCTTTGCCAATCTCCTTTTTCAAATCCATTCCATTGTTCAAATTTCATAATATTAAAAAACCTCCTTAATTAAGAATAAAATGAAATATAATTAATAATGATTGCATAGAAACCTTTGATTTTGGTAACGTACGCTTTTCTTATTATTATCATTTTGACCACATAATATAATACCATATTTATAAAATTTAATCAATCTCTAATGAAAATAATTTGGTAAAAATGTCGAATTATGGTAGTGTAAGTATCTTTTGTGAAAAATTACGTAATCATTAATTACATTTACGAGATAATCATAAATATAAAACAGAAAAAAATCTGTTGTAAATGCAACAAAAAACCAATATTTTTTAAATATTGGTTTTACCATAAAATTATTCAGCTTCTGCAATAATTTTTGCAATTTTATAAATTAATCTTTGTTTATGTGCAGGACAACTATTTAATAAATCAGAAAATTCCTTTGTTAAATAATTTTCTGAATCACTAGAAGTACCACTTAAAATATAGCCTTCTGAAACATCTAATAAACTACAAATTTGAGATAATCTTTTTAAGTTAATATGAGAATTTCCTCTTTCTACTC
This sequence comes from uncultured Clostridia bacterium, assembly GCA_944388685.1. The sequence goes on along the minus strand of CALXJS010000045.1, from coordinate 8,399 downwards.
TGCTTAAAAATGCAACAGAAACATCTATTTTTTCAGATAATTCTTCTTGTGTGTAATTTTTAGCAAGTCTTGCTTGTTTAAGTCTTTGTCCGATAATATTGTAATCTAATGCCATATCTATCACCTTCCTATATTTTTATTACATAACAAATATTTAGTATATGTTTACTAAATAGTCTACGAACATACTATATACTAATTAGCCCAAAATGTCAAGAATTTTAGAAAAAGTGTCAAAAAATATAATTATGTTACAATTCACCGGTCAAATTATACAAACCTAGAACAAACAATATATAAATATTTTATTCATTAAATGGCTAACATTACAGAATAAACAAATTATAATCTTAGCAAGTGTAAAATCGCTGGCGCACCGCGACTTTTTCACTTGCTAAGATAACAATTTGTAATATTCTTCCATTTGCACATTTAATTTCATAAAATATTTATATATTGTTTGTTCTAGGTAACCCTAAATCAGCTATGAATTGTAACAGTTTAAGTGGTAAGACGAACTAAAGTAATATGAAATAAAGAGAAAAACAAAGGAAAAATGAGGATAAAAAAGAAAAATATGGAGTTTTTCAAAATATTTAAAAATGATAATGAATATTTTTACTTTTTTGGCACAAATTATGTATACTGTGTTTGAAAAAGGGCAAAATATATAGTATAATATAGATTGTCGCGTTAAAGAAATAAAGGAGAGTGAAGCGTATTTTAAAAAAGAAACTAAAATTTTATACAAAAGAGTTTCTAAAATTTTTTAACATTACAATTATAGCTTTTGGTTTGATAATCGCGATGATATTTGTAAAATATAAACCAATGTATAAAGTAAGCATTTCTGGACAAGAAGTTGGATATGTAGAAAATAAACAAGCTTTTGAAGAGACATTAAAAGAGGAAATTACAGAAAATTCAACAAAAACTATTGAAGATATTAGCTTAAATGAAGAACCAGAATATGAGTTAAAATTCGTAAATAGAGCAGAAAATACAGAGGATACAGATTTAGTAGAGGATTTAAAAGAAGAAGTGACAGTGACATATAAATATTATGAAATAGCAGTACAGGAAACAGTTGTAGAAAAAGTAAATACAATTGAAGAAGCAGAAGAATTGGTAAATGAAATAAAAGAAGAAAATAATAGTGAAGAAATTAATTTAAGCATTGCGGAAAAGTATACACAAAATGAAGAAGAAGCAGATACAACAGATTTAGAAATTGCTAAAACAAATGTACAAGAAACTGTACAAAATGCAATAACACAAATTAAAGAACAAAAAGAAGAAGAAGAAAGATTAAATGCATTACCAAGTATTAATGGCATCAAATTAGCTGTTACACCAATTGAAGGCAGAATTACTTCAAGATATGGTGCTAGAAGTAGTATTAGAAAATCAACACATACAGGATTGGATATTTCAGCAGTGCAGGGAACAGATATCAAAGTAGTAGCAGATGGCACGGTAACTTTTGCAAGTTACAATGGCTCTTATGGGAAGCTAGTAAAAGTAGACCATGGAAATGGTGTAGAAACTTGGTATGCGCATACAAGTAAAATGTATGTAAACGTAGGAGATAGCGTGAAAGCAGGAGATGTTATTGCAGCTGTTGGTTCTACGGGCAATTCTACAGGCCCACATTTACATTTGGAAATTCGAGTAGATGGGGAACATGTAAATCCACAAGATTATTTGTATAAGGAATAATAAAAATATTCTTAGAGTATTGAACTCTAGGAATATTTTTTTGTAGTATAGGTAAATCACTTTTTTCTATAACATAAAAAACGTTGCACAAGGTTGAAATTTATCAATATATGAATTTAGTTTTACAAAGCAAAATCTTTAAAAGCGAATTGTAAAAAAATTGATATTGCTGAAGAAGATAATTTGGTTAGAGATTTTCAAAAGGAAACAAATACTTTTATAGATCCAGAAAAACAAATTAAACAAGAAGAAAGAGAAAAAGGATATGATTTAGAAATGTAATTTCTAACTAAATATTAAAAACAGATATACTAAAAAAATAATCTAAATTATTGTTTTTTAATCTTTTTATGGTACAATGTTTACAGTTAATAAAAATGTAATTATCATATAAAGTTTAAAAAATGAACTATATCCAGAAATATTGAAAAAACATCAAAAAGAAATTCAAAAAAAGATAAATAATGGTATTAAATGTGATACTACAAAAAAACAACAGAAAAATACTAATCAACAACCATTTAAAGATTAAATTAGTGATATGTCAAACTATTCTGTAAATAATATAGAGAATGCACAAAGACAACAAACCCCAGAACAAATTAAAGATACAGATGAATTAGATTTATCATAAATTTGTTCTAGTAAACAAGTTTTTTAATAAAAAAATGAATAGAAGGAGGAAGTTTATGAAAAATAAACAAGAAGTGAAACATGATGCTTTTAGGTATGATTTTACTTTTAAAGAATTATTTTATTTTCTTTTCACAAAGAAAATATGTCCAAAATGTGGATGGGTAATGGATAAAAGAAAAGATTACGAAACTGCCAAAGGTTCAGAATTCAATTCAAAGTCAAGTGCTTTTTTTATACCTCATGCCAAAGTAAAACATTATATTTATAGTTTTACATGCCCAAAATGTGGCTCACAATATACTTTAAAAGAATTGGCAAACAAATAATATAAAATTAAATATAAGAAAGGGAAATATTATGAAAATAAAAGATTTATTACCAATTGGTTCTATTGTAATTTTAAAAGATGGAGAGCAACCGCTTATGATTTATGGCATCATGCAATCAGATGGAGAGGGAGGCTTATTTAAGAAACCAAAGGAATATGATTATGTATCTGTACCTTATCCACAAGGAAATTTAGGACCTGGAATGATATATTTGTTTAATCATGAAGATATTAAAGAAATTATTTTCAGAGGATATGAGGATGAAGAAAGAGATAAATTCTTAGATGAATTATCAAACTGTTATGAAAAAGAAAATGAAAATTAATAGAAAGATAATACAGTTCAAAATTGCTGTTTTTTATAAGAGGGGAGTGTTAACATAAAGATGGATTACAAAAAAGAAACAAAAAAATCATTTAAAATTGTAGGATGGATTTTACTAATTATAGGAGTTTTAATTTTTATTACGAATACAAATTCGGTTATTAGTTGGAATGCTAAAAAAAGCAATTATACATTACAATATGTTTATAGTGACTCTGGAACATTGTATTATGAAGTAGATAATGAAAGAGTGTATATTCAAAATATTTATAATATAGACAATGAAAAAATTACACCAAATATACCAAATAATGAAACAGTTATAATGTATATAGACAAAAATAATGTTAATGATGGAATTTACATTGAATTAGATCATACATCATCTGGTATAAGTTTGTTAAATCCTGTATTATATATATTTGTTACTCTATTTTTTATTTCAGCTGGATTAACTTCTATATTAACATATGAAGAGGAAAACGGAAGAGAACATAAGGTATCATCATTAACTCCAATTTTTATATTTTTAATCATAGTAGGATTTGGATTTATTGGCTCTCAAGTAGATGACGCTATTAATTACTTTAGTTTAAAAGGAAAAAATAATGTAGCAGTAGCGACTATATATTCAGAGATATATAGCAGGGGAGGGGCGTCAGATAATTATAAATTAGTTGCATATTACTATGTAGATGGAAATAAATACATATATATTAATAATGAATATGAAGAAGGAGTGCTAGCTGATCATTTAGGTGATACCTTTGAACTATATTATGATGAACAAAATCCTAGCAAGTCTGTGAAAAAAGATAATCCAATCAATATTTTGATATTGGTTATTGGAATTGGTCTTGTAATATTATTTTCTTCACCATTTGTGACATTAAGGCGTAATAAGAAAAATAAATCTTAACAGCAATGTTTGAAGTAGAAAACGATGCACACAAATTTTGACTTGCGTAAAATTTGGCGCCGAACAATAACGCGGGCTTTAAACTGTCATAAACAGATAAAATATAAAAAAAGCCCGCTATTGTTCAATTGACATAGTAAAACAACATAGCAGTTTTTTGTCAAAAAAACTGAGAAATATAAGAAGGATATTATTGACATTTCATCCTAATCATATATAATGGATTTGTTGAATCTTTTATAATAGAGTGATAGAAGGTTTTATAAAACACAGGGCAATTTTTATTGCTCAAAAGGAGGTTATTTATGAGTGATAACGTAAATGAAGAAAAAGAGATTGAAGAGATGATTAACGACTTAGTAGAAAAAGCAAAAGTAGCATCTCAAGAATATCTAAAATTAGATCAAGAAACTGTCAATAATATCACGAAAGCAATGGCAATGGCAGGTCTTGAAAATCACATGAAACTAGCCAAAATGGCGGTAGAAGAAACTGGAAGAGGAATCTATGAAGATAAAATTACCAAGAATATGTTTGCAACAGAATATATATATCACAGTATCAAATATGAAAAAACAGTAGGCATTATAGATGAAAATGTAGAAGATGATTATGTAGAAATTGCAGAACCTATTGGAATTATTGCAGGGGTTACACCTGTTACAAATCCAACTTCAACCACAATGTTTAAATCTATCATATCAGCAAAAACCAGAAATGTTATCATATTTGGTTTCCATCCATCTGCACAAAAATGTAGTGTAGAAGCTGCTAGAATTTTAAGAGATGCGGCTGTAAAAGCAGGAGCACCAGAAAACTGTATTTTATGGATTGAAAAACCAAGTATTACAGCCACAAGATTATTAATGAACCATCCAGATGTAAACTTAATTTTAGCAACTGGTGGGACAGGCATGGTAAAATCTGCTTATTCTTGTGGAAAACCAGCATTAGGTGTAGGACCTGGAAATGTACCATGCTATATTGATAAAACAGCAAAATTAGAAACATCTGTAAATGATTTAGTTATGTCAAAAGCATTTGACAATGGTATGATTTGTGCGTCAGAACAAGCAGCAATTGTTGATGAAGAAATTCATGAAAAATTTGAAGAATTGATGAAACAAGCAGGATGTTACTTTGTAAATGAAGAAGAAAAACAAAAATTAACCAATAGCATGTTTGAGAAATTGGAAAATGGAGATTACAAATTAAAATCACATGTACCAGGACAATATCCTCATACGATTGCAAAAGAAGCAGGATTTGATGTTCCAGAAGATACAAAAGTATTAGTGGTTTATGAAACTGGTGTTGGAAAAGATTATCCATTTTCAAAAGAAAAATTAAGTCCAGTATTAACTTATTATATTGTAAAAAATGAAGAGGAAGGAATTAATACAGCAGAAAGATTACTAGAATTTGGTGGATTAGGACATTCAGCCGTAATCCATTCAGAAAATAAAGATACGATTTTGAAATTTTCAGAAACTATGAAAGCAGGAAGAATTATTGTAAACTCTCCATCAACACATGGTGCAATTGGGGATATTTATAATACCAATATGCCATCATTGACATTAGGATGTGGTTCATTTGGTGGAAATTCAACAACAGCCAATGTATCATCTGTAAACTTAATTAATATAAAAAGAGTTGCCAATAGGAGGGTTAATATGCAATGGTTTAAAGTTCCAGAAAAAATATATTTTGAAGCAGGTTCAATTGCTTATTTAGAGAAAATGCCAAACATTGAAAGAGCATTTATTGTCACAGACCAAGGAATGGTAAAATTAGGATATGTAGATAAAATCCTATATCATTTAAGAAATAGACAACACTATGTACATTCAGAAATCTTTAGTGAAGTAGAATCAGACCCATCATTTGATACGATTATGAAAGGTGTAGAAGCGATGAAAACTTTCAAACCTGATGTTATTATTGCATTAGGTGGAGGAAGTCCAATTGATGCAGCAAAAGGAATGTGGTTATTCTACGAACATCCAGAGGCTGACCCAGAAGGATTAAAACTAAAATTTATGGATATTAGAAAACGTACTTATAAATTCCCTAAACTAGGAGAAAAATGTCAAATGGTAGCCATTCCAACAACATCAGGTACAGGTTCAGAAGTAACATCATTTGCCGTTATTACAGATAAAGAAAAGAATAAAAAATATCCATTAGCAGATTATGAATTAACACCAGATGTTGCAATTGTAGACCCTGATTTGGTTATGAGTTTACCAAAATCTGTTACAGCAGATACTGGTATGGATGTGTTAACACATGCATTAGAAGCATATGTTTCAAATATGGCATCAGATTATACAGATGGACTAGCTGAAAAAGCAGTCGAATTGGTATTTAAGTATTTAGAGCAAGCCTATGATAATGGAACAAATAAATTGGCTCGTGAAAAAATGCATAATGCAAGTGCGATTGCAGGTATGGCATTCACAAATGCCTTTTTAGGTGTAAACCATTCAATGGCACATAAAATTGGTGCAGAATTCCATTTACCACATGGAAGAATTAATGCGATATTATTGCCATATGTCGTAAGATATAATGCTACAAAACCAACAAAATTTGTTTCATTCCCTAAATATGAATATTTTATAGCTGACCAAAAATATTATGAAATGGCTAAAAAAGTCGGATTGAAAGCAGAAACGAAAGAAGAAGGAATTAGTAGTTTAATTGAGAAAATAAAAGAAATGAATGCACATATGAATATTCCAAAATCATTCCAAGAAGCGGGAATTGAAGAACAAGAATTTTTGTCAAAGGTAGATATGCTAGCAGATAGAGCATTTGAAGACCAATGTACAACTGCTAACCCAAGAGTACCACTTGTATCAGAAATTAAACAAATCTTATTAGATAGTTATTACGGAAAGGATGTAAGATAATAAAAAATGAAGTTAAAAAATATAGGCGAAAAAGTTCAAGATAAAATACGAGAACTAGCAGAGGAAAATAAAGAAAAAACACCAGAGGAACTACTTGAAGAGCAAGTTATTAAGCCAACACAAGGCGAAGAATTATCAGAAGAAGAAATCAGAGAAGAACAGGCTAAAAAACTTGTAACTGTATTACAAGAAAATCCAGAAATGCAACAGACAATTGTAGAAGAAGCAGTGAATTCTGAACAAATTCCTCAAGATGTTATTGATAAATCTGCTCAAATAGCAGCGGAAAGTTCTGAAGTTCCAGATAATTTAACAGGAACGTTAGTAAAGCAAGCATCTGATGAAGCAACAGTAGATATTTTACAAAATGAAGGAATATCTTCTAGAGCAATTAGAATGGAGGTTATCAATTCATTAGAAGATGAGGAAAAAAAGGAAGATGCAATTTGCAAGGAATTAGAAGAATTGTATAAATCATTAAAGGATTTCCAATCACAGCAAGATATCGTACAGAAACTGAAAGATTGTTTAGAAAAAGTAGATATAGAAAGAACAAGTAGAATTAATGAGGAATTATATAAAACAATAGCAAGAGTTTTTGCGATTCAATATTGTGAATTTGATGGCTCTATCAGAATATCTCCAATGGAAGCAATTGTGCCAATTGATGAAATGATAAGAGCAAAAATGCCACAGCGTATAGGAAAAGAATATCAAGATAAACGAATTGTTAAATCAAAACCTAAAGAAAAAAAGAAGTCAATAAAACCTATAGAAAATTTAATACAACGGAAAAAAGAAACCTTTTGACTTAACAACTGTTATACAATTTTTCCTAAATCGAATGGCAAAAAAAGTTGTGGGAGAGGCGATAAAAGAAAATAGAAGTGCTATTGTTTTTATGAAAAACTTGGGTCAACTAACAGACCAAGAAGCAAGTTATCTAGAACATGAATTTACAAACTTAGGTATAGAACCCAGAGAAGTAGAAAATATAATGAGAATTGCCAAAGGAGAAATAGAAGAAAGCCAAGAATATATACCTGGTTTGAAAGAAAAGCAAGAAAATAAAGTAACTTTAGAAAAAAAGGTTGAACCTGAGAAAGTAAGTCCTGAGAGTATAGCAGGAACGAAAGGTGCAGTGGAACAAGAAACAAAACCAAAAGAACCACTTGCTTCATCAACATTAGGAGAAGAAGAAATAGAAGCTATTAAACAATGTATAGAAGCAGGGCTAATAGGAAATTTGGCGAAAGTTCCAGAAGAGAAAAGAAAGAAAATGATAACAGCTATTAATAATTCATTAGAGGAGAGGACAAAAACAAATCCAACATTAGAAACATCTGAAGTAGGAAAAACTGAGAAAACAACTACAGAAGAAATGCCAAAGACACCAGAAGATAAACAAAAAGGATATGAAATTGGAGATTAAGTTTAACAAAAAATAAAAGCTGATATGGCTTTTATTTTTTATATATATAAGTAATCTACCGGCTATGCCGGTAGTAACATAAGCTTTAGCTTTGTAGCAAAGCAACTCCTTTCATGCTATAA
>CALXJS010000044.1 GCA_944388685.1 uncultured Clostridia bacterium | reverse complement strand
GCATGAAAGGAGTTGCTTTGCTACAAAGCTAAAGCTTATGTTACTACCGGCATAGCCGGTAGATTACTTATAATATTTAAAACGGAATACTAAAGTTTTCTTTAATATTCCGTTCCAATATGTATTAAAATTTTCTTTTTCTTGCTGCCTCAGATTTTTTCTTTCTCCTTACACTAGGTTTTTCATAATGCTCTCTTTTACGCACTTCTTGTAGTACTCCATTTCTAGCACATTGTCTTTTAAATCTTTTTAGAGCATCTTCTATATTACCATTATTTACTTTGATTTCTAACATTTAAATTCCCCTCCTTCCGGTCATACGAAAACTGTATGTTGGGATAACCCTAATCAACGATATATATTATACCTTATAGTGCTTTCATTGTCAATAGAATTTAGCTGTAATTTAAGAAAATAAACTACCTATTAGATTAAATATAGGGTTTTCAAACAAAATTTGTCTTATCCACCCATTTGTAAAAGGTATAAACCACAATATTACTCCAATTATTAAAATAATGACTAATGTTAATCCCAATGCTATAAAAGCTTTTTTACTATCCCCTTCTTTTCTTATTTGTGGTTGCCTTTTTTTCGGTTTACTTTTTAAAATTTCTTTAAATAGGTCTACTATACCATATATAGTTCCAACATCACTTTTCTTTTGAATTTTTCTTTGCTTTGGTTGATTTTCTTCTATTGTTGCTTCATCTTGAACAATATTATTTTGATTGTTTGAATTTTTGACTTCTGCTTGTCTAATTTTTTCTTTTCTCAATTCAAAATCATATTGTTCTCTTAAAAAATCATCTGATAATATATCATACGCTTCATTTAAATCTTTTAATTTACTTTCTGCTTGACCTTTTTGTACAGTTGAATATAGGTCTGGGTGATATTTTTTTACTAATGTTCTATATGCTTTTTCTATAACTTCTTTTGATGCTCTTTGATCTACTTCTAATATCTGATAATAATTTTTCATTTTTTCCCCTCATTAGCTTTTTTATTTATTATATCTATTTTATTATATGTTATTAAAAATTTCAATAATTTTATATTTATTTTTCTTTTGAAAATAAATACATCTTTGACATTTCCTATAATATCAAAAGGATTAAGTAAAATTCTTCTACTTAATCCCATTTTTTTATTCTTTTGTTCCAAATATTGCTTCAAATTCATCAGAATTAATTTTTTCTTTTTCAAGTAATATACCTGCAACTTGATGTAATTTATCTACATTGTCTGATAAGATTTTCTTTGCTCTATTATACCCTGTGTCTACAATTCTCTTTGTTTCTTCATCAATGATTGCTGCAGTTTCTTCTGAATATTCCTTTGTATGTCCAAAATCCCTACCTAGAAAGACTTCATCTTGACTAGAGCCTAACATTAATGTACCTATTTTTTCACTCATACCATATTTAGTAACCATACTTCTTGCAATTTGAGTTGCCCTTTCGATATCATTGCTTGCACCTGTTGATATATCATTTAAAATAAGTGCTTCTGCCACTCTTCCTCCTAAAAGCGATACAATATTTTCTTCCATTTCTGTTTTAGACATAAAGTTTTTATCTTCTGTAGGTCTATACATTGTATAACCACCAGCCATACCTCTAGGTACAATTGATATTTCATGTACAGGATCTTGTGTTTCTAGATAGTGACTGACAACCGCATGACCTGCTTCATGATAAGCAACTAATCTATTTTCTTTTTCACTTCTTACTCTTGTTTTCTTTTCAGGTCCCATAGTTACTTTTACCATAGCATCTTCAATTTCTCTCATACCAATTTCATTCATATTTCTTCTGGCTGCTAACAATGCTGCCTCGTTTAATACATTTTCTAGATCTGCTCCAGCAAATCCTGATGTATTTTTTGCAATAATCTTTAAATCTACATCATCTGCTAATCTTTTCTTTCTACTATGCACTTCTAATATTTGTTCTCTTGCTTTTACATCTGGTAATCCGACAACAATTTGTCTATCAAATCTTCCTGCTCTAAGTAAAGCTTTATCTAGTACATCTGGTCTGTTTGTTGCAGCTAATACAATTACTCCTTCATTTTCTGCAAATCCATCCATTTCGACTAATAATTGATTTAATGTCTGCTCTCTTTCATCATGTCCACCACCAAGTCCTGCACCTCTTTGACGTCCAACGGCGTCAATTTCGTCAATGAAGATAATACATGGTGCATTTTTCTTTGCTTGGTCAAATAAATCTCTTACTCTTGAAGCACCAACTCCAACAAACATTTCTACAAAGTCTGAACCACTAATGATAAAGAATGGTACGCCTGCTTCTCCTGCAACCGCCTTAGCAAGTAATGTTTTTCCTGTTCCAGGTTGACCAACTAATAATACACCTTTTGGTATTCTTGCTCCCATATCTGTAAATTTCTTTGGATTTTTTAAGAATTGTACAATTTCTTCTAATTCTTCTTTTTCTTCATCAACACCTGCAACATCTTCAAATGTGATTCTATTTTTTTCTGCTGGTGTCATCATTCTTGCTTTACTTTTCCCGAATGACATTGTCTTACTTCCAGGATTTCCGCTACTAGAACCTCCTATTGTTAAGAACCAAAATAGCATAAATATAATTAATATTGCAAATGGTGTTACTAATGGAAGTAATGTCATGAATATAGATTCTGCTTTTTCTTCTAATGTAAAGTTTCCATTATTAATAAATTCTTCTATATAAGTCATAAAGCTTCCCATGTCTGGAATGCTTGTTTCTTTTCTTACATTATCATCTTTTAATTCTACTTCTGCTGTTTTCCCATCTGCATTAATAATAATTGATTTTACATTATTACTATTTATGTTAGTGATTAATTCTGAATATTTTAATTTAGAATTACTATTTTCTACAATTGATGATAAAACTACAAAGAAAATAATAATTATAATCAACCACATCGCTAATGTTTTTATTCCGTTTTTCAAAATCAATTCCTCCTCTTTATATCTTCCTATTTATATAACACACATAAGTGTGCATTTTCTTTTTTCTGCACTTTATCATATTGTTTTTTCTTTTTCAATAGTTTTTTTATTTCTTTTTTATTACAACTTTTTTTAAACTTCTAAAATATTACGGCTCCTTGCCTTCCTCAGAAAATATTACTTTCCTATTTTTTATAAAAACTTTCAAATTTTTATTTGGCATTAAAAATTTATTACCTATATTATTTCCACATAATTTTATAATATCCTCTATATGTATTTTTTCGATACCTTTTGTATTACCACAAAGTCTCGTTATAGTATATAAAAGCACTCTCGATTTTATTACTTTTTCTTGCTGATTAAACATCTTTAAATCTAATATAATATTTTGATTTTTATTTTCCTCTATAAGCATTTGGTTATAGATTTTTTCTACTTGTTTTTGTATATATTTTTCTTGTTCTATCACAAGTTCAGATAGTCTATTCATGGTTTCTATAAAATTCGGATTAAATTCTTTCTGAATATATGGTATAACAACATTCCTAATTTTGTTTCTAGTATACATATTTTCAAAATTCGTTTTATCTATCCTTGGTTGCAATTGATTTTCCTCACAATATGCTTCTATTTCTTTTCTTTCACAGGCAATTAATGGTCTAATATATTTTCCTCTAATTGGTTCTATACCGATTAATCCTTGTATTCCACATCCACGCAATTCATTCATCATCATAGTTTCTACTTTATCATTTTTATTATGTGCAATTGCAATTTTGTTGCCACCAATTTTTTGTAAAACTTCATCAAAAAATGCATATCTTGCATTTCTTCCTGCTTCTTCTACACTGATTTTATTAGTATTGGCCGATTTTTGAATATCTATACTTGTTGCATAAAATTGTATTTGATTTTCTTCACAATATTTTTTGACAAACTCTTCATCTTCCTTTGCTTCCTCTCTAATCATGTGATTAACATGTGCAACAACGAAATCAAAATTAATTGCCAAAGGGGACAGGCTATTTTTGCAATTTTCTTTTGTTGCCAAAAAGGCACGTTCCCTTTGGCAACTTTGCTGTTTTATTTTTACTAAGATATCTAACAAACATATTGAATCTGGTCCTCCAGATACACCAACTACTAATTTATCTCCCTCCGTTAATAGTCTATATTTCTGTATTGTTCTTACTACTTTTACATAGCAATCTTCTTTAATTCTTTTCCCCATAATTTCTCCTTTTTTATGCATCTTTTTTTACTTTTCATTGCTCTTTTATTAATTTTCTTAATTTTTCTCCGCTGACTTCTAAATTTTCTGCCATCATTCTATATGAAATATTTTGAGATTTCCTATACAAGAAAAAAAGACACTGTCATATACTTTCTTGGTATTCTTGGCATAATTCACCTCTTATATTAAAATTTATGCCCCTATATAACATTGCCCCTATTTCTTACCTTTAAGTGAGATTTTTATACACTTAGAAGGCATATTGCCAAAATGGTCCGCCCATTTGGCAATAGCTAGTCATCAAATCGTTTTTCTAAGTTAACAAATTTTGTATAACTTCCTAACCACAATAATTCGACCGTTCCTGTTGAACCACCTCTGTGTTTTGCAATGATGACTTCTGCAATATCTTTTTTCTCACTATCTTTATTATAATAGTCATCTCTGTATAAAAACATAACAATGTCTGCATCTTGCTCTATTGCTCCAGATTCTCTTAAGTCTGATAACATTGGTCTATGGTCTGGTCTTTGTTCTGCTGCTCTTGATAATTGTGATAATGCAATGACAGGTACCCCAATTTCTTTGGCTAAGATTTTTAATGACCTACTGATTTCAGATATTTCTTGCTCACGACTTCCATTTCGTTTGTTACTACCTTGTACTAATTGTAAATAGTCTATTACAACCATTCCAATGTTTTTTTCTAATTTTAATTTTCTACATTTTGCTCTTATTTCTGTGATAGATATTCCTGGTGTATCATCTATATAGATTTCTGCTTCTGATAATGGTCCTATACTTCCTGCTAATTTGGTCCAATCGTCTTCTTCTAGTTTTCCTGTTCTAACTTTATTGCTATCTACCATGGCTTCACTACATAAGATTCTATTTACCAATTGTTCTTTTGACATTTCTAAGCTAAATATGGCTACTGGTACATTTGCACGTACTGCTACATTTGTTGCAATATTTAATGCAAATGCTGTTTTTCCCATCGCAGGTCTAGCTGCAATTAATACTAAATCTGAACTATGAAATCCTGCCGTCTTGTAATCTAATTCTGTAAATCCTGAAGGTACACCGGTTATATGTTGTTTTCGGTTATATAATTCTTCCAATTGTGTGAAACTATCTACAAGAACATCTTTTATTACTGCATAACTCTTTTTATCCTTGTTTTGCATAATATTAAAGATTTTCTTTTCTGCTCCTTCCATAATGTCTGAAACATCTTCTGTTGGATCATATCCCAATTCGATAATTTCATTGGCTGTTTTGATAAGATTTCTTAATATAGACTTTTCTTCTACAATTTTTATATATTTTGTCGCATTTGCAGTTGTTGGAACTTTGTCTGGTAAACTTGCTAAATATTCTAACCCACCGACTTGCTCAAACTTTCCTAAAGATTCTAATTCTGCTTTTACTGTGATAATATCTACTGGTTCTGCTCGATTATATAGATTAAGAATTGCTTCATAAATTGCACGGTTATCTGTTCTGTAAAAATCCTCTTCTTTTAAAACCTCTATCGCTGAGATAACAGCATCTTTATCTGTTAGCATACTTCCCAAAACTGCTTGTTCTGCTTCTACATCATGTGGTGGTACTTTTCCTAATTCCATGCTACATCCTCCAATTTGTTATTCGATTTAACTTTACAAATTTTCTATTATTTTTGTATAGATTATGTAATTAATTGTCAGAGATAACATCAATTCTTAGTTTTCCCACAACACCTTCAAATAATTTTATTTCAACATTGTGAACACCAAGTGTCTTGATTGTTTCCTTTAGGTCAATTTTCTTTTTATCAATTTGTATCGCATACTGTTTTGACAATTCTTGGGCAATTTCTTTGCTAGACACCCCTCCAAATATTTTTCCATTTTCTCCTGCTTTTACTTTTATCTTTAATAATATTTTTGATAATTTATCTGCTGTTTTCATTGCTTCTTCTTTATCTTGTTCTTTTTGATATTTAGCAGAATCTTGTTTTGCTTTTAATTTACTCATATTTTCTTTATTAGCTTCTACTGCTAAATTCTTTGGGAATAAAAAGTTTCTTGCATATCCATCTGATGCATTGATAACTTCATCTTTTTTCCCTACCCCTTTTATATCTGCTTTTAATATTACCTTCATGTTCATTCCTCCTTTTAACATACGTTTTCTCTGTATGGTATATTTTACATCATTTTATTCGTTTTTTCAACTAAATTTAAAAATAATTGAGACAATTGGGGCCAGGTGGGGTTTTGTATCATTTTTGTCGAATATTGTCATTTTAAATAGGTTATTATTAAATGACAATATTCGACAAAAATGATACAAAACCCCACCTGGCCCCAATTGTCTCAATTTTCTATTTCTGAAAAATATTCATTAATTCTATTGATAAGTTCTTGCTTTGTTTCTTCCATAGTCATACCTTCTACTTGTGCACCAGCTAAGGTGATATGACCACCACCGCCTAATTTTTCTAGAATAATTTGTACGTTAATGTCTCCAATTGATCTTCCACTAATACAAATTTTGTTTCCGACCTTTCCCATTACGAATGATGCTGTGATATCACTTATGGTTAATAATTCATCTGCTGCTTTTGCACAAATAAGACTTGCTTCTTTATCTTTTTTTTCATAAGTTGCAATGGCTATAGTTTCATTGACAATTTCTGCTTTTTTCACGATTCCTGCAATTTTATTAAATGTGTCCAAATTACTTTGAAACCATTTTTTGACTCTGATAATGTTAACACCACATCTACGTAAATATGCTGCTGCTTCAAATGTTCTAACACCTGTTTTAAATGTAAAGTTTTTCGTATCCATCATAATTCCTGCATATAAACTTTCTGCTTCTATCGTTTTTAGGTCTACACGTACTTCTGCATATTGTAACAATTCTGTTACCAATTCTGCTGCTGATGAAGCATACACTTCTTGGAATGTTAGTGTTGCATTTTCAATATAGTCTGCACTTCTTCTATGATGGTCTATAATAACAATTTTGTCTGTTCTTTTTAATAATTCTGGTGCTTCCACATATGTAGTTTTATGAGTATCTACAACTACTACCAAAGTTTCTTTATCTATATTTTCTTCCGCTACTTCTTTTGTGATTAATATATCTTCATATTCTGGTTCTTTTGCTAGGTCTGCCTTAAAGCTTTGTAATGTATTAGTTTCATTACTATCAATAATATACGCTTTCTTTCCTAAACTCTTGGCTAATCGATAAATTCCCATACTAGATCCCATAGAGTCAATATCTGGATTGGTATGACCCATTATCATCACTTTGCTTGCATCTTTGATTAGGTTTTCTAATGCATGGGCAACCACTCTGGCTTTTACCTTTGTTCTTTTTTCAACTTCTTGGGCCCTTCCACCATAAAATTTATAAATTTCATTTTCTCGAATAACTGCTTGGTCTCCTCCACGTCCTAATACAACATCCATTGCTGCTTGTGCAGATTTATATTTTTCTTTATCTGTTGAACCATCATTTGAAATGGCTATACTTAGTGTAATTTGCACATTTTCAATTGTTTTTATTTCTTTTACTTTGTCTAATATGCTAAATTTGTCTTCTTTGACACTTTCAAAATATCTTTGTTCAAATAAATACACATATCTATCTCTATCAGATTTGATCAAAACACCATTTGTCTTGTCTGTCCATTCATAAATACATTTATCTATTTCTGCTATAACTTGTGGCTTTTCTTCACTTTCTAGTTGTTGCATAGTTTCTTCATAATTGTCTATCATGATGATTGTTACACATGATTTTGAATCTTTGTATTCTTCTTTTAATTTCACAATTTCTGTTTCGTCAATAAAATATAACATCATCATATATTTGTCTGCATGCTTTTTGTCATATTTCCTAGAATGTACAAATTTTCCCAGTACTTCATAATATTTATGATTTATTTCAATGTGTTTTGCGATTTGCTTTTCTTTTGAAGTATCTTTTTCAGTTTCTTTAATATCTAATGTAATGTCTTCTATTAAATTATTTAAATAGTTATTAATATCAAATCCCTCAAATTCAGAAATGAATTTAGAACTTCTCCAGATGATATTTCCATTTGATTCTAAAATTATTAATGGAAAAGGAGAATTGATTAAGCTACTTTTGGCAGCTGTATCTACTGTTAATGTTAAATCCTGTAAGGTTTCTGATATTTCACTTTTTCTTCTGTTATTTGTATAATAAGAATATGCCACAACAGCCATAAATATTAATATAGCTAGTGGTATCATATTAATATTTTCTATACAGACAATCACTAACAATATAAAAATAATTGCCAAATATATTTTTGTTTTTGATAATAATTTATCAAAAACTTTTCTATTGGTATTTTGCATACATATTTCTCCTTCTATTTACTCTCTTCTATTTTACTTGCAAATGGCTATTTTGTCAAGTTTTACAGATGTTACATTAAAATTTGGCACAACTATATGCAACCTTTTGGGTTATTAGTCAGCCATCTGCATATAGGGGGTGGGAAGTATTTATAGGTCAAGTCGGTTTTGCCTGTTAGGCAATATATAATATAAAAAAATGAAATGATTTTGCGTATCTAAATTTGAAGTTAGAAATAACCAATAAAACTATGAGTAATGTTCACGGTACTCACGTTAGTGAGGGTCTGAGTGAAAGAGGCTCATGGTTTTATTGTGTTAGTTCTTCGAAAATTTAGCTTATACAAAATCATGAATGACTTTATATTATATATTGCTTAACAGGCAAAACCGACTTGACCTCTGAATAGTTACACAAATCCAAGAAATATTTTATATGTGTATAGATTTTTATTTTTCACTATGATATAATTTAAAAAATAAAATTAAGATTTTAAGAATAGAAAAAACAAAAGAGGAGGCTTTTTATTTATGATAAAAAATTTCTTTCGTAAAGAAAATGGTTCAATTACTTTATTTGTTCTAATTGCCATGTTATTTTTCTTATTTGTTGTTTTTGGTATGTTTATGCGTAGTAGTAATAGTAATATGGCACAAACTTCTGAAATTGATCAAATAAAAGAAGAATATGAAAAAAGTGTAAATAACATCGATCAAATATACAATGAAACTTTAATAGCGAATTTATCTTCTTTACTAAAGCCTGGCGATTATGTAAATTATACGTATGATGCTGTAGAAGATGGATATTCTTTATCTTCAACATATAGTGGTTATTCAAGTAATCAGACAATAAATCAATCTGAAGAACTTTTACAGTGGCAAATCTTAAGTGTAAATTCAGATGGGACTGTAGATTTAATTAGTACTTCTCCAACAAATGAATCCGTTTCCTTTCAAGGAGTTTTAGGTTATAACAATGGTGTTTTATTACTAAATGATATCTGCGAAAAATTATATAGTAATTCTAACTTAGGAATTGAAGCTAGAAGCATTAATATAGAAGATATCGAAAAGCAGTTAAATAATGAAGCGATTGAAGCAATAAATAAATATGCAGAAACCAACACATACAGCGGAAGTAATAGTAATTATCCAAGTCTATATACACAAGAAAATGGAAGTGGCATTGATACAACTGAAATTAAGACAGATGGAATAGATGTGAATGCTAACGGATATACAGATCCAACAACTCAAACTTCAAATGTAGCAACTGATTTAACAGTAACTCAAACTTATTATTATTTTCAAAATATGCAAGCAAGTTATTTTACGGATAATGATGGAACAACTAGCAAAATAAGAGATTTATTATTTAATACAAACACCTCATACTGGTTGGCTTCTCGATCTGTTAACTGTACTTCAACTAGTGCTTCTTTTAATTTAAATTACATAGATAACTCTTCTCTTACTGCTAATATTATGTTCAATTCAAATCTTGATAATAGCAACAATACTGCCGGTTATTATCACCTTCGTCCTATAATCTCTTTAAATATTGAACAAATCCAACCATGTACAGGAACAGCAGACGGTGAAAATGAAACAATCGAGCATATGCATCAAATTAAAGAATAATTTTTAAAATGCCAAAGGGGATGTACCCTTTGGCAATTTTTTCTGTTTTCAATATCTACTAATAGTCTAAGCTATTAGCATCTAAAAGAAAATCATATATACTCATAATAATAATTCCATTATCATAACGTGATCTTTTTATATTTTCTCCTACGATAATTATTTTTTTGAAAAAGTCATTTACATTTAATAAAGATTTCTGCTCTTGCTTTACTTTTTCTTCTGTTTTCATTTCAAGTGCTGATTGAATATAAATTTTATTGTTTCCTTTGTTAGCCACAAAATCAATTTCCAACTGTTTTTTGGCATCTCCTTCACGAATTTCAACAGAACCAACATCTACATTATATCCACGCTTTTTTAATTCTATATAAATAACATTCTCCATTATATGTGATACTTCTTCACTTTGTCTAAAATCTAAAAACGAATTTCTAATCCCCATATCTGTAAAGTAATATTTTTGGGGTGTTTCTATAAACCTTTTTCCTCTTACATCAAATCTTCTTGCTTTTTCTATCATAAAAGCATCTTGTAAATACCCTAAATAATTATAGATTGTTTTGTCTGTCATAGTAGATAATTTATCTCTTTCCTTAAAATTATTTGATAATTTTAAAGGATTTGTAAGGCAACCTATATCAGATGCGATTATTTGTACCAGCATCTCTAATTCTTCTTTATTTTGAATATGGTTTCTGTCAATAATATCATTTATATATACATTGTCTTTTTGTGTTCTCAGATAATTTATTTTTCCATTATCGGTCTTTGCTATTACTGTTAAAGGTAATCCTCCATAGGTATAATATTCATTTAATGCTTTTTCTTCTGTTCCATCATATACAGAATAGAATTCTGCAAATGATAAAGGATATACTCTGATTTCATCGCCCCTACCTCTAAATTCTGTTACAATATCTGATGACAAAAATTTTGAATTACTTCCAGTTACATATATTTCTACATTACTCATATGCATAAAACCAATTAAAACTGATTCAAAATCTTTAACTTCTTGTATTTCATCTAATAATATATAATACTTATTTTTATCTTTAATTAAACTTCTTATATACTCATCTAATATATCTGGATTTAAGTATTTTTTATTCTTATTTTCATCTAAACTTAATTGTATTATATGGTCTTCATCTGTTCCATTCTCTAGAAGATACTTTTTAAATATTATATTTAATAAATACGATTTTCCACATCTTCTAATTCCTGTTATGATTTTTATAAGCTGATTGTCCATTCTGTCTATAAGTTCTTTTAAATAATAATCTCTTTTTATTTCCATCGCAATACCTCCATTACGAATTTTTTCCGTTTACGGAACTTTTTCGTAATGATTATAACATAAAATCATTTATTTAGTCAATTTATCATTACGAATTTTTTCCGTTTACGGAATTTTTTCGTAATGAGAATTAATTTGATTATCTATATTATATGCAAATTTATTGTTATCATGCATATTACATTGCAAAAAAATTGCCAAAGGAGACGGGATAAAATGGTAATTTATAGCCACTTTGACACGCCCTTTTGGCAATTTTTTCTGTTTTATTCCATATTTTCTGTATCTGCTACTTCTTCTAGTTGCTTTTCTGTACTAATATGAATATTTTGATATTTCTGCATTCCTGTTCCTGCTGGAATTAATTTACCAATGATAACATTTTCTTTTAATCCCATTAAATCATCTGTTTTACCTTTAACAGCTGCATCTGTAAGAACTCTTGTAGTTTCTTGGAATGATGCTGCTGATAGGAAACTATCTGTTGCAAGAGCAGCTTTTGTAATACCAAGTAATACTCGTTTTCCTGTTGCAGGTCTCTTTCCTTCTGCAATCGCTTCATTGTTTTTATCTTCAAATTCATACATGTCGATTAATGAACCTGGGAACATATCTGTATCAGCATTATCTTCTACTCTTACTTTCTTAAGCATTTGTCTACCAATAACTTCAATATGTTTATCATTAATATCAACACCTTGATTTCTATATACTTTTTGTACTTCTGAAATTAGGTATTCATATACACCTTCTGGTCCTTTTAATGTTAAGATTTCAGCTGGGTTAATTGAACCTTCGATTAAGGGTTGACCTACTTCTACCATGTCTCCATCTTTTACCTTCATTTTTGAACCAAATGGAATTGTGTATGATTTTGCATTGTCTTTACCTGTAACAACAACTTCTTTTTTCTTCTTTGTTTCTTTGATTTTTACTTTACCATCAATTTCTGAAATAATCGCAAGTCCCTTTGGTTTTCTAGCTTCAAATAGTTCTTCAACCCTTGGAAGACCTTGTGTAATATCTGCTACACCAGCAACACCACCAGAGTGAATGGTTCTCATTGTAAGCTGTGTACCAGGCTCACCAATTGATTGTGCTGCAATGATACCAATTGCTTCACCAATTGATACTAAGTCTCTTCTTGCTAATCCCATACCATAACATTTTTGACATACACCATGTTTTGAACGACATCCAAGAACTGAACGTACTTTTAATTTTTCAATTCCAGCTGCTACAATTTCATCTGCAATTTTTTCTGTAATCATGGTATTTGTATCAACGATTAGTTCTTTTGTTTCAGGATTGTATACATCTTCTACAACAAATCTTCCTAATAATCTTTCTTGCATTTTTTCGATAACTTGTTGTCCATCTTTAATGTCGTAAACAATAATTCCATCATCTGTACCACAATCATGTTCTCTTACAATAATATCTTGTGATACGTCAACTAATCTTCTTGTTAAGTATCCAGAGTCGGCTGTTCTTAAAGCTGTATCTGAAAGTCCTTTTCTTGCACCATGGGCAGAAATGAAGTACTCTAAGGCATCTAGTCC
>CALXJS010000043.1 GCA_944388685.1 uncultured Clostridia bacterium | reverse complement strand
AGTAGTCTGTTTTTTAAATTTTAATCGCTACTGTTATTAATCATGCTCTTTTTTAACTTTTTATTTTTCACACTATCCCCCTCATTATTAAATTTATTTCTCTTTGTATCTACTATTTTACAATATTTTATGTGTAGTTACAAGTATATAAAATATAATTTCTTATTAAAATAAGATAAGAGTGCAGGTTTCGCAATCCTGATTACCTCCCCGACACTCTGGTCTGGTAATCTTCATGGCCTCATAATGTCTCAAAGTTTCCTCTCTGCTGTTTCTTCTGTTACTCATTATTGTCCTCCTTTCTCCCAAATTTGGGAGGCTGTTAATAGTTACATGCAAGCCCTTTTGGGCTTTGCTACTTATTATTATACTACACTTCACATAAAATTGCAAAAATAAATAAAAGAAGATTACTTTGCTATTATTACAGCATTGTAATCTCTTATCTTTATTTAAGAATTATACTTAGTTTTATGTTTCTAATGTATATGGTATATCTGTTCCATTTCCTTTTGTTAATTTAATTCCAGATTTCAAAGTAAATACTGGTCGGAAACCACTTATAGAAGTAACTGCCCTCACATGTCCGTTATTATTGACAAGGTTTGTATAGTTGGTATATAAACTTTCTGTTTCAGCCACCGCATATATAGAAAAAATAGTAAACTCATGAGATATAGCCATACGAGAAGCTAACCAATATGATTTTCCTATATATGCTATATTTAAATCTTCTGAACACATTTGATTATAATCTGTCTCATAATTTGTATCTGTATTTTTAAACATATTATTATAATCTGACATGTAATCATAAATACTAGTAAAATAATCTGTTGCTTCTGAATTTTTATTATCTGGAACGCTTCCTACACATCTTGCATCAGTCGCTATCTCTGGATTTCCTGTCTTATCTTTTTCATTTAAATATTCTTCTGCTTTTTCATTTAATATTGTTATTGCATTATTATATTCATCTTTTGAAGCTTCAAAATCATCATCCACTCCCAATGCAACATCATCTTCTACTATATCAGCAGATATAATTTGAACCCCATAATTTGTTCCATTTTCTTGATTATATTTTGTATCATATAATACAACACATTCTATAAGCCCATTTTCTCCTATACTTGCATTTCCTGTATCATAATATACCTTATCCCCTACTTCTAAATCTTCTACTGTTTTTCCCATTGTCTCTCCACCTGTTGTACTAGTTCCTACATTTCCATTAGCTGTTTGCTTGTTTAGAATTCCATTATCTCCTGTTAATATCACAACCACAATCCCCACTAATATCAGCAAAACAATAATTGCAATAATAAGGACTATCAAAGTAACACCCTTCTCCTGTTTTTTCTTTGTTTTAATTTTGTTCTCTTCTTTTAATTTTTTCATTAGATTTATTCCCCCCTTGTTTTTTATTATTTATTTTATATCATATTATTTTATCTTTTTCAACTCATTTCTTTTTTTATTTATATTTTTATAATTACTACTTAGTAATAAAAATTATTGATGCACAAAAAAGTAACCTTAGTATAGTTGTTTTACTAACTTAGGTTACTTTTTATCTTGGTGCGGATGAAGGGACTCGAACCCCCACGCCGTTGGCACTGGTTCCTAAGACCAGCGCGTCTACCAGTTCCGCCACATCCGCATATATAGACTAACAATAATTATATTAGCACAAATTTGTTTTTGTTGTCAATAGTTTTTTGACATTTTCAGTGAAATTTAATTCCATTACATATATATTATAAAAGAAATTTTATATTCATATATTGCTTACACATATTTTGTCATTTACATTGAAAAATAGATGATTAGTCCACCTACTATTGCCAATATAAAACCTAAAATTTTTAGTCCACTAGCGCCTTCATTTTGGTCTCCAAATCCAAAAAATCTTTTTGTAATTATTCTAGCATCATATATCAAAATGACACCAGCTAAAATCATAATTAATCCTAATAGTTTTACGATTAGTTGAAACATATATATCGACATCCTTTTTTATTTTATAGATATATATTAATATCTTTTTTTAAAAAAGTCAATAGGCGTTAAGGATGTCCTTAACGCCTAAATTTCTATCCTCTTTGTAAATTTGTCTCTTATCAATGTTTTTAGTCTTGCATTTTCCGACTTTTCTAATTTGGGATCATTATCGATAATTCTAACAGCTGCTTCTTGTGCTAATTTTAATATATTCATATCTTCAAATAAATTCGCAATCTTGAATTCTGGAAGTCCATGTTGCATCGTTCCAAAGAAATCTCCCGATCCCCTTAATTCTAAGTCCTTTTCTGAAATAATAAATCCATCATTCGTATCACACATAACTTTCATTCTTTTTCTAACTGTTTCACCTTTTCCTTCATATTTTAGAATACAATAAGATTTATATTCTCCTCTTCCAACTCTTCCTCTTAGTTGATGTAATTGAGCCAATCCAAACCTTTGTGCATCTTCTATCACCATAATATTTGCATTTGGCACATCAACACCAACTTCAATAACTGTCGTTGAAATTAATATATCAATTTCTTTGTTTTTAAATCTCATCATAATATCGTCTTTATCTTTGGCTTTCATTTTTCCATGTATGTATTCTACTTTATATTCTGAAAATATCTCTGTCTTACATCTTTCGTATAATTTTTCTACGGATTTTAAATCCAATTCTTCATTTTCTTCTACTAATGGACATACTATATATGCTTGTCTTCCTTCTTTTAATTGTACTTTTATAAAGTTATTAATCCTATCTTCCATTCCTTTTGTCACTGCAAATGTATCTATCTTTTTTCGATTTGGCGGTAATTCATCTATGATAGAAATATCCAAATCACCATATAGTATCAAAGCCAACGTTCTAGGAATTGGTGTTGCTGTCATAACAAGCACATCTGGATTTTGTCCTTTTTCCACAATGGTTGTTCTTTGTTTTACACCAAAACGATGTTGTTCATCTGTTACGACTAATCCTAAATTTTTAAATTCTACATTTTCTTGTAATAGAGCATGTGTTCCAATCAAAATATCAATTTCACCGTTTTTTAATCTTTCTAGTAGTTCTGTTTTTTTCTTTTTCGTCATTGCTGAAATTAATAATTCACATCTGATATCTAATTCGTCAAATATTTTCTTAAAATTTTCTAGATGTTGTGTAGCAAGAATTGCTGTTGGTGCCATTATCGCTACTTGATAACCACATTTTACTGCTTTATAGGAAGAACACATTGCAATAACAGTTTTTCCTGAACCAACATCTCCTTGTAATAAGCGGTTCATTGGCTTTTCTGATTCCATATTATTATCTATTTCTTCTAATACTCTTCTTTGTGCATTTGTTAATCGAAATGGTAATTTATTAATGATATCTGACATGTGAACATCTTTACTAAATTGAATTCCCTTTTCCTCATTGATATAGCTATTTTTTAATTCTAATAGTGCCAACTGCATGGTTAATAATTCTTCAAAAACCAATCGATTTCTGGCAATATTAAAGTCTTTAAATTCTTTTGGGAAATGGATATTTTTCGTTGCTTGATTAATTCTTTCTAAATGATATTCTTTTAAAATATATTCTGGCAATGTTTCTTCTAGTTTGTTCTCTATTTCTTTTATTCCATTTTCCATAATTCTTCTAATTGTATTTTGTGATAAACTATATGTTAATGGATATATAGGAACAATTTTTCCTGTATTTGAAGTTTTTCCTTCTTCATCAAAAACAGGCGAATTTATTGTGATTCTTCCAAAGGTATTATTGATTTTTCCATAAAATGTATATTTCTTCCCCTGCTCAAATTTGTTTTTTAAATAACTTTGATTAAACCATACAGCTGTTGCAACACCTGTTTCATCACGAATTACTAATTTTTGCATTGTTTTTCCTCTAAGCCTTACATCACTTACTCTTCCTGTAGCATAGGCTTCGATTAATACTTCTTCTCCATCGATACATTCTGCAATATTTTTTGGTTTGCTTCTATCTTCATACGTCCTTGGATAATAGGTAATTAAATCTTTTAACGTAAATATACCTAATTTGTTTAATAATTTTACTCTATTTGGTCCGACACCTCTTATATATTTTACATCTTTTTCTAAATCTATCATTCTTTTTCCTCTTTTCCTGTTTAAGGTTGGAATTTTGTTTTTTTCATTGTAGCATATTGTTTGAAGATTACTTTATTTACAAAATCTATGTCTTCCAATTGTGACTGTCATTGGTCTTGACCATATCCATTTATTGGTCGCTGTAGATGGATTAAAATAATAGATAGCACCATAACTAGGGTCCCATCCATTAATAGCGTCTTGTGCTGCTTTTTTGGCGGTTGAATCTGGTGTTAAATTGATTTGTCCATCTTTAACTGCGTCAAAAGCCCCTGATTGATAAATGACACCTGATATGCTATTGGGAAAGGAACTACTTTTTACTCGATTCATAACTACCGCACCTACTGCTACTTGTCCAGTATAAGGTTCCCCTCGGGCTTCCCCATAAATTAATCTTGCTAATAAATTAACATTGCTCGAATTGCTGGAAGAAGATGATGAACTAGATGAGGAACTTGTTATTCCCATTGCTGCTAATGTTGCAGGTCCCGCAATTCCATCTACTGTTAAGCCATTTTTTCTTTGAAAGTATCTTACCGCTTCTTGTGTTTGGCTACCATAAATCCCATCTATATTTCCGTTATAATATCCCCATCTCTTTAGTTTTGTTTGAATCTGTATTACTTCATCTCCTCTTGAACCGTATTTTGATAAAGCTTCTACTTCATTATTTCTTAAGAATATATAAGCAATCATGGCTAGCATGATTATAATCATTATACATGCTATGCCTATTTTTCCTTTATTTTCTTTTATTTTTTTCATATAAATCACCTTTGCTAAAAATTCTTATTCTTATTTTTAGCAATATTGGGATTTATTATACATTTTATATTTTTCTTTCTTTTTATCCTATTTCATTTTGTTCTTCCAATCTCTTTTCTTTTTCTTCTATATATGCCTCAATTGGCAGAATTCTCCCCGTTTTTCCATGAATATATTGAATTCCTTGTTTCATTAATGTTTCTTTTTCAATTTTTTCATAAATTTGTTTTTCTGAATTGTATAAATAATATATATTTTCATTTTCTTTTTTGACAACGACTATATTCTTTCCTTGTCTTTTTCCATCTCTTTCTATAAATCCTCTACACATCTCGATGTAATTTTCCATTTCTTCTTTTGTTAAGATATAACTAGAAAGTTTTATATAATATTCCTTTGCTTCTATATTTCCTATTTTTCCTTTTTGATTTGCTTTAATAATTCCTACATATTTCATAATAAATTCAAACTTTCGTTGCACCAATTCATCTGGCTGTTTTGTTTCAAAAAATTCTTCCATAAAATTTTTATCAAAGCTTTCCTCTTTCATCATATCTAAAATATCATTTGTGTATAAACCTTTATATGTAAACCCAAATTCATTATCCCATTCCTCT
The DNA here is from genome assembly GCA_944388685.1 of uncultured Clostridia bacterium. Next base: position 7,938 of record CALXJS010000043.1, on the reverse strand, counting down.
ATCGTCTCTTGTGAAATCTCAGAAAAAATTTTTCCTTCATTTTGTTCATTCATTCTAATTAAATACTGTTCTCTATTTTCTTTAGAATCTTTATCAAATAATCTTTCATGAAGTCTTTCTTGAGAAATAGCAAAATTTCTTGTTCTCATACCTGTTTGTATTTTCATGACATCTCCTGTTAAATCAAAGAAATAATATTTTCCATCCACTTCGAAACCACCATCAGCATGTGATAATGGATTTTCTATATCCATAAAATATAAATTAGCATTGATTCCTTCTTCTCTCATAAATTCGACACAAGTTCTATTCATATCTACACATATTGCTTCACCTTCATCTGTTGTTCCTTCTCTATAAATGTTAATCCTATCATCATATTCTTGTTTTTGATTTGAATATAAGGAATATGCTTCTTTATATGAATAAATTTGTCCCATTCTTCTATAAATATAATATGCTTTCTTTTCTTTTGGCATTTTCCCATTTTTTTCTTCATATGCTCTAATTTCTTTTTTTATTTGTTCTACATTATCTCTTTCATATTGATTCATTATTCATCCTCACACTTTAAAATATTGATTTTTCATCTTATGAACAATATCTACAAAGAATAGATTCCAATCCTATTTGCAAATCGATTAATCCGATTTTATAATGATAGTCTAAATCTCTTAGATTTTGTAAGATGGCTTTTAAGTCCTTTTCTTCAAAATACCTTGCCTGTGTTTTATATTTATTTACTAAAAATGTTTGATTTGGTTTCAAATTCAAAGTTGTTATTATATCTTTATTAGTTTTTATAGCAATTTTGGTCAAATATAATTTTTTAAAATGGTTATATAAGGTAATTAATATTTTTTGGATTGGTTCTTTTGCATATATTAAATTTTTTAGAACTTGTACAGCTTTCCCTATTTCTTTTTTTCCTAAATTATCTGTCAAATCAAATATTACACTTTCTAATTTTTTAATACATAAACTATCAATATCTTCTTTTTGAATAGTTCCATTTTCTCCAGCATATTCAATTACTTTTCTAATTTCATTGATTAATTCTTGCATATTGGTTCCACAACATTCAATAAAATATCTTAAGTTAGCGTCTGATATGTTAACTTTATATGCATGACAAATTGCTTTCATTCTTTTCTCTATCTGAATAGGTTTTTGATATTCAAAATGACAAACTACACCCAATTTATCTATCGCCTTATATAAATTAGTTTTATTGTCCACATCTTCTTCTATAAATACTAAAACAATGCTTTCTTTTATCATTTTATGATTATTTTCTATGTATTCTGTCAATTTTTCTCTTACCTTTGCCATTTCCGCATTTTTTCGTTTTCCTTCTTTTTTTAGTATTCCAGAATTTCTAGCAATAATTAATTTTTTTTCATAGCCAAATGCTGGTGTTTCTATATCTGATATAATTTCTCCAATATTGCTTTCATCAATCGGAATATAATTAATACCTTTAATACATTCTCCAAATAAATTTTTTATTTTTTTTAAAGAATTTTCTAATAAAAATAACTCTTCGCCATAAAATATATACATACTTTGTAATGTGCCTTGGTTTAATTCTTTTTCTAATTCTTCTATTTTTATCATAAAATTCCTCCATCATTAACAATTCTAAACTACTCACATGTGCAAAACAATCTTCACATCTATGCGTCCGAAATCTTTGATTTCGTTTACACACACACGTTTTTCTTATAAACTCTGTGCAAATTTAGAAGAATGTGCATGACAAATTGCCATCGCCATACTATCTGTAACATCATCTAATTTTGGCAATTTTTCCTCATTCAAAATCATTTTCACCATTCTTTGTACTTGAATCTTATCAGCTCTTCCATAACCTGTAACTGCTTGTTTTACTTGGAGAGGTGTATATTCATATATATTTAAATTATTTTGTCTTGCTGTTACTAATATAACCCCTCTTGCCTGTGCAACATTAATTGCTGTTTTTGCATTGTTATTAAAAAATAATTCCTCTATTGCCATAGCATCTGGTTTGTATGTTTTTATAATATCATCTAATTCCTTATTAATTTTCTCTAATCTCAATGGAAATGATGTTTTTGCTTCTGTTAATATTGCTCCAGAAGTTTCTAAATGAAATTTGTTTCCTATATAATCAATAATACTATACCCTGTAATAGCAAATCCTGGGTCAATTCCTAATATTCTCATCTTTAATCTCTTTCCTTTCTACAAGGTAATTTTGTCAAAATCACCATTATTTTTTAAGAGTTCTTTTCTTTCGAATTTCTGTTCACATTATATCATAAAAACTTTAAAATTCAACTATATTTTTAATAGATTTAAAAAGAAACAGTTTGGGCCAAGTTGGTGTCCGTTTGGGTGTCCATTTGGGGACGTTTTCTTTTGGACACCCAAACAGACACCTAAATGGACACTAACCTGGTCCGAACTGTTCTCACTTACTCATAATAATTCTAAATACTTCTGCAACACTCCAAGCTTGTGCAATAGCCCCTTTTGGTAATTGTGGTTTTACAGAATCATACATTTCTGATATGCTTCCAATACAACCATTTTCATAAATTTCCTTTTTAAAGGTTTTATTCGTTTTTTCTTTAAATTTTTCTATTTTATTTTCTAATAATTCTTTTTCTTCATCCTTTGCTTTATTTTTCATGTTGACAAGTGTATTATAATACAAACCTAATAACCATGTCCAAGTAATTCCTTGATGATAGCTACTATCTCTTTTAAAACTATCACCTTCATAAATCTCTACATAGTTTTCTTCCCCTTTTGCCAATGTTTTTAGACCATAGTTATTTAATAATTTCTTTTCTACAACTGTAAGGATATTTTTTGCTATGTCTGAATCTATATCTATTACAGGATATGTTAGACTTAAAGCAAATAATTGATTTGGTCTTATTTTACTATCTCCTAATACATCATAAAGACACTTCGTTTTTGGGTTATAAAATTTTTCTTCAAATGCTTTTTTACATTTTTTTGCTAAATCTTTATATTTCTTTATTTGTAGCAAATCCCCAATTTTTAATGTTAAGTTTGCCATAATCATATTAGCATTATACCACATAGCATTTATTTCAACAGCTTTTCCATTTCTAGGTGTAACAGCTATATTTCCTACTTTTGCATCCATCCATGTGTTTTGTGTATCATCTGTACCAGAAAACATCAATCCGTCACTATCTAAATAAATGTTATTCCCATCGACATTATTTCCTTCTACATAATTTTTTATAATATCTTCTAATTTTGTATATATTTTTTCTTTTATAAATTTATAATCTTTTGTATATTCCAAATATTTTTGGACTTGTTCAAATAATAATAATGATGCATCTACACTATTATATAATGGTCTACTGTCATATCCAGAATATCCATTTGGTACTAACCCATATTTGATGTCTCTTACCATTGTTAACAATACTTCTCTTGCTATATCATATTTTTTTGTAACCAATAGTAATCCTTCAAAAGCAATTAGCGAATCTCTTCCCCAATCCAAAAACCATGGATATCCAGCAATAATCGTATGCAATCTAAAACTTGGTCTATACACAATAAAATTGTCGATTGCTTTTATATATGTTTTTATCAGTTCTTCTTCATTTAATTCTTTCTTTGTTTTCTTTTCTTTTTCCGAAATTAATTCCGTTTTTTCTATTTCTTTATTGATTCTAGCAATCTCTTTTTCTAAAATTTCTTTTACATCTTTTTCTTCTATATTTTCACTTAAAGAACATATAAACGAAATCTCTTTCTCTTCATTTGCTTTTATTTCAATTTCAAACACCCCAGGAACTGCATGATTTTCCTCTGGATAGAAACCTCTTTTTTCTTCTTCAATATAAAACATATGCTGAAAATCATCATTTTCATGTGGTATATAACTTCCTTCAGATACATTCATATATATAGGTGTTTGTGATTTATCATCTATAATTACTTTTATTTTCGTACCATTTACTTGCTGTTTTATATAAAAATGGTGTCCTGTATTCATTGTATGGAAATCTCTAAAATTCATGATTGGTGCTAATGTTAATTTAGATTTGTATTTTCCATTTTTTATTTTATAATACACACCAACTGTGTTTTCATTATATTCCATACAAATACTTTTTTCTATTTCTATTCCTTGTACTTTATACTTAAAAGTAGGATAATATTCTTTTTCAAATGTTTCTTGATATTGATACCCATGAGAAATATAAGACTCACATATATTCGTATATAAGTCATATTGTTTTCCTCTTACTTCAATAGCTTCATCTAATTTGGATAAAATAACATATCGATTAGCTGGTGGGTTTAATGGAGCCACAAGTAATCCATGATATTTTCTAGTATTTGCACCTATAATGGTAGATGATGCGAATCCTCCAATTCCATTTGTAATCAACCATTCTTTTGTAAGTCCTGTTTCTAAATCTAAACTTTCCTTTGTAAATTTCATAATATCCTCCGTATTTTATTTATATTTATAGCTTTTATAGCTTCTTATAATTACTATCATTCAATGTTTTCAACATTTCTTCTCTTAATTCCGCCTTTGTTTTCATTCTTCTGCCTCTTCCTCTTGCACTTTTGGGTTTTGTCGTTTTTATATCCTCATTATCATGATGTCCTTGACTTGTATTATAAGATTTACTTGCCCTCTTTCTCATCATATCTTTTTCCATTTTTCTTTTCACTTTTTCATCAGCTTCTCTTATTGAGGCAATTCTTTCACTATATTTATTGCTAAATTTACTTTTTCCTCTTTTAATTCTTTTAGGTTCTTTTTTTCCTTTTTTGTATTTTTTTTCTGTTGCCTTTTTCTTTTTATTAATCCTCTTCTCCTCTTGTAATTTTGTATTCAACATTAAATATTGAGGATCATTTTGTTTATCTTGATATTTTAAATCATCACATATAAGTTCAATAATAGATGCTGCCACTAAATTCGGATCATGTCTAATAAATTCCTTATCTACCATAGATAAATTTCTTTGCAAAAATCGAATACCTTTTATTTTATCTATATCTTGTTCTACAATATCTTGACCTTCTAAATTATATTTTTTGATAAATTCTGGTATAATCTCTCCCGTATCATAGATACAATAATCAATAATACCTTGTCCACAATGTTCTAGAATAGCATTGATATGGTCTGTCACACTATAGTTATCTGTCTGACCTGGTTCTGTCATAATATTACTAATATATACTTTTATAGCTGTACTTTCTTTTATCGCTTTGTTTACTCCATTTACTAAAAGATTTGGTATAACATTTGTATATAAACTTCCAGGTCCTATAATAATACAATCTGCTGCTTTTATCGCCTCCACAACACCAGGTGCTGGTTTACAATTTGCTGGACTGATTGTAATTCTATTAATTTTGGTTAATTTTTCAGAAACCACTTCTGGTATTCTTGATTTTTCTTCTACAATATATCCATTTGCTAGTTCCGCTGTAATTTTCATTTCGTCTAATGTAACTGGTATTACTTTTCCTATCATATTGATAACTTCATTACTTTTTATGATAGAATCTTCAAAATTCCCATTAATTTCTTTCATTGCTAAAAAATATATATCTGAAAAATCTAAGCCTTTTAGCTTTCCTGTTTGAAACTCATGATTAAACAATTTTTCAACTTGTTCTTCTTTTTTAGCCAAGGCTACCATACTATCTTTAATATCGTTTAATGGTAATGTTCGCAATTCTTTTCTTGAATTGGTCATTTCTTCACCATAATCTGATATTGTAACAATTGCTGTTAAATTACTCGTATAGTTTTTCAAGCCTAAAAGAACTGTATTTAATCCTGTTCCTCCTCCAATCACCACTATATTAGGTCCTTTATCATATACCTTTTTGTTAAAGATTAAGGAATTTATATTAACATTTTTTTTATGTTCCATTCTTTCATCTGTTGATTCAATCAACACTTCCAAAGTTCTTTTATTAATATACACTAAGCCTACAACAATAGCGACAAATCCTACAACAAATATAGCAATGATTTTTCCTACTTCCTGAAAAGATATTTCTCTTAATACTAATATTTCTGCAATTCCATAGCAACACAATATAATTCCTATTAAAATCAGAAATATCCACCTTTTCATTTTTGTACTTGATTTAAACCAATGCATAAAACCATTCATTCTAACTCTCTCCCATAATCTCAATTTCTAACTCTATTTTTTTATTAAATTTTTCCCCTACTTTGTGTTTTACATGTTCAATTACTTCTAGTATATCTTTTGCTGTTGCATTTCCTTTGTTTATAATAAATCCTGCGTGTTTTGTAGATACTTCTGCATCTCCAATATGATATCCTTTTAAACCTGCTTCATCAATTAATTTTGCCGTAATAAAATCTTCTCCCCTTTTAAAAGTGCTACCTGCACTTGGATATTCTATTGGTTGTTTTTCTTTTCGGTATGTTGCATATTCCTGCATTTTTGCTTTGATTTCTTCTTCATTTCCTTTTTGGAATTGCATGCCAACTTCTAGTACGATATATTTCTTATCTTTTAGCATACTACTTCTATAAGCAAATTTCATTTCTTCATTTTCAAATCGCTTAATATTCCCATCATAATCCATACAAGTTACAGAATTCACAATATCCTTAAATTCTTTTCCATGTGCTCCTGCATTCATTCTAACTGCTCCACCAATAGTTCCTGGTATTCCTGATAATTCTTCAAATCCTGTTAGTTCATTTTTTAACAGTAAATGTCCAAAAACAGAAATTTTAACTCCAGCACCAATCGTTGCAAAAAACTTTCCATCTAAATTTACCATTTCAATTTTATTCAATCGAATGTTAAGGACAATTCCTTTAATCCCTTTATCCAAAACTAATATATTACTTCCATTTCCTAATACTGTTATAGCTATGTGATTATCTTTTGCAAATTTAAGTACTTTTCTTAAACTCTGGATGTCATCTATTTTTATATAACATTCCGCTGGCCCACCAACCTTAAACGTTGTGTGATTTGCCATCGGTTCATTAAACAAAATATTTTCTCTAATAATTCCTAAATTGCCTATTTCTTGTTTTAATTCTTCTGTCATAACCTTCCTCCTATATGACTTGTATAGTGTATAGAAAATAATATAAAAATTTTAGTTTTGCCGAATATAACGTAAATTATTTTGGATTTCTCATCTAGCATAGATGTATAATGGTTTTCCTGTTCCTGTTACCAGAGTTGTATAATTGATGACTTCTCCTGTTTCATAATTAACAATATATTCATCTTCCGAATTGTCGATTCCTAAATCACTTAATCCATTATTTGAATCTGATAAATAATAATAATTTTCGTCTTCTACATCTCTTCTTGTAACGGTTTCCTCTCCTGAAGCCACATTGGCATTAATCTCTGCTATCACCGTATCTAAATTAATTCCTGCTGTTGTAATCTTTTCTCCTGGATATGTTTCATTTGTCAAATCCGCTTTGGTTTTTCTTTGTAAAACTGCATTCTGAACCATTCCTAATTCACTTAACATAGCATCTTCTTTAGACTCTTTTATTCCATCTTTTCCTATATTAACAGTTATTGATGTTAATATTAATAATACGATAATGATGATAGATAACGCCATTAGGGTTACCCCTTTTTCCTCTTTTACTTTATATGTATCTATTTTCATAGTCTTTCTTCTCCTTTGTTTAATTCTTTATTACTATATCATTTTTTCTAATGAATTACAAGGTATCTTAAAACAAATTCTTCATTTCTTACCAAATGATTATGTTATGATTTACAGTTGTTTATCTAAATTTCTGAAGTTATATTATACTATTTTATGAAATTGAATGTGCTAGTGGAAGAATATTACAAATTCTTACATTATCAAGTAGGAGAATCTCAGACTTGCTGTGAGAGGTGC
>CALXJS010000042.1 GCA_944388685.1 uncultured Clostridia bacterium | reverse complement strand
GTACCAGAAGCAGGAGATACTTTCTATGAAGTTAAAAATGAAAAAATGGCAAAACATTTAATAGAAAGAAGAAAACGCCAAGCAAGAGAAAAAGCAATGAATTCTGTAACAAAAGTAACTTTAGATAATCTATTTAGTCAAATGGAAGAAGGAAAATTAAAAGTATTGAATTTGATTGTAAAAGCAGATGTACAAGGTTCAGTAGAAGCTGTAAAACAATCATTAGAGAAATTACAAAACGAAGAGGTTAGGGTAAAAGTTATTCATAGTGCAGCAGGTGCTGTTAACCAATCAGATGTCACACTTGCAAAAGTATCAAATGCAATCATCATTGCATTTAATGTAAGACCAGATCATACAGCAAAAGAAATGGCAGAAAAAGAAGAAGTAGAAATTAAACAATATTCTGTTATCTATCAAGCAATTGAAGATGTAGAAGCAGCTATGAAGGGAATGCTAGCACCTAAGTTTGAAGAAAAAGTTATTGGAAATGTTGAAGTAAGACAAACATTTAAGATTTCAAATGTGGGAACAATTGCTGGTGCATATGTATTAAATGGAAAAGTAGAGAGAAATGCAGGCGTGAGAGTTATACGTGATAATATTGTTATTCATGATGGACATTTAGCAACATTAAAAAGATTTAAAGATGAAGTTAAAGAAGTTACAAAAGGATTTGAGTGTGGAATGCAGATTGAGGATTATAATGACATCAAAGAAGGAGATATTATTGAAGTATATGTTATGGAAGAGATTAAAAGATAAAAGAAGAGGCGTTTCTATTAAGTAAATATTTTGATGGGTCGAAAGACGGTAGAACAACAAAATTAAAAACAACAAACAAAAGGAGAAATAACTCTATAAAGGAGAGAAATGTATGAAAGGAAAAGAAAATCCAAGACTAGGAAGAATTGATGAAGAATATAAAAAAGAACTTAGTCAAATTATCGGATATGAATTAAAAAATCCAAATGTGACAGGATTGATTAGTGTTACAAAAGTAAAAGTAACCAATGACTTGAAATATGCAAAAGTCTATGTTAGTATATTAAATTCAAAAAATATAAAAGATACATTGGCTGGACTAAAAAAATCATCAGGATTTATCAGAAGTGAATTGGCCAAAAGAGTAAATTTAAGAAATACACCTGAGTTAATCTTTGAATTAGATGACTCAATTGAATATGGTGCAAAAATTGATTCAATTTTAAAAGAAATTATGGCAAAAAGAGAAGAAAATTAGAGGATAAACTTTAGCAAATGGAATACGTACTTATAAGGAGACATTTTTTGTCATATGAAAAAAGCAACTTTTCTATGTAATAAAAAACTTAATCCATGTGAACAGACCCAAAAGAATGAAGTGTCTCCTGACTCTATAGAAAGGAAGAAAAAAATGACCTTAGATGATATTTTAGTAGAAATAAAGCAAGCAGAAAAAATTGTTCTAATGGCACATGAAACACCTGATGGAGATGCCATTGGAAGTATGTTGTCTATGAAATTAGCCTTAAAGAAAATAGGAAAAGAAGCAGATATAATTGTAAAAGAATTTCCAAGAACATTTGCCTTTTTACCAGGAGCCAATACAGTAAAAGAAAAATCAGATGTAGAAAAATATGATTTGGCTATTTCATTAGATTGTGCGGACTTAAAAAGATTGATAGGAAGAGAATACTTTGAAAAAGCGAAAAAAACAATTGTCATTGATCATCATAGTACAAATACCATGTATGGAGATTTAAACTTCGTAAATCCAGCATCACCAGCTTGTTGTGAAATATTAGCAGGTATGTTTGAATATTTTGATATTGATATTGATGCAGAAATAGGAAGTTGTATTGTCACAGGAATTATTACAGATACAGGTGGTTTTAAATATGCCAGTGTAACGGCAGAAACTTTTGAATTTACAGCAGAATTATTAAGAAAAGGTGTAAACATATCAGACATCTATCAAAGGGTGTTAGAAACCAGAAGAAAATCAAATTTTGAATTATTAAGAAGAGCCATGAATCGATTAGAACTTTTAGAAGATGATAAAATTGCTTTTACATATATCAATAAAAAAGATGAAGAAGAAGTACATGCAGAAGTAGGAGATCATGAAGGAATCGTTGAAAGTGCAAGAAGTATAGAAGGAGTAAAAGTCTCTGTATTTATACGAGAAAAAGAAGAAAATCTATACAAAGTTTCTATGAGAGCAGGAAATGGAGAAAATATTAATGTTTCTGACATTTGTTATATATTTGGGGGTGGTGGACACCCTAGAGCAGCTGGTGCAGTTGTAGCAGGAACAGTAGAACAAGTAAAAGAAAAGTTAGTAAGAGAAATTAAGAAAGTGATATAGGACAAATTGGGCCAGGTTGCTTTTTGTCTCATTTATGTCGAAAAATGGCGAATGTCCGATTGAGGATGTTTGTTAATATTGATTTAAAATAACAAAAAGGTATATCCTATTTTATAAATTAAATGTGCAAATAAAAGAATATTAGCCATTTAATTTATAAAATAGGATATACACTTTTTTTATTTATTAAACTTTTATTGAAATGTGTCTAATTAGTTAAAAGATGTATTATCTGTAAAAATCAAGATAAAAGTAAATTTTTATATAGAAAAGGATATATTATAATAATTTTGAGTTTTTCACATTTTGAATTATAACAAAAAATTCCCAGAGTTCGATACTCTAAGAAAATTTTTTTCAACTAAATTTTAACAATAAAAGATACTAAAGTCAATAAAAAAAGGTAAAAAAATTAAAAGAATGTTTTGTAAAAAATCAAAAAATATATGTAAAATTTATTATTATAAAAAACAGCGAGAATGTAGTAATGTCAATGGATTGCAAATATTTAATATATTCTTAGAGTATCGAAATTCAAGTAAAAAGTCAAGAAATAAAATACGATTACATATTAATTTAATTCGCATTTAAATATAAAATGTAAAATATATAATAATTGATAAAAAAAGTATAAGAGAGAAAAAAGGAGGAAATACTCTTAGAAAAGTACACAAATTTCAAATGATAAAAAACAAAAGAAAGGGAGAAAAAATAAGAATGAAAGAAAAAGAAGTTTCTAAATTTGTAAAAAAGAAAAAACATGTAACAAAAAGAGAATTTGTTGTAAAACAAAGAGGTATTACACTGATTGCACTAGTTATAACGATCATCGTTTTGCTAATATTAGCAGGTGTAACGATTGCAACATTAACAGGAGAAAATGGAATATTAACAAGAGCAAGCCAAGCAAAAGAAAATACAGAAATAGGAAATGAAAAAGAATGGATAAGCTTGGGGGTATCAACAATAAAAGCAAATCATTTAAGCAATGGAGAAAATGACGTAGTGGGGGCAAGTGAATTAGAAGAAGAATTGCAAAAATATGATTCGATGGCTACAGTGACTGGAGCAGAAACATTAACAATTACTTTTTCTTCTGGAAGAACGTATGTATATAATAATGAGGAAGGAAATATAACTTCTATTTCGGATAAAAATTCATTGCTTTGGGAATATGATGAAGAAACAGGAACAATCATCAAATATATAGGCGAAGATGTAAATGAAATAGAAACATTGGTTATTCCAAGTGAGATAGATGGAACAAAAATAAAGCGTATAGTAGCTTTAGAAATTGATGGATATTATTCAATATTAGGAGATTATTCATTAGGCCAAAATATCAAAAATGTTATTGTAGAAGAAGGCATAGAAGAAATTGGTGAATATGCTTTTGAGTGTATGATAATGACAAATGTAGAGTTACCATCAACAATAAAAACAATAAAGGAAGGAGCTTTTTCATTTTGTGAACAATTAGAGACCATCAATTTACCAGAAGGTTTAGAAAAAATAGAAGGATGGGGTAGTTTTGACGAATGTGTTAGCTTAAAAGAAATAACATTTCCTAGTACATTAACAGAAATTGGAGATGAAGCTTTTTACGATTGTTATAGTTTGGATAGGGTATATATACCAAAAACATTGACCTCAATACATTATAGTGCTTTTCAATCAGGATGTGCATATATAGATGTTGATGCAGAAAATCCAAATTATAAATCTATAGATGGTGTATTATTTAATAAAGAAGGCACAGAGTTATTGACATATTGTGCAGGCAATGAGAGAACAGAATATACAGTACCAGAGGGGACACAACTTATTAAAGAATATGCATTTGATAGTACAGAATCACTTGTTACAATTAATATACCTAGTTCAGTGCAAACCATAGAAGATGGTGCTTTTTATAGAACATCGAACCTAAAGACAATTAATATAGACAGAAGTGAAAATGCAATTTCAGGAAGTAAATGGCGAGCAAGTAATTCTGTTCAAGTGAATTGGACAGGGACAAATTAAATCTATTAAAAAAGAAGATGAGTTTGACTTATCTTCTTTTTGTATATATAATTAGAAAAAAAGTAAAAAATTATAAACTTTATAAAGTTTATTCAAATAGCAACAGGAAAAGAGGTCAAATATGAACGGAATAGTAATCATTAATAAATCAAAAGGGTATACATCACATGATATTGTGGCAAAAGTAAAAAAAATAACAGGAGAAAAAGTGGGACATACTGGAACATTAGATCCATTAGCAACAGGCGTATTGCCGTTATTAATTGGAAAAGGGACTTTATGTTCAAAATATCTTATGAACCATGATAAAACATACAAAGTTATTTTAAAACTAGGAATTAAGAAAAGTACAGGAGACGAAGAAGGAGAGATTCTACAAGAAAAGAGTGTGGATAAAAACATTTTAGAAGAACGAAATGTCAACAATATATTAAATAGTTTTCTAGGAGAACAAGAGCAAATCCCACCTATCTATTCTGCTATTAAAGTTGATGGAAAAAAGCTATATGAATATGCTAGAAAAGGGCAAGAAGTAGAAATTAAACCAAGAAAAATAACCATTTATGCTATACGATTGTTAAAAATAGATAAAGAAAAGAAAGAAATTGAATTTGAGGTTAGTTGTTCAAAAGGGACATATATTAGAATCCTATGTGAGGACATTGCAAAGAAAATGGGAACGATTGGCTATATGAAAGAATTGCAAAGAACACAAGTTGGAACTTTTACGATAGAACAATCTATTCCAGTTGAAGACTTGACTAAAGAAGCCATTGAAGAACATATCATAACAATTGAAGATTTATTTAGAAAGTTAGAAAATATCGAATTAAATGAAAGAAAGTTACAATTATTTTTAAATGGTGTGAAAATGAGTTTTGATTTAAAAGATGGAATTTATAAAATATATAGTAATCAACAATTTATAGGAATTGGTATTGTAAAAGACAAACTTTTAAAAAGAGATATTGTTATTGAATAGGAAATGTAAAAAGTTCTATAAACAAAATCACCTTAATATACTTAAGTATATGAGGTGATTTTATGTATTATATAAAAGAAGCTGACAAGCCTAGCAAAATTGCTGAATGGTTTCATATGGTAAAATTAGAAAATGACACCATTACGTTACCTATTACAGAGACAAGTTTAGAAGAAAAAACAGCATATAAGTTAGCCATAAAAACAAAAACCATTTTAGATAAGACCAATAGTAAAAAATTAGTATTAAGTAAAAAGATAAAAGAGCAAGAAATATATGTGAATTATTTATATTCTTACAATTACGAAATTGTAGATGGAAAATGGCTATTTCAAATGTTATTATTTGATGTTTTAGATTATGTAGTAAAAAAAATGAAAATAAAAGAAGAAGATATTAAAATAGGTATTTTGGTAAATGATATTTCAGATTTTGCGATTTATGCAATTAAAGAATTGGTTACGAAATATAAATATGTAAAAATTGTTACGAATCATATTGCACGTTTTCAAAATATGGAAGAAAAAATATCAGAAGAATATGGGATTTTTATTAATGTAGGAAATAATAAAAGAAAAGTACTATCTAAAACCAATATTATTTTTAATTTTGATTTTCCAACAGAGTTGATAAACAAATATACAATTTATAATATGGCAACCATTATTAATTTTAGAGGAAATGTTAAAATAAAAAATAAACGATTTGATGGTTTAAATATTAATGATTACGAGATTAATTGGAATGCCAATCCACATTTAGAAGCATTTGAAGCAAAAGATGTCTATGAGGCAATGCTATATAAGAAACAACCAATTGAGGAAACATTAAAGAAGATAAAGAAAGAGAATGTTAGGATAAAATATTTAAAAGGAAATAAAACAATGCTATAAACGGCTTAGTCTTGTGTACATAGGATTGAGCGGTAATGTCCAATTTGTGAAAATCTTAAAAATTTTATCAAATACTTTCCTTTTTTTAGAAAATATAATATAATGTAAATGTCGATTTTTACAAACGAAAATAAAATAAGAAAGTACAATCTCAACAAGAAGTATTTAGCAATATTTTTCGTTGAAACTGGCAAGGAGGGAAATTATGCCAAGTAATAATAGAAGAAGTAGTGATGAAGATAAAACAAGAAAGTATAATATGAAAAATGCAAAGAAAAAAAGAAGACCAAATCCATCAAACAAAAAAGATACAAGAGCAACAAAAAGAGTACCAACACAAAATGGGAATAAAAAAGGAAAAGGCAAAAAGGGAAACAATAAAGAAGGAAAATTTTCTTCAAGACATCCGAAATTAATGATGGCAATTAGAATTTTTATATTATTGTTCTTATTGTTATGTGTTATTGGTGCAGGTGTTGTAGCAGGCGTGTTTTTTGGCTTATTTGGCGATGATTTTGAAATTACCAAAGAAGAATTAACCATTGGGGCAGCAAATTCAGTTATAGTTGATCAAAATGGTGGTGTTATTGCAAATTTAAGTGGTGATGAGAAGCGAAAAATTATTACACTTGAAGATATGGCAGATTATTTGCCTAAGGCTTATGTCGCAATGGAAGATGAGAGATTTTACGAACATAGTGGAGTGGATTTAAAGAGAACAGCAGGTGCCATATTACAAACATTGTTAGGAAATAGTTCTTACGGTGGAAGTACAATTACACAGCAATTGGTAAAAAATATAACAAAAGACGATGAAAGATCTGGTATGGCAGGTATCATGAGAAAAGTAAGGGAATGGGCAAAAGCATATCAGGTAGAAAGAATGATATCCAAAGATCAAATCTTAGAGTTATATTTAAATATATTATATGTTGGAGGAGAAGGAAATTTACATGGAGTAGAATTGGGAGCAGAATATTACTTCAACAAAAGTGCAAAAGATTTGAGTTTGGCTGAATGTGCTTATATGGCTGGTATAAATAGTTCACCTAGTAGATATAATCCATTTGATGAGAGTCAAGATAATACTGAATTAATAAAAAGTCAAACAAAAGTAGCATTAAATAAAATGAATGAATTAGGATATATTAATAGTCAAGAAGAATATGATGCAGCAATTGCAGAAGTGGATGCAGGATTGAATTTCCAAAAGGGAGCAATTGCAACAACATCTTCATATTCATATCATACAGAAGCAGTGTTAGATCAAGTTATAGATCAAGTTATGGAAGAAAAGGGATGGTCTCAACAATTGGCAGAAAACTATGTATATAGTGGTGGACTTACAATATATTCAACTGTAGATACAAATATTCAAACACAAATGGAAGAAGAATTTGCAAAAGATAAATATGTTATTGCAGGAAGAGAAAAAAATAGTGAAACAGGAGAAAAAAAGAACGACCATTCACAAGCAGCTATGGCAGTAATAGATTATAAAACAGGAAATGTAGTAGGAACAGTTGGAGGATTGGGAGAAAAGACAGAATCAAGAGGTTTAAATAGAGCAACACAAAGTGTAAGACAAACTGGTTCTTCAATAAAACCAATTGCAGTTCTTGCACCAGCATTACAAGAAAAAGTCATAACAGCTGCAACAGCCTATATGGATCAAGAAACAAATTTTGGAGGAAATTATATTCCTAAAAATCAGAGTGGAACATATAGTAACCAATCAGTTAATATACGATATTTTATTGCAAAGTCTCTAAATGTACCAGCAGTAAAGATTATGAGAGAATTGACACCAAGTAAGTCTATAGAATATCTAAATAAGATGGGACTTAGTCATATTAATGCAGAGCAAGATGCTGATTTATCTTTAGCCTTAGGAGGAACAACCAATGGAGCAACACCATTAGAAATGGCAGCAGCATATGCATCCATTGCAAATGATGGTGTATATATCACACCAACCTTCTATACAAAGGTTGTAGATTCTAGTGGTAACACAGTATTGACACCAAAACAAGAACAAACAAGAGTCATATCAGAACAAAATGCATATATTATTAAATCTATATTACAAGAACCAGTAAAATCTGGTGGAACAGCAACTTATTGTGCAATAAGAGGAATGGACGTGGCAGCTAAAACAGGAACAACAGATGATGATTATGATAGATGGCTTTGTGGGTTTACACCATATTATGCAGCAGCATGCTGGTTTGGATATGATCAACCAGAAACAGTATATTATTCAGGAAATAACCCAGCAGGTGTAATTTGGGATAGTGTTATGACATCAATTCATGAAAATTTAGAGAATGCAACATTTACAAGACCAAGTGGTATTGTAGAACAATCTGTATGCAGAACAACAGGATGTTTAGCAACAACAGGATGTACAAATAAATATACAGAAATTTTCACACAAGATAATTTACCAGAGCAATGTGAAGGGCATGGAAGCCAAACAATATGTACAGAATCTAATAAAATTGCTACAGAATTTTGTTCACAGTATTGTGAGGTAAGACAAAATTATTATGGTGCAGTACTTCCAAAAGAAGAATTAGATTTATGGACACCAGTTAATGGAAAAGGATCAACAGGTACGAGAATTAATGAAACTTGTACATTACACACAGAACCAAAAGAAGAGGAACCAACCAATAACACAACTAATACAAATACAACTAATACTACAGGAAGCGGAAATACTACAGGAGGTGGAAATACTTCAACAGGAAATGATAATACAACAAGTGGAGGAGATGGCAACACTTCGACAGGAGATGGAAATACTTCAACTGGAGGAAATACAAATAATACAACAGAAAATGGGAATACAACACAATAATTAGAACATCTATGATTTGAGATGTGGAATGAAAAGATTTCACATCTCATTTTGAAAAAAAGGAGGAAGTATGGATATATATTTATATAATACCTTGACAAAGGAAAAAGATGTATTTAAACCAATAGAAAACAAGAAAGTGAAAATGTATTCATGTGGTCCAACTGTATACAAAGATGCAACTATTGGAAATATGAGAACAAATATATTTCAAGATGTATTAAGAAGAATGTTAGAATATAATGGGTATGAAATGAAACATGTTATGAATATAACAGATGTAGGACATCTTGTTTCTGATGGAGATGAGGGAGAAGACAAAATGATTAAATCAGCAAAAGAAGAACATAAAACTCCATTGGAAATTGCAGAACATTATACTAAATTATTTTTTGAAGATTTAAAAGATTTAAATATTGAAGTACCAGAAGTGATTTGTAAAGCAACAGATTATATTCCCGAGATGTTGGCATATGTAGAAGAACTTGTAAAAAGGGGATATGCTTATGAAACCTCAACAGCAATCTATTTTGATGTATCAAAGTTGGATAAATATCCAGTTTTATCAAAAGGAAATGTGGAAGACCAAAAAGCAGGAGCAAGAGTAGATGTAGACCCAGAAAAGAAAAATCCATATGATTTTGCAGTATGGATAAAAGCACCTGAAAACCATTTGATGAAATGGGATAGCCCTTGGGGACCAAGTTATCCGGGATGGCATATTGAATGTTCTGCTATGTCAAGAAAACATTTAGGGGAACAATTTGATATTCATACAGGAGGAATTGATTTAATTCCAACACATCATGAAAATGAAATTGCACAAAGTAAAGGATGTTGTGGAAAAATTCCTGCAAATTATTGGATACATGGAGAATATTTATTAATCAATGGTGGGAAAATGTCTAAAAGTTTAGGAAATGTGTATCTATTAAAAGATATAAAGAAAAGAGGATATGACCCATTGGTGTATAAATTATTGTGCTATACTTGTAGTTATCGAAATAAATTAAACTTTACATGGGAAGGGATAGAGGCTGCTTCCAAATCATTAGAAAGATTAAGAAATGGCTATCAAACAAATAAAAATGGAAAAGATATTTTAAATGAGACAGATAAAAACGAGTTAGCAAAACTAGAAAATGAGTTTCATAAGGCCATTAATGATGACATGAATATGCCACTTGCTATGAGTTTTGTATGGGAGGTTGTAAAATATCCTAAAAAATCTCCAGAAATTGCAGATTTGTTACAAAAATTTGATACAGTATTGGGAATTAAAATAGATGAAGAAGGAAAAGAAAAAAATGTTGAAATTCCGGAGAATGTATTAAAATTAATAGAGGAAAGAAAAATTGCAAGGCAGGAAAAAAATTGGGCAGAATCTGATAGACTGAGAGATGAAATACAGAAATTAGGATATAGTGTAAAAGATACCAAAGATGGCGTAGAAATTAGTGAACTTTAGGACGTTTTGAAATGAACCCAAAATGTTAGACAAAAAAGTTTAACAAGGAGGGTTCGTTTTTCCTATTCAATAAAAAAACAACGTTGCACAATTGTTTAAAAAAGTCCGCTATTGTTCAAAATTTACTTGTACTTTTTCATAAGTAGTAATATAATAGAAAAAAATAAAAAGAAAGGAATGATTTTTATGGCAATATTATTACCAGGAGGAGCAGGATTTATAGGAAGTCATACAGCAGTAGAATTATTAAATGCAGGAAAAGAAATCGTTATTATAGATAATTTTTCTAATAGCAAACCACAAGTATTAGATGCAATAAAAACAATAACAGGAAAAGATTTTAAATTTTATGAAATGGATTATATGGATAAAGAAAAATTAGAAAAGGTATTTGAAGAAAATGACATAGAAGCAGTTATTAACTTTGCAGGATATAAGTCAGTTGGAGAATCTGTACAAAAACCAATCGAGTATTATACCAATAACATTTCAGGAGCATTGGTTGTATTAGATACTATGAGAAAATATAATTGTAAAACATTTATCTTTAGTTCATCTGCTACGGTATATGGAGAACCAGAAAGAATTCCAATTACAGAAGATTGTAAAACAGGTGGAACGACCAATCCATATGGTACAAGTAAATTATTTATAGAACAAATCTTAAAAGATATATATAAATCAGATAATACGTGGGGTATCTGTATATTAAGATATTTTAATCCAGTAGGAGCACATGAAAGTGGATTAATTGGAGAAGAACCACAAGGAATACCAAATAACTTAATGCCATATGTTGCAAGAGTAGCAGCAGGAACGCTAAAAGAATTATCTGTATTTGGAAATGATTATGATACGCCAGACGGAACAGGTGTTAGAGACTATATTCATGTTGTGGATTTAGCAAAAGGACATGTAAAAGCATTAGAAAAATTAGAGAAGGAAAAAGAAGGATTATATATTTACAATTTAGGAACTGGAAAAGGATATAGTGTATTAGATATGGTAAAAGCTTTTGAAAAAGCAACAGGAAAAAAAGTACCATACAAAATTGCACCAAGAAGAGAAGGAGACATAGCAACTTGCTATGCAGACCCTAAAAAAGCATTTGAAGAATTGGGGTGGAGAGCAGAAAAAAACTTAGAAGACATGTGCTTAGATTCATGGAATTACATTAACCATTAGGGACGTGTTAAAATGGACAAAAAATGTCCAAAAGGGACAGACCTATAAAATAAATAGTACATTAGTTACAAAAATATTTTGTTAATTTATTTTTATATTTTAGAAAGTCAGTATGAATTTACTAATATATAAACAGATAAAACCCAATATACTAGTTATAAAATTTTATTCATTAAATGGCTGGCGTTACAGAATATACAAATTCTAACATTATAAAGCAGGCACCTCTGAACCGCAAGTCTGAGATTCTCCTACTTGATAATGTAAGAATTTGTAATATTCTTTCACTAGCACATTTAATTTCATAAAATTTTATAACTAGTATATTGGGTTTATCTATTTACGGAATGCCAAAGAAAAAATATAAAATTAATATAAATTTTAAGGCTTTCCGATTTATTCATAAAAATAGACTAGAAAAAAATTTTTTAATATATAATTTTATTTTATAGGTCTGTCCCTTTTGGACATTTTTTGTCCGTTTTGACACGTCCCCAATGACCTTATTTGTAAAGCAAAATAATTCGATTTCCTACTTTTTCAATAAATCCATCTTCTTTAAGAAGTTTTAATTCTCTCATCATAGCACTTCTATCAACACTTAAATAGTCGGCTAAATCTGTAAGAGAAAAAGGTAGTTCAAAAGTCCTGCTTAAATTTCTGGTGGATAGTAGAGAAAAATATCTTAATAATTTATCCCTTGTTGACCTTTGTGTTAAAAGTTCGATTCGCATATTTAGGTCTGTTACTTTATTTAAAATCAATTGTGGCAAATTTTCAGATAAGTTTTGATGGAATTTACAATTGTTTCTACATTTATGAAAAATATCATCATAAATGTAGAAGAGAACTGTACAATTGGATTTTGCTTCGACTAGCAATTCGTTATTAGTGGTGATAGTATAAAATACTTCTCCAAAAAGTGCATTTTTGGAGAAATGTTCTACGATTGTTCTATTACCATTTAAGTCATAACGCACTAAATCAGCATGTCCATTTAGTAATATACATAATTGATTTCGATTTTTTATATAAGTTGTAATAACTTCATTTTTACTAAAGATTTTTTTTTGCTTCTTTTGGCAAGAATTAGAAAAATCAAGAATGAAATTTTCTATATCTACATTGGTATTCATGGTTTTTCCCCCTTCTAAATTACATAAGTATTATACAATAAAAAAGTTGCAAAAGCAACAAATATGCAAAAATATATTTGTAACATTTTTGTAACATATTTGTAATAAAAGAAAAAAACTTAGAGGGGAAAGTGATTAAGAATTGGAAAAAGCTTTTTTTCATAATGTGTTGCTTTTGCAACGGAAAATATAATTTGTAGAGATATAATGTAACCATACTAATCGAAGGAGGAAATGTAAAATGAAAGTTATTAAAAGGGATGGAAGAGCAGTTGATTATGACAGGGCAAAAATTCAAACAGCAATTGAGAAGGCAAATCAAGAGGTAAAACCAAAAGAAAGGGCAAATAAAGAGGATATAAAAGGGATTATCCAATATATAGAGGATTTAAATAAAAAAAGAATGCTAGTTGAAGATATCCAAGATATTATTGAAGAGAAATTAATGGAAATTGAAAAATATGAACTAGCTAAAAAATACATTGTATATAGATATACAAGAGCATTGGTTAGAAAACAAAATACAACTGATGAAACAATATTAGGGCTAATCAGAAATGAGAATAAAGAATTAGCAGAAGAAAATTCAAACAAAAATACGTTACTTGCTTCTACACAAAGAGATTATATTGCAGGTGAAGTATCAAGAGATTTAACAAGAAGATTGCTATTGCCAGAGAAAATAGCGAAAGCAGATGCTGACGGAGTTTTACATTTCCACGACGCAGATTATTTTGTACAACCAATCTTTAACTGTTGTTTAATTAATATATCAGATAT
>CALXJS010000041.1 GCA_944388685.1 uncultured Clostridia bacterium | reverse complement strand
TATACTTAGTGCTTTTGTTTTTCTATATTTTTTTAAAATTTTTATGTCTATTTTTCCCCAGATTATTTAACTCATATCCACCCCTGTCGCAATAACAGTAACAACAACTTTATCTCCTAAAGACTCATCCGTAATCGTTCCAAATACGACATTAGCATCCTCGCTAATTAAATCATTAATTTTACCAATACCATCATTAATCTCACTTAACGCCAATTCTGAATTTCCTCTAACATTAAAGATAACACCTTTTGCATTGTTAATTTTGTTTTCTGTAAGTGCATTGTCAATTGCCTGGTTAACAGCATCTACCATTCTGCCTTCTCCCTTTGCTTCTCCTATTCCCATATATGCCATTCCTTTATATGTTAGCATTGTTGTAACATCTGCAAAGTCCACATTAATATCTCCTACAGATGTAATCAAATCTGTAATGCTTTTAATTCCTTGTTCTAATACATTATCCGCCATTTTAAAAGCATTAATAATACTCATTTTTTGATTTCCTGCAATTTTTAATAATTTATCATTTGAAATTAAAATTAAACTATTTACATGTTGTTTTAATTTTTCTATTCCTGCCTCTGCCCTGGTTCCTCTTAATCTTCCTTCAAAAAGGAATGGTTTTGTGACAATTGCAATGGTTTGAATTCCCATCTCTTGTGCAATTTCTGCAACTACTGGAATAGCTCCTGTTCCAGTTCCGCCTCCCATTCCAGCAGTTAAGAATAATAATTGTGTTCCAGCTAATACTTGTTTAATATCTTCTTTACTTTCAATGGCTGCTTTTTCTCCAACTTCTGGATTTGCTCCTGCTCCTAGACCTTTTGTCGTTTCTTTTCCAATCTGTAAAACATTATCCATCTTCGTTTTATTTAACATGGCAAGTTCTGTATTAAAAAAGTAGAAATCTACATCTTTTATCTTATCTTCAACCATTTGTCTGACAGCATTGTTGCCTCCTCCACCTATTCCAATTACTTTAATTTTGGGAATAGCTGTTTTTGTTTCTCCATATATTTTTCCATAATTGTTTCCAAATTTGTTTTCTATTTGTATCATTTTTCGTATCCTTTCTTTTCTTGATTTACTTTCGTATGTATCGTTTAGTATTATACCGTTTCCTTTTAAAATTTTCAATACCAATCTCTACTTTTTTTAGACTTCATCGTTAAATAACAATTATCAATTATGTTTTTTGCATTATAGGAAATGCTATTTCCTATAATGTAAAAATAAAGAGTGCTATTTCTAGCACTCCTACTTTCTAGTTTGGAAAAGTTAGGTGGGGTGGTAATCCCACATCTCCTACATCTGTTAGATGGGCTACGGCTACCAGTTCCGTCCTCTGAAACTTTTCCTACATTTATTATATGCTATAATTATAATAACATACATTTCTACTTTTTGCAAGCTAGAATTTGTGAAAATAATTATGTTTCAAATATTTTTCCACTTTTTCATCAGCCATTATGTACATAGTTCTTGCAAAATGTACACCATTATTACTTACTCTTACTGCTATTAATACATAATCGTCACTTTGAGTCTTATATTCCTTTATGAATTCAATTGATTTCTTTTTTTGATTTCTTGCTAAATATGTCGGATTTTTTATAATATCTTCCATTTTTTGACCATATCTTTCAAAATCTAGCGGATGTCTTTCTTGCATATGTTTAATATTAGCATCACCAATAAAAATAGGTTGTTCTTCATCATAATCTAATTCTAAAATTCTTATTACTTTTTTGGTTATCCTTCCTATTTCTCTATTCATTATCAACATCCTTTCTCGATAAAGCTATTATATCATGTAAGTTATATTTTTTAAATAGTTTTGCGAAAATTTGTTCTAGTATAGAAAAAACTCGATTTTTCCTATACTAGAACATCGCTTCGCTCTAAAGATTGCACACAATTTTACTTGCGTAAAATTGGCGCCGAACAATAACGCGGGCTTTAAAATGTTATAAACAGAAAAAATGTTTTAAAAAGCCCGCTATTGTTCTTAAAAGTATTGCATTTTCATTTTCCGAATGATATAATCAAACATATATTCGGAGGTGTGCTATGGAAATTTTCGACAAATTAAAAATTTTAGCTGATTTTGCAAAATATGATGCTTCTTGCAGTTCTAGTGGTAGTAACAGAAAAAACACAGATAATGGAATTGGAAATGGTCATGTTTCTGGTATTTGTCATAGTTGGGGTGCAGATGGCAGATGTATTTCTCTTTTAAAGATTTTGTTTACAAATGCCTGTATGTATGATTGCAAATATTGTATTAATCGTTGTTCAAATTCTGTGCCTAGAGCTACCTTTACCCCTCGCGAAGTTGCTGATTTAACTATTCATTTTTACAAGCGAAATTACATTGAAGGCCTATTTTTGAGTTCAGCTGTTATTAAATCTCCTGACTATACAATGGAAAGGCTTGTTGAAACAGCTTCTATTTTACGAAATGAGTATCATTTTAATGGATATATTCACTGTAAAACTATCCCTGGTTGTAGTCAAGAATTAATTGATAAATTAGGTGTTTTAGTAGATAGAATGAGTATTAATATAGAACTTCCCTCAAATGATAGTTTAAAGTTGTTAGCACCTCAAAAAGAAAAAGATGGGATTTTAAAACCAATGACCTATGTTGCAAACACTCTCAAAATTAATAAAATGGATAAATCAAAATATAAAAAGAAATTTGTTCCAGCTGGTCAAACCACACAATTAATGGTTGGTGCCACACCTGAAACAGATTTAAAAATCTTGAAACTTTCTGAAAGTATGTATAAGTCTTTAAAGTTAAAACGTGTTTACTATTCTGCTTATGTTTCTATTAATAATGATAAAAACTTGCCTACCTTAGAGAAGCCCCCTCTTCTAAGAGAAAATCGATTATATCAAGCAGATTGGCTTCTTAGATTTTATGGCTTTCAAGCAGATGAATTGCTAAATGAAGAACACCCTAATTTCAATACTTTGTTAGACCCTAAATGTGATTGGGCTTTAAGAAATTTAGATAAATTTCCAATAGAAATCAATACTGCTAATTATCATACACTTCTTAGAATTCCTGGTATTGGTGTGATTAGTGCCAAGAAAATTATCACTGCAAGAAGAGAATTCTTACTGGATTTTGAAAGTTTAAAGAAATTAGGTGTTGTCTTAAAAAGAGCACAATATTTCATCACTTGTAAAGGAAAATATTTTTATGAAGTCAATAAATTTAACAAAAATTTTATTGAAACCAATTTATTATATACAGAAAGAAATACCATTCCACAAAAGAAATATGAACAATTATCTATGTTTGATACATTGTTACCTACAAAGGAGGATAAAGTAAAATGTCTAACTGGAATCTTATAAATATAACCTACTTATATGACGGCACATTTGATGGATTACTAACAATTGTTTTTGATAGTTATTCTCATAAAACATTGCCACAAAAAATCGTTTCAGAAGAGGATTATACACAAAATTTTTTAGATAAAACACAATATATAGATACCAATTATGAAAAGGCAAAACGTGTTTTTGAAGGCATTAATAAGAATATTTGCTATGAAGCTTTATATAATAGTTTTTATGCCTTTTTGTCAGATGGAAAAAATAAAGAAATCAATATTCTAAAATATTTATGTGATGGATTTGATATTGGTCCTAAGATTAATACCATGCTTACTGTTTCTTATGTTTTTTCTGTTATCAACATGAGAAAAAGAGCCTTATCAGAATGTCATAAATTAAAAGGATTACTTCGCTTTATGGAAATTGGAGAAAATCTATATTATGCTTCTATTCATCCTGATAATAATATTATTGAACCTTTAGGACATCATTTTATTAAAAGACTGCCTACTCAAAATTTTATTATCCATGATAAAAATAGGAATATATGCTTTTTATACAACATGCAAGAATACAAGATTATTGATAGTACCAATTTAACAATACCAGAGATTACTGAAGAAGAGCAAAAATATCAAGAACTTTGGAAATTGTTTTTCAAAACCATTGCTATACAAGAAAGAAAAAATGCAAGATGTCAAATGCAATTTATGCCTAAAAAATATTGGCAAGATTTAATTGAGGAACCGTAAAAATTGAAAAAATCCAGTCAAAAGTTAAAAAAGTTTTTACAAATTTTTAACTTTTGACTGGATTAAAATTATTTTAAAAAAATTGCCAAAACGGCCCGTCCCCTTTGGCAAAAATGGAGAAACGGACCTTTGGCAATTTTTAAATATTTTCTTTTCTGATGGTTTCAATAATATTTTGATTTTTCGTTTTCTTTACAGCATAGCGCATTGTCATAAATATAATAGCAAATACAAATATGATAGAAATAACAATTGGTATTATTGGAAGTTGATAAGCAGTTGTATAAACATCTGTTGTAACTGTATAAATTAGATACGATAATGCAACACCTACTGGCAAGCCCAATATTAATGCTTTTAATCCATATATAAAGCTTTCATAATTAATCATTTTTCTAAATTCTTTATTGGTCATGCCGATAGATTTTAGTATTGCAAATTCTCTATTTCTAAGTGCCATGTTGGTAGTTATTGTATTAAAGATATTGGTTACACCAATGATAGAAATCACGGCGATAAATCCATATACAAATATAGATACAATTAAATTCATATTTTTTGCTGCTCTTACGTCTTCTTCCATGTTATAGATATTGTCTTTATTGGTTCTATCTATTTCTATAATTTCCTCTTGCAATTTGTATGGGTCTTCTGCATTTATGTCTATAGAAGCCAAGCTATAATCAAAGTTTTCCATCATTTCATCTGAAATAATGATGACTGGATTTGTATTTGCCTCACTAAATAATGAACCTAATGGATATTTATCTGCTCTTGTTGCAATTTCTATTGTTCCTTTATCTGATAAATTGCCATTTTCATCTGACACATTATAATATTCTAAGGTATTTCCTGCATTTAGATTAAATAGGTTTTCCTCTACTCTTTTTACACCATCTCTGCCTTCTTCGTATTCGTAGAAAATTCTGGTATCACATAATATCGCTTTATCTTTTACTTCATCGTAATTTAAGCCTAATTCTGCTACATAATTTCTATAAGCTTCATCTCCTATGGCATATATTACTAGTGCATCCATATCTGCATATTGGCTGTAAGCTTTTTGGGTGTATAGTTTTTCTGTATCTATATAAGCATGTGTATTTTTTAAAATTGCATATTCTTTAATACCATCTAAATTTTTAATTTTATCAAAATAGGCTTCTCTTTCTGCCTCATCCTGTTCATAATAGTTGCTATAAACTATCAAATTAATTCTACTGTCTTGATATTGTAATGAAGATAATCCAAATACACTTTCTGCAAATGCATTCATAGAGATAAATAAGACAATACTTAAAAATATAGAAAAGATTGTTGTTCTATACTTTTTCTTGCTTCTTCTAAAGTTCTTTCTTGCAATAACACCTTCTATTCCAAAAAGCTTTTTCGTTAGTTTATATTCTTTATTTTTTCTCTTTTTATTCTTTTTTAATTTTATATCAGAACTTTCTCTTATAGCATCAATAGGAGAAATCTTGCTTGCTCGATAACTTGGTCTGATTAAAGAAATGATAATCATGAGAACAGAGAAAATAATTGCTACTACAATAGCTACCCAGGATATGGTTAATGTTAACTCGAAATTGTCAATTAAAGGAGTTGTTCCGGAGTTGATAATTCCATTAACAATTGCTAATACAATTCCAATTGCTATAACTCCAACAACAATCCCCAAAGGTATTGAAATTAGCCCTAATACAGCACCTTCAAAAAAGATACTTTTCCTAATTTGTTTTGATGTTGCTCCTACACTTGCAATCATTCCCAATTCTCTTGTTTTTTCTGTCAAAGAAATACTAAAGCTGTTTTTGATAACAAATGCAGATGTGAAAACAATAATACCAATAACAATTAATGCCATAATCATGACAAAGTTTTCCATTCTTCCACTTTTGAAGACACCTACATAATATAGTAATTGTTCATTGTCAGAAATATCTGCTTCATCAATTTTCAAATCTTTTTTCAAATATTCTTCAAAATCATACGTTTCTGCTGGGTCTTTTAAGACAAGTGACATATTTACATTTTTGGTATCATCAATTTTATCTAATTTTGTTATCATGGTATATCCTGGTGCAGAATAGCTTTCACTGTTTAATCTTTCCATAATTCCCACAATTGTATATGTTTTTTGCGTATTCACAACAAAGGTTTCTTGCTCTAAATCATCTTCAATTCCACTTTCTTTTCTATCTAATCTATCTTGGTCTGTATAATATGGATTTGTTTGATTTAACACATATCCATCTTTATATCGATTACCAATATCAAGTTCTATTGTATCTCCAACATTCCAATCTACTTTTCCATTTTGAATAACATGTTCTGGTATAATAATTTCGTTTTCATTTTCTGGTAATCTACCTTCTGTTATGATAATTCCCCCATTTTGTAAAAGGTCTTCGTCATAACTTTCAATATAGGCAAATGGTTTATTCTCGTTTTCAGATTCTTCTAAAATTGCATACCCTATTTCTTGTGATATTTGTACGTCTTGTATCTTAGCATTGTTCTCTAAGTATTTTTCATTTTCTTTTGATACATTTTGCACTCGTATATGGTAATTTCCATTTGTTTTGATTTCTCTTTCTATCATAGAATTTTGAAAGCTGACAGCAAATGTCGTGATAGCACATATTAATGCAACAGAAAGAGAAATTCCAATAATCGTAACAATGGTTCTTTTTTTGTTTAGTTTTAAATTTTTCATTGTTAATTTATTTAGAATTTTCATTTTATTTCACTTCCTTTTCAAGTTCTATTGGCTTGGACAAGAATTAAATTTTGGCAAGGAAAATTGCATCCCCTTTATTTTATTTTCTCATCATCAATCAACTTTCCATCTTGTATCGTAATAATCCTATCTGCCTCCAAAGCAATATTTTCATCATGTGTAATCACAATCAATGTTTGATTATATTTCTGATTAGAAACTTTTAACAAATCAATAATCTCTCTGGAAGCCTTACTATCTAAATTTCCTGTTGGCTCATCTGCTAACACAATGCTTGGATTATTAATCATGGCTCTTCCGATAGAAACTCTTTGTTGTTGTCCTCCTGATAACTCATTTGGCAAGTGATTAACTCTATTTTCTAAACCTAAAATATATAATAATTCTTTTAATCGACTTTCATCTACTTTTTGTCCATCTAAATCACAAGGTAAAGTTATATTTTCTTTTACATTTAATATCGGAATTAAGTTATAGAATTGATAAATAAGTCCTACTTGCCTCCTTCTAAAAATCGCCAATTTATCATTGTTTAATGAATAGATATCTGTTCCATCAATATATACTTTTCCGCTGGTTGGTTTGTCTACACCTCCAATCAGATGTAGCAAAGTGGATTTTCCACTTCCAGAAGCACCTACAATGGCTACAAATTCTCCTTTGTTTACACTAAAGGATACATTATCTAATGCAACAACTTCTGTATCTTTTTTACCATATTTTTTCGTTAAATTTTCAACTTTTAAAATTTCCATAAACATTCTCCTTTCTTATCAACAAAAATGTCACTTTATTGTTAGTATTATATTACTACATAAAAGTGACTCTAAAATGACTTATTTAATTTTTATTTATATAATTTAATTGTAAATTCTGTCCAAGTATCCTTTTCCTTTTTAGAACTTTTGACACGGATATCTCCATCTTGGTTTCTAATAATACTTTTGCAAAAGGCAAGTCCAATTCCTAAACTACTTTCTTTGCTATTTTTTGCCTTATAAAATCTATCAAAAATATGTCCCAAATCTTCTTTATCAATACCTTCTCCACTATCTCTTATTATAATTTTCGTATAAATGGTATTTTCCTCTATCTTTATTGTTATGCTTTTTGCACCATGTTCTATTGCATTTTTTACAATATTATTCATAGCTTCAATTGTCCATTTTTTATCACAATTGATGGTTTCTTCTTTATTTGAAACAATTTCTATATCCGCATGATGTATTTCACACATGGCTTTAAAATTGTTTTTTACTTCTAAGCATAAATTATATGCATTCTCACTATTTTTTGCTAAAATCAATGTTTTCGAGTCTAATTTGGCTATATTTAATACTGTTTTTATCAGCCAATTAATCTTTTCTAATTCTTTCTGACTACTATCCAAAAACTCTATTTTCTTTTCTTCTGGCAAATCTGTGTATAAAATGTCATTAATTAAATTCAAAGAAGTAAGTGGTGTTTTCAATTGATGTGAAATATCAGCAATTAATTTTTCAATATCTTTATTATTTTTCTCTAGTAAACCATTTTTTTCTTTTAGCATAACAGTCATATCATAAATATCATTCTTTAATTTACTAAAATCACTCTCATCTTCCTCTTTTAAATCTAATAAATAATTTCCTTTTAATATTTCTTTACAGTAATTATCTAAATTTTTTAATTTTTGATTTTGCTTTCGGATATATATGGTATATACAAGAATAATTCCTAAAATACCTATTACAAAAATCATGGAAAATATAAAAATCAATTTCGGAATAATTTCAAAATTACGATTTTCTATATCAATCGTTTCTGCATCAAATCCATATTTGCTTAAAATATCCTCTGTATTTTGTGAATTATCAGAATTGTCCATGTCGTCAATATTGTCCTTATTTGAATTGTTTGAAGCAATATTAGCATTTTCTGAAGAAGTATCATTCAAAAATATCTCTTTAATAATTTCTTCTTCTTGGTCTGGATATTTTTCTACAATTTTTGCAATAACTTGATTTGTATAATTATACAAGCTTTCTTTGTAATTTTGTTGTATATAATAAATGGTAAATATAATTAGCAAAATGATTGTTATGCAAATTGTGACAATACAGATAAATAAATTTCTTTTTTGTTTTGTGTTCATTTTTCTCCTTTTCTTGCTAATGTCCCATTGGGGACATTTCCGTTTGAGACATTTTTATGTAACCTTCTTGTGTAATTCTATATTTTCATAAGTTTTATCCTTTTAAATTACTTTTATAATAAATTCATACTTCTTAAATTCATTTCCTAAAAGTTGCACAAAAAGGTCTGTCCCTTTTGGTTTCATTTTGAAACGATTTGGCACGTCCCTAACGTTCAATCTTGTATCCCACCCCTCTGACTGTTCTGATAATTTCTGGCTTATTGGGATTGTCTTCAATTTTTTCTCTGATTCTTTTTATATATACAGTTAATGTATTATCATTTACAAAATTTTCTTCGTTATCCCAAATATATGATAATATTTGTTCTCTGGTTATCATTTTGCCTCTGTTTTCAAATAACATGACTAAGATTTTGTATTCAAGTGCTGTTAATTCTATTTCTTTTCCCTCTTTTAAAACTTTTCCACATGATAGATTGATTTCCACATTTTTGATTTTTATCTTTTCTTCTATCTCTTTTTTTGCTGTTTTTATATTATGCCTTAATACATTTTTTATCCTAGACAGTAATTCTCCTGCATGAAATGGTTTTGTGATGTAATCGTCTGCTCCTAGATCAAATCCCTTAACAATGTCTTTTTCTTCGTCTAATGCTGTTAGAAATATGGTTGGAATTTCTTGTATGTTTTTCATTTCTTCATACAATGCATATCCTGTACCATCTGGTAAGTTGATATCTAATAACATTAAATCATATTCATTGTTTTTTATTTTTTCAATACCTTCTTTGACAGTTTTTGCTGTATTAATTGTAAATCCTTCTTGCTGTAAATAATATGAAATTGTAATTGCTATGTTCTTATCATCTTCTACCAACAATATTTTTGTCATAATATATTTTCCACCCTTTATATTTCATATTCATCTACTTGACAGGTTTTAAATCTTATTACTGTTTCTGGTTCAGTAAAATGAACATTTTTACTATTCGACATTATACCATATTGTATGTTTACTTGTCCATCCATTTGCAGTTAGTAACTATTCAGATGTCAAGTCGATTTTGCCAGCTAAGCCATATATAATATAAAGTCATTCATGATTTTGTATTATATATGGCTTAGCTGGCAAAATCGACTTGACATCTGAATAATTACTGCAATTAAATTAAAAATGTGTTAATGTCCGGCCACTAAAAAGCACTCTCATCACTTTTGTTATGATATTTGTTCTTTTTTCAAGATTTTATCATATATTTCTTATTAGAAAATCTAAATATAAAACTTATCTTACAAATATTAAATATCAATATGGAGGTCTCTATGAATAAAACAAGTATAAAACTTTTTACAACCATCTTTCTTATCATTACGATTTTGCTTTCTTCTGCTTCTTTTTCATTAGCTACTGATGATTCCTTATATGTCTGGTCCAGTAGTTCTAATACATTAAATAATACAGGAAACACAACAAATTCTTCTAATGCCACTACAACAAACAATACAAATACAAATGTCACGAATTCTACTGCAAATACAAATAACACAATAAATACTACTAGTAATACAAATGTAAATACATCTACAAACAACTCTACAGATGTCTCTGATGTGGCAGATGATCGTTCTGTACTTACAAATGCAACAAGTGAAGTTACAGATGACAATTCTTTGAATTTAGAATCTGCGTCTGCCATTTTAATTGAACAATCTTCTGGTAGAATTTTATATGCTCACAATATTCATGAACAATTGCGTCCTGCCTCTGTTACAAAGGTTATGAGTATTTTACTTATCATGGAAGCTTTGGATTCTCGGAAAAATTAGTTTAACAGATGAAGTTCCTTGTAGTGAAAATGCAGCTAGCATGGGTGGGTCTCAAATTTGGCTAGATACAACTGAAACTTTAACTGTTGACGAAATGTTAAAGGCAATTTGTGTCAATTCTGCTAATGATTGCGTAGTTGCCATGGCTGAATACATCGCTGGCTCAGAAGAGGCTTTTGTCCAAATGATGAATGATAAGGCTTATGAACTGGGAATGAGTGATACGACTTTTAAAAATTGTCATGGTCTAGATGAAGATGGTCATGTAACTTCTAGTTATGATATTGCAGTTATGTCTAGAGAATTGCTAACAAAATATCCTGAAATTACTAATTATACAACCATTTGGATGGACACTTTGCGAGACGGTGAAACGCGGGCTTTCTAACACAAACAGATTAATTAAGAATTATAGCGGTGCTACAGGTTTAAAAACGGGTTCTACCTCTCTTGCCTTGTATAACTTATCTGCTAGTGCTACACGTGATGGTTTGTCTTTAATTGCTGTTATTATGAAAGCACCTTCCACAAAAGTGCGTTTCTCAGAAGCTGAGAAGTTGCTAGATTATGGATTTAATAATTTTTCTTATCAAAGTTTTGGCAAGGCTGGAGATTTAATTCAAACTACCAGTATCTATAAAGGAATTCAAGCTACAATACCTGTTGTATTAGAAAGTGACGCTGGTATTTTACTTGCAAAGGGTAGTGAAAAAAATATTGAACAAACTGTAACTCTTGATGAAAATATCTCTGCTCCAATTACGAGTGGTCAAAAAGTTGGCGAAATTTCTTTTTCTTTGGATGGAGAAGTTCTCGCAACAGTGAATTTAGTTTCACAGATTTCTGTTGATAAAATTAATCTTGCTACTATGAGTACAAAGATATTTTCTAGTTGGTTTAATTTGTTAAGATAACTCTAGCTTATGTCCTTAAATCAGAAGTTCTCATGTCCTAGTATAACCATTAATAATCTCCAAGTAGCAGATAGATTTGTTCTGTCTGCTACTTTATCATTTTTCTATGATATTGTATAACTTTCAAATATGTATAGTTCTTTAATTTATAGAATTATAATTTTAATGTCAATGGGGAACGGAGCGATGATTTTTGCTCCGTCCCCAAATCATCATTTAAATATATAGAGGATGCTCCTTATTAAAGTTTCATCCTCTATATCTGATCTTATTCAACAATTAATAAGTTGAATAGTGGATATTATTATTTGTAACGCACTCTATTTTTTTATTTCTATTTTTTCTAGCATATTTTCACACATTCTATTTTCTTTCATATCTTTATTCTTTCGACATAATATCATAAACATTAAAAAAATAAAAGTACCCATAAGGATACTTAATTTATTACTATATTTTTTTAGTATTTATATATTTCTCTGTTAATTTTATCATTTCTTCAGCTGTTTCTATTTGAACTAATGTATCTTCTGATCTGACTACAAATTCATCATCATAATCACTATCTTCTCTTATTCTACTTGCATCTGATATTCTTCTTCCCATACTTTTAGGAAAGATTTCTGCATGAATATAATTTTTATTAAAATAAGCTATCACATCTTTATGTCTTTTAAAGTCTATTGGTTCTAATGCTAAAACTGCTTTCATACTATGAAATATCGAATAATATGCTCTATTATTAGCAGATTTAAATAATTTCATGTCATATAATACTTTACTTGCTTTTAAATCTTCTTTTGCTTGTTCTAGTCTATGTTTAGATAATTCTTTTGAAATTTTAGGACTCACTTAATACCACTCCTTCATTTTGAACATTAATATAAAAAGGTAATGCTTCTAACCAATAATTAAACTTATCTATATTTTTAATTAAAGGTGATAAAGTAATATCAAAATTGTTATCAAATTCAATATTATAAGCAAATTCCCATATTTTATCTCTATATTCTGATATTTCATCATCTTTTAGGTCTGTTAATATCATTATATCTATATCAGAATCCTTTTTATAATCTCCTCTTGCATATGAACCATAAAGGATTATTTTTTTCATTCTGTCGCCAAGAATATCCTTTGCCCCTTCTATAAATTCTTCTAATATACTATTAATTTTCTTTGGAATATTTGGCATTTTAATCACCTACCTTTAATTTCAATATAAGTATAGCATATTTTACAAAAAAATACTATAAATTATCTCTTATTTTTCATATCTATTTGCAATTATCATAATATTCTCTTAATCCTAAATATTTATTATTCCAGTATTCAGCTTTTTTATTTAGACCATATGTATATACTAAAAAATTATTTTTAATTGTATCAGTGTCTTCGACAGTATATTCTTCTCTTAAGTCCATTACATCATCATACAAATATAATGCTGGTCTATTTTCATAATATGTGGTATCTAGTCTAAAGTAATCATATTTTTTTAAACTTTTACAATATTCAATAGTATCTAATAATACTTTCTTACCATAACCTTGTCTACGAAATTCTGGTAAAATTGCAAACCAGTCAAGCCATATCGTATCTTTATATTGTTCATAAAAGTCGACTCCAGTTATTCCAATTAAAGTATTCTCATGATAAACTAAAAACGAACAATTATTATCAGTTCTATTTTTGGCTTTATCAAGTAAATCGTTATAATCTGGATCTGATGTCCATATTTCTTTTTGCATTTTAAATGCTATTTCTAAATTATCCATATCTACTGGAATGTATGTTAATCCATATAAAGAATCCATTATTATTACCTCTCATCCTATTATTTATTATATTTTCTTTGAGTCCTAGTGAGAATTCACTTAGCCTTTTAGTTTTTTTCTATATATTTACTATTCTTAATATTTATATTTATAAAAATTGAAGAAAGTATAGAAAGTATGAAAATTATAAGAAATACCTTTTCTCCAATAAAAGAACTTATTATAGCAAGTAAAGCAAAAACTATTACTTCAGTAAAACATAAACTCATTTGTCCTACTGCTGATAATAGGTCATTATCCTCTTTGGATTCTATTATAATATTTTGTATTGAAGTATTAATTGAAGTTTCATATACCTTTTCAAAATTGTCATTTAATACTTTATTAAACGCAATTGTTACTTTATTTTTTGCAAATAAAAATATACTTGTTATAATGACTTTTATAATTGTCACTAGCGTATTTGCTTTAACAATATTTTTATCAGTATATTTTCCAATTAATGATACTGTAATGATTTGTAATAATAGTGATATTATTATAATTGAAGAAAATACTGAAAAGTCTTTAACAGCAATAAATAAATATAAAGGAACAAATTGCCTTTCTATTATATGGCTGGTTCTTAAAGCATAGATCATTTTATATCTACTTTTCGTTTGTATTATATATTTCATTGTTGCTTTGAAAGCATTCGTTTTGTTTTCAACTTTATAGTCTATTTTTCTTATAAAAATATATTGTAGTAAAAAGAATATAGCAATTACAGTAAATAAAATTATATTATTATCTGAAATCACTCCCCAAGCAAC
>CALXJS010000040.1 GCA_944388685.1 uncultured Clostridia bacterium | reverse complement strand
GGTGTTATGGGTGATGAAAGAACTTATGATTATACGATTGCCTTACGTGCAGTGGAAACAACAGATTTTATGACAGGTGTTTGGAGCAAAATTCCTTATGAAATATTAGAAAAAGTTTCTTCAAGAATTGTTAATGAAGTAAAACATGTTAATAGAGTCGTTTATGATATTACTTCAAAGCCACCTGCAACCATTGAATGGGAATAAATATAATTAGAAGATTCAAAAAGCGAATCTTCTTTTTTAGACTACATTTTTTGACAATAATTATAAAATGTGGTATAATGTTATGTAGAGTGATTAAATGATTTAATTATTTTATGCATCAGGTTTTAACTAGAATAAACAAAGGAGGGGTTGTAAAATGAAAAAGAGTTCATTTATATCTATGAAAAGAATATTAGCAATTCTTATCTTAGCAATTATGGTACTTACACCTATAACAAGTAAGGCGGCTTTTAGTTTCTGGCCATTTGGAAACAGAGACAATGTCAATACAGCAATCAACAATAAATATGCTGATATTGATAACTACAAATCTTTCTTAAATGAAGCAAAAAGCTTTATGCAAGGACTTAACACAAACATGAGTGTTGATGATATGAAAATTGATATCATTGACAAAATCACAGAACTTCAAGAAAAATACAGTGACACAACAGTTATACCTTACATATCTAACCAAATTTTAAATACAACAATTGCATCATCTGACACTAGTACAAGTGGTTTATTAAATTCTATCATATCAACAATACAATCATTCTTAGGTAATACAAATTTAGCTATAGAAAGTTTAAAACCAAATGTAGTAGTTGATGATATGGTTGCAACAACTGCTGGTAAACTATCAGGAGAAGCATATGCAGTTAATTTAAGTGGTAATATCTATTATGCTAATCCAGATGCAAATGGAAACCCAACCTCTAATAAATGGGTTGTCTTAGTACATGGATTTATGATGAATGGTCAAGCAATGGCAGACGCAATTGGTCATATGTACATTGATCAAGGATTCAATATACTAGCACCTGACTTAAGAGGATTTGGAGATAGCGGTGGTAATAAAGGTAAAGGTGGAATGGGATATCTAGATAGTCTTGACATTTGGGATTGGCTAACATATCTAAATGAACATTACACATGTGATGAAATTTTTGTTCATGGTGTATCATTAGGTGGTGCTACAACATTATTCTTATCAGGATTAGAAGTAGATGGTAGAACACTAAAAGATCAAAATGTTATCGGATTAGTAGATGATTGTGGATATACTTCTATGACAGGAATTGTAGAAGACTTGTTAAATACTTTAGGAAGTAATGAATTAGTAGCAAAAATACTTGGTATATTTAATGTAACAGATTTATCACAAATTATTAGTAGGGATACAATCAAAGACATGTTAATTAATCAAGTAGATGTTGGTTTAACAGCAGAAAACTTTGATGAACATGAAAATGCATTAGCAAGCTTAGAAAAATGTCAACTTCCAATACTAATTATACATGGTACAAGTGATACCACAGTACCTTTTGAAAATAGTACAAGAGTTTATGAAACAGCTATGAACAATCCAAACATTCCTTATGTACAAAGATTTGAAGCCGAAGGAGAACAACATGCTTTCATCATCTTAGGTAACAAAGAAAATGTATATGAAGGACATGTAGATAACTTTATTGCACAAGCTGAAAAAGTTGCTAGTGGTGCACAAGTAGATAAAGTTTCTGACTATCAAGAAGAAGCAGCAGAAAGTCCATCTCTAATTAGTGGATTAATCAAAGCTTTAAAATTAATTAAAAATATGTTTAGCTTCTAATATGTAGAATATAAAAAAGATACTTTCTTCTAAAAAGAAGAAGTATCTTTTTTTGGTGTTGACATTTAAAGCATTTTTATAGTATACTTTATAGTAGTGAAGTTTAAAATCTATGTCAAATAAATTTTTTGTATAGATGTAAAACTTATTTCACATACTATTATATAGAAAAATATTTAAAATCTCTTTCCTAATATAGTTAAATTTTTCCTATATAATAAACGAAGGATAAACAAGAAAGGATTCGTTCAATATGTATAAAATTCACAGAAAACTATTGATTATTATTTTTATATTTATGTTTTTATTTTTTCACTTGCTATCACCTGTATTGGCTGTAACAGAAAGTGAAAGGCAAGAATTAATAGAATTATTAAATGAATATGAAAGCGATTTAGGAAATTTAATAGAATTTAAAGTAATAGTAGATAAAACATATACTGATTTGCATTCTGTATCAAGTGTAAATGATGCATTAAAAGAAACTTTGCGAGCAGACATTGATATGTTAGATACTGTTACTGATTTAAACCCTTTGATTTTAACTGTTTTAAAGGTTGAGTTAAATTCACAAGTTGACAATTTAAACAATAATAATTTACATGAAATGCAAGAGGAAATTGCCATTATAAAAGAATGGTCAGATCAGAAAGCAGCAGATTTAGGTTATACAGAAACACCAAATAATAATACTGATATAAATGCAAATCAAGATCAACAAAATAGTGATACAAATCAAAATGTACAAACAACTACTTCTTTACCTCAAGATATTCAACAAGTGACAACGCCTCTTCCCTACGCTGGTACAAGTACAGTTATAATTGGAATTATTGCTTTATTGATTATTAGTGCTATTATTTCTATTATTCGATATAAACAATTGAAAGATGCAAAATAAAGAACCTATATACAAGATTCTTTATTTTTTCTTATTGTATAGGAAAAATCGTCTTTTATCTTGACCCTATGTGGATTTTTCCGTATACAACAAGGTTAAGCTACATATATTTGTGAAGTACTGCGAAGCAGTCTTCACATGTGTGCGTCGAAATCTTTGATTTCGTTAACGCACGCTTTTCTTACATATTTTTATTTACATTTTTTCTTAACGCTAAATAACTTAAAATCATTAGAACCAATGTCATTAATATAATAACAAAAATAACATGCATCATATGTTCTGATGTAAAGGTAAAATAGTCTTCAGGTTCTACTTCTGCCATTGGATTAATTGTTTGAATAATATGTGTCAAATCATTCAAATTTGCACTTGTTCCTAATCCCTCTACTGACCATCTACATAGTATAAAATTGGAGATAAATTCTGTAATTCCTTCTAGTTTGAATAACATTCCAGAAAATAGTAATTGTGGAACTAATATTAAAGGAATGATGGACATAGCTATATTTGCATTCTTTACAATTGCCGAAATACATAATCCTAATGCAGCAGAAGATAAGATTGATAAGAAACAGATAATTTGAATGTCCCAGTAAGAATCTATCAAAATGTTGTTAGATGAACTTCCTACTATTTCTTGGAAAATATATACCATCAATGTCGCTTGGATAAAAGCTAGTAATCCTTGTACAATAAATTTTGATAGTAAATATGTCGATAGTTTTAAATCTGACATGTGTTCCTTTTGCAAAATAACTTTTTCTTTACAAATTTCCTGAACGG
This sequence comes from uncultured Clostridia bacterium, assembly GCA_944388685.1. The sequence goes on along the minus strand of CALXJS010000040.1, from coordinate 10,885 downwards.
AATTCATTAGTCCTAACCAAATAGATGCACATCCTAAAGAAAATAGAATTGCTTTTGTATCATCATAACTAGAATACAAATCTTCTGTTGAAACCAGTGCTAATAATACAGCAACAATTGGTGCTTGAGCAAACAATAAGATAAGTTGTTGAACATCATTTGCTATTAGTTTTATATATCTTCTAATTAAAGTGATTAATTGTTTAAAAAATGACTTTTTCTTGTGTGGTACTTTGTTTCTTTTTTTAATTTCTGTCTGACCAACTGTTTCTTTTCCATATATCGCTGTAAATTTGTCATACCATTCTTCCATATTTTCATTTAATAACGTATAAATATCAATAAAATCATCTACCCCAAAAAAATCTAAAGCTTCTTGCGGTTTTCCATAAAAACATAAATGACCACCTCTACCAAAAAATGCCACTTTGTCACATAAATGCAAATTCAATGTATTGTGTGTTACTAAAATTATTGTTTTACCCATTTTAGACATTTTTTGCAAAGTATGCATCATACTTCTCTCTGTATCTGGATCTAATCCACTGGTTGGTTCGTCTAAAAAGAATAAGCTTGGATCTGCAATTAATTCTACCGCTATACTTGCTCTTTTTCGCTGTCCACCACTTAGTTGTCTAATATATGAATTTTCAAAATCTGTTAATTGTACAATTTCTAATACTTCTTTAATTCTTTGCATTCTTTCCTTTTTAGTTGAATTTTCTGGCATTCTTAATTTTGCTGTGTATTTTAACATGTCATGTAATGTCAAATTAGAATATACAATATCTTCTTGTGGTACATAACCTATATTATATTTTAAATTTTCGTAGTTTTCATACAAATTTTCGCCATTTAAAAGAACAATTCCAGATGAAGGTGTGTCAACACCACTAATACACTTCATAAATGTAGATTTTCCAGCACCTGATCCTCCTACAAAAGCCACGAATTCAGAAGGTTTTACATGCATACTAACATGAGATGAAATTTCTCTTGTTTTAAATTTGATACGAACACGTTTTACAATATCAATAGCATCTAATTGTACACCTCTTTTATATATTTGATAAATTAATTTTTGGTTATATAAAATAATTTTTGAATTTCCAATAACAATGACATCTAGATTGTTTAATGGAAAATCTTGTGATGAAGAAATCTGTTGACCATTGACAAATGTTCCGTTTAAAGTCGTTTCATCTTTAATACTTAATTTGTTTCCTATTCTTGTTATAAGAGCATGTTTCTTGGCTACACCGTTTGGAGGCAATATAACATCACATCCTCCCCCACTACCTAAAGAATTTCCTCCAAATTGTAATGGATAGCTTTTCCATTCATCTAAATTTTGTCCAATAGACATGATAAACAAAATGCTGTGTGATTTATCTTGAGAAGATGGATTAATAATTTTTATAAATCCTCCTTCTGATAGATACACATCATTAAATGGTTTATTATTATTACTAATCATTAAAAAATTCTTACTCGTATTTACTGCTAATACACCAAATTCTGTTATTTGAAAATATCCTTGTTCAAAATCAATCTCGTCCGAATGAATGACAATGTCATTATCTTCATCTCTTCCAAAAGTAAAAAAACTTCTCCTATATTCAGAAAGATTTATAGTTGTCAGATTATTTTCATAAAATACGGTTAAATAATAATTATCTTCTGTTTGTGCTTTTCGTTTAAAACTTTCAAAATCATTATATTCCTGATTTTTATTCTTCATAAGTATATTTTTTCTCTCCTATATTTTTTACAATTTTATCATTAATATTTTAGCATTATTATAAAATTATTTCAATATTAAAATTTACTTTGTTAAAAATTTCTTGATTTGGGATTATACACTGAGTGGTAACAATTGGGGTAATACTCTCCTTTATTCATAAAAACTCTAATTTTGTCCCTCTTATGGTATTTTATTTTCTATCAAAAATTGTCTTAAATACACCTTTGTCAATTAAATTTGCAAATATATTTTTTATAATGATTAAAGCAATTGGTCCTAATAATAACCCAATAACTCCTGTTATTTTAAATCCTGTATACATAGCAATTAACGTAAAAATCGGATGAACACCAATATTTTTGCTGACCAATTTTGGTTCTAGAAATTGTCTTACAATAGACATAATAATAAACAAAGTAAGGATAGCAATTCCTAAAGATAAATCTCCATTTAAAGCAGATATAATTGCCCAGGGCATCATAACTGTTCCAGATCCTAAGATTGGAAGTGCATCTACAAATCCAATGAATAAAGCCATTAATAAAGGATATTGTACATTAAATTTTAAAAAAGATAATACATATAATCCTACTAAAGAAATGATAAAAGAAACCAAAATAAGCGTTGCTTCAGCCTTTAAATAACCACCTAAAGTTTGAATTAAATCTTTCAAATGATTGCTTAATTTTTTTACCCAAACTTTTGGTAAATGATATTCAATCTGGTCTAAAATGTAAATTTTATCTACACAAATAAAATATAGTGCTAATATCGTGATTCCTACACAAATTGCAATTTCAGGAATTTTTGTTATCATATTTATTAGTCCATTTAATGCATTTCTAACCCAATTAGAAACTGTTTGTAAAAAATCGCCACTAGAATCTTGAACAATAGTTAAGATTTCATCTGATAATTTTATTTTATCAAAGTCAAATTGTTCAATAAATCTTTGGATTTGCACAGAAGCTTTATCCACATAATCATTTAAAACTTGTAATAAACTAGAAGATTCTGAAAACAATGTGACAATAATCCAACCCAAAATTCCCAAAATAACAAGAGAAACAATGATAAAAATAATAATTGAACTTGTTCTTCTCGTTAATTTGGTTTTTCGCATGACAAATTTTATGCATGGTTCGATAATTAAAGAAATGATAAATGCTACTAAAAATGGCATGTAAAAAATAGATAGTTTTAGTGCGATATATAACCCAACTATCAGTAATACAACATATAAAATATTTTTTGCTACTCTTGTCCAATATGGAATGTTAACAATCATTTTTCCTCCTGTTTCCTATATTTTAGAAGAATAGAAGCTTTAAAATTTCTATGTACTTTCCTAAAAAATCTTTTCTATATTTTATTATATGTATTCTTGGAATTTATATACATATAGTATTGTTTATAACCAAAAATACTGTATATAAATTTTATACACAGTATTTTTTCGTTTTAATCTTAGTAAATTAATCTTTTTAGCACTCTGATATTCTATTATTTATCTTAAACCTTAATCTGCATTTTTATTTGTATCACAATCACAAATATCCTCAAATGTAATACAAATTTCTCTATCATCTAAATCTGCTCTATTTTGTGCAATGTCCCCTAGTGTCAACATTCCAATTACTTTTTTATTATTATCACAAACAGGTAATCTTCTTACTTTGTTTGTTCCCATTTTGTTTTCAGCATTTGCCATATCTTCGTTTTCTTCACAAGTACATACATTTGTAGACATGATATCACTTACAGGTGTTGTTTTTACATCCTTATCGCAAGCAATACTTCTTAATATAATGTCTCTATCTGTTACAATTCCACATAAGCAATTATTTGTATCACATACTGGAAGAGAACCTATATGATTTTGTGACATTAATTTTGCTACATCACGTATTGTTGTTTCTGGTTTTACACAGCATACATCTGTACACATACAATCTTTAACTTTCATTTTTCTTTACCACCTTTCAAATTTTCTCATATTTATTTTTCGCATTTTCTAAAATTTTATTCAAATTTTGTTGTATTGAAAAGAGTAGTTTTTTTGAATATATGTGGTTTTCAGAATTTAATAATGTACAGTTTTTATTTTGAAAGATTGACAAATTTTTAAATTTTGTGTAATTTTTACCAAAAATTTTCCTAATATAAATTTAATATTCATAAATATCATATAACGGTTGTTCATAATTTCTTGGCATAATTGGTGGTCTCATTGGTGGACGTGGTGGATTTTGTGGTGGTCTTGGTGGGAAATTATTATGTGGTCTATTACGTCTTCTTAGTAATTCTCTAATTAAAAGTATTTTTATCAAATCCCTTAAATTATTATTCCCAGGACGTCTTCTATTTTGCATCTCTACATTTCTATTTTCAGTTTCTTGGTTTTCTGAAGTTTTTCTTTGAACTTCCTCTTTATGTACTTCATTTCTATTTTGTGTTCTATTGATATTTGTTGTAGATACTGTATTCCCTAAATTGATATTCACATTAATTTGATTACTATCTTCTAATGCCGAATAAATTTCATCTGTCATTTGTTCAATTTCTTCTCTCGTACTTGCCCTCATATTTTCTTCACAAGCTTTTTTTACCATTGGATATATAATTTTATATATCTCTGGATAAAATTCTTCTAAATCGTTTCTCGTATCTGTTTGCATAGCTACTGAATATCCATTAGAATACATTTGATTTTGATTAAAATTTGTTGTATTCGGATATCCTAAAATGCTTCTTATGTATTCCTCATATTGATTATCATACATATCAAATTCCTCCTTGTATAACTTTTCTTTTACAAGATATGTAAATAAACTGTGAAATGTGCATATTGTTTCGTTTTATTGTCCTATATTTTTTACTTTTTCACTATTTTGTGGTATAATTATATACATATACAAAAAAAGGCAAGGAGGGTTATAATGAATAGTAAAGAACTACGAGAGTTATGGGCATTTTTGAATGAAAACAATGCTCCTATCGACTTGAAAAAGGCAGTAGCTAAAGAAATTCAGTTACTGCAAGACCCAAGGAACAAAGTGACCATGTGCTTTGTTCCTGAAGATGAAAAATTGATAGAAGAAACGCTTGAGTTTCTTCTATCAGTAAAGTAATTGCCTGTAGATGAAGAGTGAGCTCATTATTTGGGCTCCTCTGTTTTTTTTGATGTCAAAAAAAGTAATTTTTACACATGTATGTCGAAATCTTTAATTTTGTTAACGTACTATTTTTTTACATTTCCGTTTTTTTGTGATATAATTATGCACATACAGGAAGGGCTGCTTTAATGAAGGAGGTAAAAATATGACTTATAACAAACTATTGACAGAATGGAACAAAAACTTACCACCACGAAGAAAGTTCCAAATCGCGGAACAGATTATTCTGTTTTCTGTAAATTTACAGGAACTTACTCCTAATGAACAAAAAACTATAGAAGAGGCCAGATTGTCTCTTCTAAAAGCTGAGTAGCCCGTAGAAAAAGGGAACCTGTTTTTTTGGTTCCCTTGCAACTTTTATTAATATATTTTTTATTTTAAATCTCTATTTTAAATTCTTTACTAAATTCTTAAACTGATTACCTCTATCAGCAAAATTTTTAAACATATCAAAACTAGCACTGGCAGGAGAAAATAAAACAACATCTCCTTGATTAGCACTTTTTTTAGCAATTGGAACAGTTTCTTCCAAAGTTTCACACATATATATATCTAGATTTTTATTTTCCTTTTCCAATTCCTTTTTGACCACTTCATATATCTTTCCAGAAGTTTGGCCAATTAATATTAATGTTTTTACTTTATCAACAATTGGTTTAGCAATTGGTGTGTAATCTAAATTTTTATCATATCCTCCAGCAATTAAAACAATATTTTCTTTAAAAGCATTCAATCCTGATAAAGTTCTAGAAGGGGAAGAACTTGCTGAATCATTGTACCATTTCACCCCATCAATTTCTTCTACAAATTCAATTCGATGTTCTACTGGCTTAAATTCTTTTATGGCTTTTACTGCTGTTTCTGTGTCAACTAAACTTGCTGTTGCGGCAATTGCTGTTGCAATATTTTGATAGTTATGATTTCCTCTTAAAATCACATCTTCCGTATTTAAGATATGTTTTCTAACTTTATCATCACATTCTTTGATAACATCTTCGTCTACAATATATCCATTATCTAATTTGGTTTGACTACTAAAGAAAATTACTTTGCCCTTTGCTTCTTTGGCACATTCTCTTGTAATTTCATTGTCATAATTTAAAACTAAAATTCCATTTTCGTTTTGATATTTAAAAATATTTTTCTTAGCGTCAATATATTCTTGATAGTCTTTATGTATATTTAAGTGATTTGGTGTTATATTAGTAATAACAGCAATTTGTGGACTAATTTCCATTCCCATTAATTGAAAACTACTTAATTCCAATACAACAATATCTTCAGGTGTCATTTCAGGTAATTTTGTAAATAATGGTGTTCCAATATTGCCACCTAAAAATGTTTTATATCCTGCCTTTTGCAAAATACTATTAATTAAACTTGTCGTTGTTGTTTTTCCATCACTTCCTGTTACACCTACGATTTTTGCTGGACACATTTCCATTAATAATTCTACTTCTGTTGTTACTAATGCACCTCTATTTGCTTCTTCTACTAGTTCTGGTTTTGTTGGTAAACAACTAGGAGAACGTAAAATGACATTGAAATTTTTTAATTGTTGTAAACAGTTTTCTCCAAAATGTATCATAAACCCATAATTGGTAATTTTTTCAATAATATCTCTTGGGATTTGATTATATTCTCTTTCATCAAAAACAGTTACATTGGCTCTTTTTTCATACAAATAGTCTAAAAGTGGTAAATTACTAACCCCTAATCCTATTATGGCTACTTTTCTGTATCTTATGTAATCATTAAATTCATTTAACTTTTCGTTGTTATAATTCATTTTTGCCTCCTTATATTTTTTATAAAATAGTCATTTTAAAATTTTCTCAAAATGAAAATATCTTTTGCTTTTTGGTTACGTAATACATTATAAATTGTATTTTTTTCAACTCACATTTAGTATTATATATCAATGATATAAAAAAAACAAATTATGTGTGAATATTTTTTTAGAATTCGTGCAAAATAGTAATATACTTTGAGGAGGTGCTTGTATATGAGTAAGAAAAATAAAGAAAATAAAAATAACAAGAATAATTCTAATAATCAAAACAACAATAATGAAAGACAAAACAATAATAACAAATAAGTTTTGATTTTAAGACTTTCAGAACAATAGCGGGCTTTTTTGAACATTTTCTCTGTTTATAACATTTTAAAGCCTGCGTTATTGTTCGTACGCCAATTTTATGTAAGTAAAATTGTGTAATCATTAAAACAAAGCAAGATTCTTGTAAAGGAAAAACTCGATTTTCCTTTACAAGAACAAATCAATGTTCTGCTATAGAAAAAATCATTTTTAATGAGAAAACAAAATTCGACAAAAATGAGACAATTAGCGACCTGTCCCTAACTGTCTCATTTTTGTTACATTATAGGAAATTGCATTTCCTATAATGTAACAAAACAAAATTGCACAGAAAAATTGTTACACAATTTTTCGCGCGACAAATCTTATACGCTTCTTGCTAGACCTTAAATTAATATAGAACATGTTAAAAAACAGATAAAAGGTCTAGCGAAGCTAGATTTGTCATTTATTTTGTTCCAAATATTCTGTCTCCTGCGTCTCCTAATCCTGGTACAATATAGCCTTTGTCATTTAGTTTTTCATCTATGCATGCTGTGTATATTTGTACATCTGGATGTTCTTTCTTTAATTTTTCGATTCCTTCTGGTGCAGATAAGATACATAAAAATTTGATTTTTTTAACGCCATCTTTTTTTAGCATTTTGATGGTATCTGCTGCAGACCCGCCTGTTGCTAACATTGGATCTAAGATAATGGCTTCTCTTTTTGCGATATCTTTTGGCATTTTATAATAATATTGTACTGGTTCTAAGGTTTCTTCATTTCTGTATAATCCAATATGTCCGATTTTTGCATTTGGTACAATTTTTAATAATCCATCTAACATACCGGTTCCTGCTCTTAAAATTGGTACAAAAGCATAATTATCTTCGTCTAATACTCTTGCTTTCATTTTGCAGATTGGTGTTTCGATTTCTGTTTCTTTTAATTTTGCATCTTCTAATGCATGATAGCATAATAATGTTGCTATCTCCCCTATAATTTCTCTAAATTCTTTTGTTCCTGTGTTTTTGTTTCTAATAATTGATAATTTGTGTTCTATTAAGGGATTGTCTAATACAGTTACATTGCTAACTGTATCCTTTTTGATTTCTTCCATTGCATTTGCCTCACTTTCATATTTGACTTCTTTTTCGTCGTCTTTTGTGTCATTTATGGTTTCATTTTGGTTTTCATTTTCTGGCTTGTTGTCATCATCTTCTTTTTCATCTGGTAATAATAAATTTAATAAGATACCAATAATGGCTGCTAAACTCATTCCTGAAATTGTTACAGATAAATCTCCATGTACAATTGAAATTGCTGCTCCTCCTAATCCTAATACCAACATAGTAGAAGCTACAACAATATTTTTAGATTTTCCAAAGTCTATTTTATTTTCAATTAATACTTTTAGACCATTTACGGAAATAAATCCATATAGTAATAAAGATACACCTCCTAAAACAGCGTCAGGAATCGTTGATACTAGTGCTGTAAATTTTCCTAAAAATCCTAAGCAAATAGCAATAATTGCTGCTAATCCAATTACCCATACAGACGCTACTTTTGTCATTCCTACAACTGAAGTATTTTCTCCATAAGTGGTATTTGCTGGTCCTCCTAAAAATCCTGCTACAAATGTTGCTAAACCATCTCCTAACAAAGTTCTATCTAATCCTGGGTCTTTCAATAAATTCTTTCCAATAATCGTACTTAATGCTGTATGGTCTCCAATATGTTCTGCAATTGTTACCAAAGAAATTGGTACAATCGTTAATAATGCTGAAAAATTAGGTGTATAATTTAAGAATGGTACCACAAAGCTTGGCATACTGAAAAATCCTGCTTCTAATACTGGAGCAAAATCCACTAATCCAAAGCATATTGCTGAAACATATCCTACGACAATTCCTACTAAAAATGGAATAATTTTTAAAAATCCTTTTCCTCTAACCATAACAACTGCTGTTGTTAAGAAAGTAATTAAGGCTACTGCTATACATCTCCAGTCAATTTGTGTTCCTGTTCCTAATCCTACTTGAGAAATCGCACTTGGTGCTAAACTTAATCCAATAATCATAATCATTGGTCCAATAACAACTGGTGGTAATAATTTGTCTATCCATTTTTTGCCTATAAAATGAATAAGAATTGCAAAAATAACATAGACAAGTCCTACTGCCATAACACCAACCATTGCACCTGAAATACCACCTTTTACATAAGCTGCCGCCAGTGGTGCAATAAATGCAAAAGAACTTCCTAAATACACTGGAGATTTTCCTTTTGTACATAAAATATAAATTAATGTTCCAATTCCTGATGTAACTAATGCAACTGGAATGGTAAGAACCTCTTCCCCTGCTGCTGTATTTACCATAATAGGTACTAAGATGGTTGCTCCAAACATGGCAAAAACATGTTGCAGAGCTAAGATAATCCATTTACCAATTGATGGTTTTTCGTTTACATCTAAGAGCAACTTTTTTGTTTGTTCCATTAGAACGCCTCCTTTTATTTTCTAAGTAAGTATTTAATGGGACAAATCTCGCTTTGAGAGAACTTTTTCTGTTTTTCTCATTCCATATAAATATAAGTTCTCGAAAAAGCTTAAAGATTTGTCGGTGCGAAAAATTGCTATGCAATTTTTCTGTGCAATATTATTTTTTATTATATAGAACATAAAATGTTCTATATAATAAAAAATATCAATTCGAAAAGAATTGATATAAACACTTACCTTATTAATTTAAAAATTGGGAACGCAAAATAAACAATATTTCTATTGATATTACTTGTTTTTAGTCTTGTAATACTTTCTACAAATTTTGTCATTTTTCTACACCCTTTCTTACTATATACTATTTATAAAAAAGTTGCAATAGAAAATAACGAAATTTTTTAAAATCCCTCTTTGCTAGTTACAATTCACAGTTCAAATTACTTAAACATAGAAACAACAACATATAAATATTTTGTGAAATTAAATGTGCCAATGGAAGAATATTATAAATTCTTAAATTATCAAGTGGAAAAGTCGCGGTGCGCCAGCGATTTTACACTTGATAATGTTAGAATTTGTTTATTCTGTAATGTTAGCCATTTAATGAATAAAATATTTATATGTTGTTGCTTCTATGTTGCTTTAGAAATTGACTGTAAATTGTAACGTCAAAGAGGAATTTTTACTATTTAATCAGTTTATATATTATATTTTTCTCTCTTTGTATATGTTGTATGTAACAATCTTTCAGCAATTTCACTTCCTGGTTTTTCCAAGAAATCTTTATATAGTTTTTTCATAACAGGATTTTCATGTGATTTTCTAACAATGCTTCTTTCATCAATTGTATATAAGGCGTCTGCTCTTAATTTTCTAACATCTACTTCTGCTCTTATTTTAGAACTCTTAATTGGTTGGCCACCACCCATAATACATCCACCTGGGCAAGCCATAATTTCGACAAATTGATAATTTGCTTTTCCTGATTTAATTTCCTCTAATATGGTTCTAGCATTTGCCAATCCACTTGCTGCAACAACATTTATGTCTTTTCCTGCAATATTAATGGTTGCTCTTTTAATACCTTCCCCACCTCTTACTTGTTCAAAATCAATTTTAGGTAGGTCTTTTCCTGTTAAAGTATCTTGTGCGGTTCTTAAAGCTGCCTCCATAACACCACCAGTTGTTCCAAAGATAGCACCTGCACCACTTGCTTCTCCCATAGGACTATCGAAATTACTATCTTCTAATTTTTCAAATTCAATATTCGCTTGCTTTATCATTCTTGCCAATTCTCTTGTTGTAATAACATTATCTACATCATATAAGTTATCTTCCATCATTTCTGGTCTTTGTCTTTCAAATTTCTTTGCAATACA
>CALXJS010000039.1 GCA_944388685.1 uncultured Clostridia bacterium | reverse complement strand
AAAGGAAAAATTACTTTAAGAGCAGAAACAGAAATTGAAGAAATGAGTGGAAATAGACAAAGAATTATTGTTTCTTCATTACCATATCAAGTGAATAAAGCAAATTTAATCAAAACAATATCTGATTTATCAAAAGAGAGAAAAATAGAAGGTATTTCAGAATGTAGGGATGAGTCTGATAGAAAAGATAAAGTTAGGGTGGTTATTGAATTAAAACGTGACGCTAATCCACAAGTGGTTTTAAACCAATTGTTTAAACATACACAAATGCAAACAACATTTGGTATTATCATGCTTGCACTAGTAAATGGTGTTCCAAAGATTTTAACATTAAGACAATGTTTAGATTGTTACATTGACCACAGAAAAGATGTTATCTTAAGAAGAACACAATTTGAACTAGACAAAGCCCTAGCGAGAGCACATATTTTAGAGGGATTAAAAATTGCGTTAGATAATATTGATGAGGTTATTAATATTATTAGAAATTCTTATGATGACGCAAAAGAAAGATTAATGGAAAGATTTGGACTTACAGATATCCAAGCACAAGCAATTTTGGATATGAGGTTAAGAACATTATCAGGTTTGCAAAGAGAGAAAATTGAAGAAGAATATAACCAATTAATGGAATTAATTGCTCATTTAAGAGATATCTTAAATAGTGAAAAATTAGTTTTTGACATTATCAAAGAAGAATTACTAGAAATTAAAGATAAATTTGGTGATGAAAGAAAGACAAAAATTGTGGCAGCAGAAGGAGAAATTGATGTAGAAGATTTAATCAAAGAAGAGCAAACCGTTGTTGCCCTAACACATTTTGGATATATTAAAAGAATGCCAATAGATACATATAAAAGTCAAAAACGTGGCGGAAAGGGAATAACTGGAATTGCAACAAGAGAAGAAGATTTTGTAAAACAAATCTTTACAGCTTCTACACATGATACGATTTTATTCTTTACAAATAAAGGTAAGTTATATCATTTAAGAGGTTATGAAATTCCAGAAGCAGGAAGAACTGCCAAAGGTACAGCAATTGTAAACTTATTAAGTTTAGACGCTGGTGAAAAAGTATCTGCTGTTATACCAATTCAAAACTTTGCCGAAGGAAAATACCTATTGATGGCAACAAAAAACGGACTAATCAAAAAGACAGCATTAAAAGAATATGATTCTAGCAGAAAAACTGGTTTACAAGGAATTACCTTAAAAGAAGATGATGAACTAATTTCTGTAAGATTAACAGATGGACAAGATAATGTTGTATTAGTTACAAGAAATGGTATGTGTATCACATTTGATGAGAAAGATGTTAGACCAATTGGTAGAGTTTCTCAAGGTGTTATTGGTATCAGACTTGATGAAGATGATGAAGTTATCGGCATGGAATCTGTTATCGCTGGAGGAAAGGCAACATTGTTAGCCATTACAGAAAACGGATTTGGAAAGAGAACAGAACTAGATGAATATAGAGTACAAAATAGAGGTGGAAAAGGTGTTGTTACATATAAAATTACACCTAAGACAGGAAAACTAGTTGGTGTTAGAATTGCAACAGAAGAAGATGATGTCATGTTAATAACAGATACTGGCACGATTATTAGAATCAATGTAAAAGACATTAGTGTTCTAGGAAGGTCAACACAAGGTGTTACTTTAATGAGAACAAGTGATGGTGGAAAAGTTGTTAGTATGGAAATATTAGCACCAGAAATTAACGATGTAGAAAGTTAATAAAAAATCCTTTCAAGATTTCTTGAAGGGATTTTTTCTACTTCAAAAAAGTCCTTTAGAACTAACAATTGTACACAAGTTTAGTTTAATAATCGCTAGAGTAACTTTAAGATTTTATAAAAAGGATACTACTATGTAAACATAAAAATATAAAACAATAAAATTGTTTAATTTTCCTTGCACATAAGTTTTATTTATGTTAATATAGTTTATGAAATAATAATACCAGGAGGTAAAAAGTATGAGAATACAAATTAAAGGAGTACGGAATTTAAATAAAGGAAGAGTAGAATTAACGTTCTACGGGTATAAAGGACAGAGGGTAAATCCGATCACGACTAAAAATAGAGGCTACCAAAAAGGAGATTGGATAGACTCAAAGTCGTTAAGACTCCTCTAAAAGTTAAGCCATCAAGTGTGTACACTTGATGGCTATCTCTTTTTAAATCGAATATCATCTCCAAAAAAGCAATAAATATCATAATATCCAGCAATTCGAGAACCAATTCTCTCTTCATATTTGCTAAAAATTTCATTAATATTTAGGTTAGTAGAAATAATCGTTTTGGTAACTTTATGGTTCAAATTTAGAATTCTGGTATTAATAATGGTAAACAATTCGCTTAATTTCATACTATTTAAACTTTCTGTTCCTAAATCATCAATGATTAATAAATCAGTTTCTAATACAGATTTATTAATATCTTCTAAATTTGTTTTTTGTTTATTTAACTTGTAGTCAATAATATTTTCTAGTAAAACAGGGGCTGTTTGATATAATACAGTTTTTCCCATTTTTAATACTTCGTTTGCAATACAATTTGAAAGAAAAGTTTTTCCGAAGTCCAGTATTTCCTGAAAATAATAAATTTTTATAATCTGGATTATCAAAGTTTTGGACAAATTCATAAGCCTTTTCTTTTATATTTTTGATGTTTTCCCTAGGGGAAATAGGAAAACGGTATTTGCTAGGATTTACTTCATCTGAAAAAAGTAATTCATTAAATGTTGAAAAGTTCTCCTTATCTAAGTTTGACATATTTGATTTATTAAAAGAAATATCTAACAATCTTTGTTTTAAGCAAGAACACATTTCCGTGTGATAATTATCTGTTTGGATATATCCAGTGTCTTTACAAAGTGAACATTCATATTGAGGTTTTAAGTAATCTAAGGAGATATTGTTTTTCTTTAAAATTTCCTCTTTTTCTTTTTTTAATGTATCAATTTTATCAGACAATGAAAGCAAAGAAACATTTTGTTTATTTAAAATTGCTTTTGTAGTGGAAAGGGCATATGTATGCATTTCATCTTCTAATTTTTGCAATCTAGGAATTTTTTTGTACAATTCTTCTTTTCTTTCATCTGCCGAGATTTCTTCTTTTACTTTTTTTTGTTCATATTCTTTTAATAAAGCATTTAATGTTTCGTTAGCCAATTTTGTCCTCCTTCTCTAATGAATTTGCATATAAAAAGTCTAAGTTTTCATATTTTCTTTGTTCATAATTTGCTTTTTGTACTTGTGTTTTTAAATCTTTTGTATCTTTTGTTAATTTCTTTCTTTGCTCAATAAAGGCATTGACTTCTGCTGGTGTTTTCAAATTTCGGTTGTGCCAGTCAGTTATAACAGTATTGATATATTCAAAAGTAGGAGATTGCTTTAGGGTTGTACGCTTTAGTGCGATTTCTATAATATCCATATCATATCCAAAATTTACAACCCAGTTTTCTATATAGGCTTCTTCATATTGGGTTAGATTTCCATGTTTCCCAAGTTTTTTAGAAATGGATTTTTTCAAAGTATTTAGTTTTTCTTGTTTTTCATAATACTTATCTAAATCATTCCATGTTTTTATTTTATTAGAAGCCCATGCTTCAGCAACGGTTTGTACATAATTTCTATGTAAAGCACTTCTGTTATAGCAATAATCAAAAAGGGCAATCATAACTTGTTCATCAAAATTGTATTTTCTAAACCAAATGTCAATATCATTATACCAAGAAGGACTCATAATTCCTTGGAAATACATATTATTAATATGTTCAATTGCTTTGGCTCTTGACTGATTTTTAGCAGTTTGTGCAACCTTTTCTTTTGAAACGGTTAGATTTGGTGAGTATAACTCATGAAGGGTTGCTTCTTGTAAATCTACAATCACATAACCAGTTGATTTTTTTGTAATTAATTTGTTTTCTTCTAAAAATTTGAAGCCTTCGCTAATGGATTTTAACGGTATATTCAATTTTTTTGATAAGTCATTTACTTTTACATCTTTATTGTATTTTGAAAGAAAGATGATATATAAATAAATTTTGACATAATCTCCAGGGATTTGCGATAAATAATCTGAAAAAAACACATCTGGGATGGTTGTTTCAGAGAATAAAAGTGTCTTGTCATTTTGTTCTAATTTCATTTTGGTCATCAATCCTTTCTAAAACCAAAGGGAGTTAATTTTAGGCATTGTATAAAATTTTTGTAGAAAAAATAAATCTCCTTAATGGTAATTCAAATTATATCTTTTTTAGACAAAAAATTCAAGGTAAATTTTAAAGTTTAAACATTAATTTAGAAATAATTGCAATTCACAATTTCTAATGGTCCAATAGATAATCATGTTATCCTATATTGAATAAATTTTGAATGTGATTGGAGATATGTTACAAATTCTTAAATATCGTATTGAACCGAAAAATTTTTGAAATATAGGATAACATGATTATCTATTGGACCATTGGAAGTTGTGAACTATAATTGAATTGTGCTAATATTTTACCTATATTTATTTGTTTTTGCATAGAAGAACAATTTTTGTTTTACAAAAAATTTAAACATATAGATGAACACATAAATGATGTTTTCTCCATGAATTCCAGAAATACTAAGGAGAAATACTGGAAAACAAAAAAGTATAAAGATAACAATTTTTGCGTTTATGTCTGGAACGAAGAGATATAATAACAGTCCAATAATTACAGCCCAAACAATGTTAATAATGGCTACAGAATAATCGATAAATCCTAATATTTTATTTTTAAAAGTATAATTTTGTGGAAAAATAAATTTCAAAAAATCGCCTCCTCTTTGGGATTGTACAAAAAATTATATAATAATGAAAAGTACATGTGTCACTTTAAATTTGTAAAACTTTTCACAGATTGTGTAATTGTTGTGGAAACACCACCAATAAAATCACGTACTAAGGCATTTGCTCTTATCAAACCATACATACCGCCTACATAAATAAATTTATTAAATAATTCTGTACTTGAAAAATCAACAGAAAACATGAGTAACAGGATAAGGGATACAATAATTTGAATAAAGAGAAGAGAGAATAGATTTTTTAGCCAAGCTTTAAAAAACCAACTAGTATTAGAAAGAATGAGTGACAAAAAGGCAAAAGGGGTTATTAGCACAAATACTTTCACAAAAATGTACCTCAAAGAATAGGTAAATACTAAGTTTAGTAAAGAAATAGATAATATACTTTTGATAAGACCATCAATTGTAAAAATATTTAAAGAAGAAGTATCAATTGCAATGTTGGTGTTAATATTGGTAATAAGAGAAGAAAAACAAATACTTTCGTTAAATAAATCTTCTCCAATACTACGGATAACTAGAGAAATATTAGACATGAAATCAATAAATAGTTCTACAATGAAAAAGGAAGAATTCATGCAAATAGCATATAATACCATTTTTATAAAAAAACTAGAAGGTCTGTCAATTCTATCAAAAGTCATATGGGATAACAAATATTTGATGGCATAGTATAATAGAAAAGCAAAAAGAAGGGTATTGGCAATTAGTAGAATTCCACTAGAAGCAGAAGTACCTAATATTTCCTGAAAATAGCTGTCAGTTAAAATATCAGAGTTGATAAAAGTTAGTTCATCTAATAAATTGTATAATGTATTGTCAATTGAACTAAAGAGGTTTTCAAAAATGGTATTTATGGTATCAATAATAATTTGTGTAATGTTTTGAGATTGTTCCATTTTTCCTCCTATCCTACTAAAGATTTGATTGCAGATAAGATTAGATCAATGGCTAATATAAAAGCATAAGAGAACAAAGATCCTTTAATAAGTTTTTTCCCTGTTCGTATTTTTTCTTCATCGCCAAAACTAAATTTTTTCATAAATACACCTGTACCAACCGCGACTGCTGCCGCAGGTGTCGCAATTTTTAGAATCCAACCTTCTATATCTTCAAAGGCAGAATTAATGGTACTAATAAGTTTTGGATCTCCTAAAGCAAAAGACGTAGAAGAACTAAATAGTAAGATACATATAGATAAAATAGATATATAAAATAGATATATATACACAGTATTAAATTTGATAGTGTAATTAGCATTTCTTTTTTCTTTTTTCATAGAAAAACTCCTTTCGATTTTTAAAATATGGAATCATTTGTAATTTGCAAGGGGGATATATTTTTTGACCATCTGATAAAAAACATAAAGCAGAGAAAGTCTCGAGATGTTGAGTAAAATAATTTGCTTCATATATATAATCATTTTGTACATAAGTACTGATAGATTCAGAAATATTTGAATTTTCTGAATTGAAGGTATTTGTAATATAACTAAAGGTAGTTTCTTTGGCATTTTCAGAGAAACTTTTAGATGTTCTTATTTTTTCTTCTTTTCCTAGTTGTTTTTGTGCTTCTTCAATTGTAAAAATATCATCTGTTCGGAACCAAATCTTATTAATCAAATTTTGAACAATAACTTTGACAAAAGAATCATCTTTTAATGTATTTTTTAAAGAAGAATAACTTTGAGTACTAACAATATTGATACATTTAGCTTCTCTACTTAAGGAAAAGAATTCTGCGTCTGTTTTACTAGCATATTTGTCATATTCATCGCAGATAAAACAGGAAGGATAAACATGATTTTTAGATAAATTTGATAATACCTCAGATTGAAAATCTAATTTTAAATAAGTTGCAATAATTTTAGAAAGAATACTGTATTCAGAAATATTCATATTTAGAACAACAATTTTTCCTTTTTTTAAAACCTCCTCAAAACCAGTAAATGTTAATGTTTCTTTTGGAGGACAAAAACAGGTCATAACATCATAATCTGATATAAAGGTATTGGTTATTCTTGTGATTTCAGAAATTAAAATTGCTTTAGTTCTTTGATCTAAACAGTCAAACTCTTTTTGAAAAAAATCCAAACAAGAGTTAAGTTCATAAATTTCGTTAGATTTAAATTTAGATTGAATAAAAAGGTTTTTTAATATAGGTATTTTTTCTTTATAATAATTTGGATTTGTAATTAATTTGTGTATTTCAGCAAATGTAACATATCCATTATTATAGAATCTACAAAGCTTAATACATTCTGTTAACACTTGTTCAGCTTTATCTAACCAATAGGATTCGGTATTATTTTCTGAAAATAATAAAAGAATGGTTTTTAATCTATTAGCTAGGACTTGAGGCTTTAATTTAGGCTTATGTAATGGATTATAATGAATATGAGAATGTAACTCGATAACAATTAAATCTGATAATATGTTATACGTTTTGCAAAAGTTTTTTATTTGTGTATAATAATTTCCTTTTACATCTAAAATTAGCATAGCCATTTTATGATTTAAGTTATCACAATTGTATTTAAGTAATTGTTCAGTAAAAGGATACATAGCAGAAGATGTTTTGCCAGATCCAATAGTTCCTGTGATTAAAAAATTTTGATATAGACCGCTTTCTGGAATATATACAGGTGAATTGGAACGATTTTCCCACCCAATAAGCAATTGCAAATTAGAAGAAATGCTTTTGTGAGAAAATGTTTTTGTAGGTAATTTAGAGAGTGTGTTTGTTGTTTTAGATTTTTTTACTTTAATAAATCGTTTAGATAATTTAGAAAAAGAAAAATTTAAAAAGATAATCATTGAAAAAGCAAAACTAATAATATGTAATATTTTTAAATATTTCCACAAGATTGGATTGCTGGAACAAATGTCAAAAGGATGTATTCCATAAGGGATAATTAATTCTTCAGCTGTATAAATAGAATAAAAAAATCGAAAATGCATAAAAGTTAAAAACATGCTTATACATAATATAAAAAATGTGGTTAGTAAAAATCGTTTAATAAACTAAAAACCTCCTTTATCTAAATTTTTTTGTTTTAATTTTAATTTAGAACCTTGTTGATTATGAAAAATTTTGATATCAAAAAATGTATAAATTGAATATAAAGTAATAAAAAGATGAATAATAAGAGAGATAAAAAATAAATCTAATAGAGAAAAAATAAAATCACCACCTTACAATTTTTTCCATAATACAATATTTTTTATCATTTGTCTATACTTTTTGCAAAATTTGTGATAAAATTTATAATGTATGTTGTTGTTTTGAATTTCAAACACAGTTATATGAGCCTATTGGAATAATTTAATATTATAACATAATCCATAAAATGTTGTTTGATCATTTATCTAATAACAACAAGTTAAGTGTTAAAAGGGAGGAAAAACAATGAAATTTAATAAAGATACAAGAATTGGAGAAATCTTAGAAGTTGCTCCAGAAAAAGCAGAAATATTATTAAATGTTGGTATGCATTGTATAGGATGTCCTGCATCTCAAATGGAAACAATAGAAGAAGCTTGTGATGTTCACGGAATAGATGTAGAAGACGTGTTAGAAAAATTAAATGCAGAGTAATAAGAAATCTAACCGTGTTGTTTGTAGAAAAAACTACACAGATTCAAAATAGAAGTTGATTTTTTCTGAAAATAAGATATTTCATTTTTATTTTGAGATGTAAAACTAAAAAGTTTTACATCTTATACAATGGAATACGTAATATAAAGTATGAAAAATCGATTATAGAAATGAAAAATTTGTGAAATTTTTTAAAAAAATGATTGTGTTTTGCAAAAAAACAAAAAAATTTCACAAAATTTTCATAAATCTATTGACAAGTAAGAAAAAATATTGTAAACTATAAAAGCGTTCTAGATAATGCACTTTATGGGCTATTAGCTCAGGTGGTAGAGCACTTGACTTTTAATCAAGTTGTCCCGCGTTCGAGTCGCGGATAGCTCACCAGAAGAACTAAATTAAATTTAGTTCTTTATATGGCCCCGTGGTCAAGCGGTTAAGACATCGCCCTTTCACGGCGGAGACATGGGTTCGATTCCCGTCGGGGTCACCAAATTTTGCCACTTTAGCTCAGCTGGCCAGAGCATCGCACTTGTAATGCGAGGGTCCCCAGTTCGAATCTGGGAAGTGGCTCCATTATAAAAGGTCATTCGTTTTGAGGGAAGCTCTTGATGATTGGCTTTTTTTTTATGTTCAAAATCAAAAAATAATCATATTTTAAGACTAATTTTGTTCTTCTTTTGAGTTGTTGCTCAAAAAAAGAACAAAAATTAGTGTATATAGTATACATCACAAGAACTCAATTTTTGTAGATGTTCATAAGTTGTAAAATTTAAAGATTGCATTACTTCAGTAGTAATAACATCTTTATTTTGTTCTGTATTAATAAAAATCAAAAGTCCATTGGAAATAGTTTTATTTTTAAAAATATTCTGTAAGCTAGTTGATGAAACATCTATATCTTTGGCAATATAAGATTCATCCAAAATAGAAAAAGGTAAAATATCATCTAAGAAACCGCCTTTTTTAGAATCATATAGATATATAGTTGGCAAATTATATTTTTCATTTAAATCCTGTACAAAATCCTTTCTATTATCATATAAAAGTTCTGGTTTTAAATGAAAGATAAAGGGAGCAATTAGAATTATGCAAAATAATATACATATCAATATATTAGCGATTTTCTTCTGAACCCCTCTGTTTAATAATACATATAAATAATAAATCGTTAATACAAATAGTAAGCCACAAACTGGAACGATATATCTCAAAACCTTCCAAGGAGAGGCAATAGAAGTCATTATAAAAAAGAAAATAGTTGGTATATAAAGCAATCTTAATATCTTTTTCTTTTCTTCATCTATTTTAAAATTATCTTTTTTATGTTTCTTGTTGTAAATCAATAAAATGACAATCATAAGTAAGATAATTGGTAACAATCCATTAAAAGCATAATAATTTAAAGTATATAATTGTGAAAATATACTAGGAATGATCTCAAAGAAATTTCCTAAATTGCTCATGACACCTTGTCCTCTATAACCAAGAAATATATGTTGTAAAGAGTATGGAAATATAATTAAAGAGAGTATTCCAGCAATAACTAAAGTTAAAGTATAATAAGTTGCCATTTTAAATTGTTTTTCTTTTACATATTTTATTAGGAATATGAAGTATAAGGCAATCAAATAGAATAGATAATAGTAATGTGTAAGTATTCCTGCAAGTACAGAAATACCAATAGCTAATAATAATTTGGCATTTATTTTCCTATTTTCTAAAAGTTTAATATGTAAAAAAGTAGTGATTAATATATTCAAGGTTGAAAGAGCATACATTCTAATATTTATGACGTTACTTAAAGATGCCAATATGATAGAAGACATAAATGCTAGAATAAGTGCTTTTATATTTAAAGAATTTTCAGTATGAAATAATTTTTTTAAAATTAAATACATGAAAATGGTAATAAAAACATATATAATTATATTTAATATAATAGCAGGCCACATAGAAAAATGACCATTTGAAAAGTTCATACAGAACCTAAGTAGTAAATAGTATAAAGGAGGATGTACATCATTTTTTTGATTTTCATATACTGGTGTATAATTTGCCTTTTCATCTTCTTGTACTGCTAAATAGTCCTCATAATAATTTTTTGTATGCCAAGTATTAAAAAAATCTGTATTATCTTGAATTTCAATCTTATCATAATTAGCCAGACCAAAAGAATAAGCTTCATCTATATGTAAATAAGATTTATGAAATGCAACACATAGGTAAATTAGTGTTTGAAGACATAAAAAGATAACAATCACACAGATTTCTGTTTTTCTATTTTTCATTTATAACAATCCCCTTAAAATTATAAATTTTTCTATTGTATAAAACCCTATAAAGTATACTATAAGAATATTTAATTATCAATAAATAAAAGATATATATGAAATAATTTTTGATATTTGTAAAATAAAGTGTTACAATAGAAAAGAAGATGTAGATTGAAAGATAATTACAATTTTGGTATTATCGAATTTATTTTATATTGTCAAAAATGTTTTTAACCAGATTTGTACTTGATGAAAGGAATGAGATTAAATATGGAAAGAGTCGCAATTGTAACAGGAGGGGCAAGAGGAATTGGAAAAGCAATAGTTGAAACATTAGCAAAAAAAGGAATAAGAGTGATTGCCAATTATAACAAATCAGAAGAAAAAGCAAAAATACTAAAAGAAGAACTTGAAAAGGAAAATATTAAGATTGACATATTCCAAGCAGATGTATCAAAAAAAGTAGAATGTAAAAAGTTAATACAATATGTAATCAATCAATATGGAAAAATTGATATTTTAGTTAATAATGCTGGAATAAGCAAAATTCAATTAATAGATGAAGTTACAGAAGAGGATTGGAATGAGATGATTTATACAAATCTATATTCAGCTTTTTGTATGTGTCAAGAAGCAATTCCATATATGATTAATAGAAAAAGTGGAACTATAATTAACATATCTTCTGTATGGGGAATTGTTGGTGCGTCTCAAGAGGTTGTGTATTCAATAACAAAAGCAGGAATGGATGGACTTACAAAGGCTTTAGCTAAAGAAGTTGGACCATCTAATATAAGAGTGAATTCAATTGCTCCTGGTTACATAGAGACAGATATGAATAAAGAATTTTCAGAAGAAGTATTAGAGCAAATAAAAGAAGAAACACCATTAGAAAGAATTGGAAAACCAGAAGATATTGCCAAATGTGTAGAGTGGCTTATAGAGGATAATTTTACAACAGGACAAATTATATCAATAAATGGAGGATGGTTTATTACATAAAAAAAGAGTACAGATGTACTCTTTTTTGTATATATTAATTTTCATTATTATTTGTTGCTTTTTTCTTATAATTTCCAGAAATAATTTTTGGAAGATATGTAATAATTTTATATACGGCCAAACGAATTTTTTTACTCCATAAATAAGCCCTTCTAAGTTTTTTAGGAGAACCTAATGATACAGGTTCATCATCTAAAACTAACAATTCTGTTGGAAGTTTTTCTAAATTAAATATATAGTTTTGACCATTGTTATTGTCCCAATTATCATTTTCATCTTTAAAACAGAAATTAAAAGTGTTTCCTTCACCTAGAGTTATCTCTGCTTGAAAACCTAAGTCTGTTTTTTCCATAACGACATCATTTATATTATCCCAGTTTTCACCAAATCCATAGTGAATAGAAACTTCTTTAGAAGCATCTTGAAATAATTTTCCTGTATATGAAATTTTAACTTTAGTATTTTCAACTAATTTATCAGTATTAAAAAATATATTCTTTGTTAACTCCATTTTTTAATCTCTCCTTGTTTATCTTTTGCTAGCAACATTATAATATTAAATTTTACAATGTTCAAGTATTTTTTCAAAAAATAAACAAAATATCGAAAATGTAATCAATTTGTAATTTTTTTGTAATAAATATGTGAATTAGGAAAAGCTAGTATGAATAAATTATATAGATACAAATAAACAAAAAGGAAGGGCATAAAGTATATTGTCAAAAAAGCAAGAATATGATAATATTGAAATAGAATATAAAAAGGGGAAAGATATTATGAAAGAAAAATTGATGGAGGAAACAGAGATGGATCCAAAAGAAGAAAATAAAGAAGAAAACAATAAAGCTGAAGAATTACAAGAAGTAAAAGAAAATCGTTTAGAGGAAATGACAGAAGATAAAAAAGAAGATGTTAAAGAAACAGAAGAAATACTGAAAATAAATGATGAAGAAGACAAAAAAGAAGATAGTAAAAAAGTTGAAAGTGAAGAAGCAGGAAAAGAAAAAGTTACTGAAAAAGAAGTCAATGAAGAAATAAATGATAAAAAAGAAAAGATAGAAAACAAAGAAAAAGGAAAAAAAGATACAAAAAATAAAGAGAAAAAAAGAGATAATTTGGAGAAAAAAAGCCAAAAGAAGAAAAAAAGAAATATAAAAAAATTAGTAATTTCAATCTTTATTGTTGCAATTGTTGCTTTACTATTTTCTACGGTCTTTGCCTTAACAAATATTAGTAATGAAAAAATTATAAGCGGTGTTACAATTGAAGGGATAGAAGTTTCTGGACTAACTAAAGAAGAAGCCAAAGCAAAATTGGAAACAATGTATACTGAAAAAATGCAAACCAATATAGAGTTGAAATATCAAGAATTTGAGTCAGAATTAAATCCAACACTTATGGAAGTAAATTATGATTTAGAAACAGCAGTAAATGAAGCATATTCTTTAGGAAGAAATCAGAATATTTTTGTTAATAATTATAATATTTTAGGAACTTTAGTTGGAAAACGAGATATCAATGTAAATATGTCTTTAAATGAGGAAGCAACAAAACAAACAATTAACGATATTGGAACCAATTTACCAGGAATTATGATAGAGTCTAGTTATAGTATTGAAGAAGATAAATTAATTATAACAAGAGGAAAAGAAGGAATTGTTATTAAGACAGATGATTTATTATCACAAGTAAAAGATATGTTAAATGATATTCATGAAACAGAAAATATAATAGAAATTCCAGTAGAAACAAAAACACCACAAGATATTGATATTGACAAAATACATAGTGAAATTTATAAAGAAGCAAAAGATGCCTATTATACAAAAGATCCGTTTACAGTTTATCCAGAGGTAGAAGGTATAGATTTTGATGTAGAAAAAGCGAAAGAAACTATTACAGCTGAAATCAAAGATGAATATGTAATTGATTTAATAATTACAAAACCAAATATAACAGTTGATCAAATAGGAACAGAAGCATTTCCAGACCAATTATCAACTTTTACAACTAGATATGATGCTAGTGATAAAGATAGAACAACAAATCTAAAGTTGGCTTGTGAAAAATTGAATGGAAAAGTCATTATGCCAGGAGAGACATTCTCATATAATGCAACATTAGGACCAAGAACGTATGCAGCAGGATATAGAGATGCCAAAGTATACGAAAGTGGGCAAGTAGTAGACGGAATTGGTGGAGGAATTTGCCAAATTTCTTCAACATTATATAATGCAGCATTAATGTCTGATATGGAAATTGTAGAAAGAAGAAATCATCAATTTGTAACTTCATATGTAGGAGCAGGAAGAGATGCCACAGTCGTATATGGTTCAACAGATTTTAAATTTAAAAATACAAGAACATATCCAGTAAAAATCGTCGCCTCTGCAAAAAGTGGAATTGCAACAGTTTCCATCTTTGGAATAAAAGAAGCGGATAGGGAATATACGTATTCATTTAGTACAGAAACAGTGTCTACTATACCATATACAACAAAATATGTAGAAGATTCAAGTTTGGCTCCAGGAAAAGAAGTTGTTAAACAAAAAGGTGCAAATGGATTAGTTACGAAAACCTATATGACAAAAAGGTTAGATGGAAAAGTGATTTCAACAGAATTGCTTTCAAAAGATACCTATAGTGCAATGCAAAGAATTATAAATAGAGGGAAATCAACAACAACATCTACACAAAATTCTTCATCTACAGTAAATACACCATCAACTCCATCCACGACAACACAAACAAATCAAGGAGAAACTGTGACACACGAAGAACCAGAAACAACACAAAACACAGAGCAACAAGCACAAACTGAAACAACAGAATAAATTATGTAAAAGTAATTTTAGAGACGAATTCGAGAATAAATGAGTTCGTCTCACAATTTTTCTTAAGACCGCTACTTTTAACAAAAAATATAAAAGTCAATACCAAAATTACCAAAAAAGGGAAAATAAAAATTACCAATTTAGATAACTTTTTATTATATAGA
>CALXJS010000038.1 GCA_944388685.1 uncultured Clostridia bacterium | reverse complement strand
TCATTGCTTGATTTTAAATTTTTTCCATATATTCTCGACCAATAATATAATATTCTTTCTAATAATTTATCTTTTTCCACCATCTGCATTTCCACATTACAATATTCTTCATTATCAATTTTTACTAACACATCTAATATTCCCATTTTATCTTCTAAATTTTCTCTTCTTAATACAATATTTCTACTTAACTCCACTTCTTCTAATTGTTCATCTAGTATCGCTTCTAAAAATTTTTTTGTAATTCTTTCACTTCCTACTTCTCCAAATAGTACTTGAAAAATCACATCTAATTTTGGAGATAATAATTTTCTTCTTTTTTGGTTTTTTCCTTTTGACTCATTAAATTCCTCCTCGTTTTTATTTTACATTATTTGCCATTACAATATCTAAAAATTACTTCCAATAAAAATTAATATAATGTATTTATATATATCTTTTTGATTTTTAAAATTTTATCTTGAATATTTTATAAAGATTCTTACTAAATAAAAATATTTGTATAATTTTTTAAACTTTGATTAACCTCGAATACAATCTATAATGAATAAAAATACAGGAAATAATATGATAATTTTAATTTTATGATTTAAAATGAAATAAGATTTTATAATTAGTTTTAAACACTCTTCCTCTTTGGTTTTCAAATTATATAGATTTACAACATTTCTAGGATTTTATTTAGAAATAACTTTCAGATTTAAATTTTAACGACGAATAATTATATTAATAATATATCATGTACTTTCATATTTTACAAGTATTTCCAGTAAATTTATTGCTATTTACATTAAAATCCTATTATCACTAATGGCAACAAAGTAATCTTATTCTATACTGTCCACTATTTAATATCCTGTATTTGTTATTCAAATACAGGATATCCTTCTTCTTCCAATTTCCATTTCTTCCAATCTTTCGAATTATTTAATATATAACTATTTAACTTTTCTACAAAACTTTGACTTTGCATTTCATTTTTTGACATGCTTGTTGAATCATTTATTGCTATCGTATAAATACAAGAAACATCTGTTGTATCTATAAAAAAACAATTTAGAATTTT
Source organism: uncultured Clostridia bacterium (assembly GCA_944388685.1). The sequence goes on along the minus strand of CALXJS010000038.1, from coordinate 13,757 downwards.
TCCTTGTAATATATAATTTCCGTGCCCCATATCCTATTATAGCAGTTTCTATATTACTACCTTCTAAAATGCTAGCATTATAGCAATTTTCTATTGTTGGAATAGCTACATTACTATTTAAAATTCCGCCCACATTTTTTCCTGTTACATTTCCTATATTATAGCTATTTTTTATCTCTATAATAGAATCTACTCCGTTTTGGTAACCAACTATGCCACCTGCATTTGTTCCTATTATTTTTCCATTATTATATGAATTTAAAATAGTTAGAGGTCTACTATAATAACTATATCCTACAATTCCTCCTGCAGAACTTCCCATTATATCTCCTTGATTATAACAACCATCAATGTTGGTTGTATTGGTATATCCGATTATACCTCCTGCATTTGCTTTGGTAGCTGTTATATTTCCCATATTATAACAATTTTCTAAACTAATTGTTCCGCCTCTTCCGATTAATCCTCCTACCATATTAGCATTATTTGCGACAATCGTTATATCTGTATAACAATTCTCACATTTAACAGTTGTTGTGTGAATTGCATAACTAATTAATCCTCCTGCATATGTATCTATGGTCGTTTCCATATATCCAGTAATTCCTATATTTTTTATAGTACTTCCAAAACACATACCAAATAGGCCAATATATCCTGTTGTATTTTCATATATATTCCTTATTTCATTTTCCTGTCCATCAAAATAACCAAAAAAGCCTGTTGTATTATTTCCTATTGGATTAAATCCTTTTCCTGTCGTCATTTCATTCATTAATGTATTTCCATCATCTGCATTTCCATTAATATCTCCAAAATCCGTTCGTTCACTATTTTGATATGATAACTTAGATTTAAAGTTTAGACTTGTTTTTAATTCTACATATTTTCCGCTAAAATTATTAACTGTTGTTATCTCTACTGGCTCTTCATTTTCTAGTCTTATCCCTTCTCCATTTACCATGTTAGAAAATGTTACCAAATCTTCTATGCACCAGATTTCATATGGTTCTGCTTCTGTTCCTGCTAATGTTTTTCCATCTGTTCCAACTGTAATATCTCCTGGATATTTATCTTCTACGATATCTTGTACTTCCCTTACATTTCCATCTTTATCTACTGTATAATATCGGTTACTTTCCTTGAATACTACTTCAAATTCATTTCCTATATCTGTTGCTTCTGTCTTTCCTTCTCCTGTTTCTTTATCTAACTCACCTTGTAATTCTGCTTCTTCGATGTTTCCATATTTATTGTTTCCCATTGCCTGTACCGTCGCTTTTTCTAGTATTTCCTTTTCATTGGCAATCTCTGCTTCTTCTTTTGCTTTTCCTGCATTTCCTATAATTCCATTTTCTCCTGTTATGGCATTTATTGTAATTCCTGCTAAAATTAGTAAGATGATTATTGTTATTACTAATACTAATAATGTGATCCCTTTTTGTGTTTTCATTTGATTTTGCATTTGATCCTTTCTAGTAATTTTCTTTAAATATTTTTCTCTCATCTTTTATCCCTCTTTCTTGTTATTTTCTTTTGTCTAAAAATTTTTAATCTTTAATTTTTTTGCTGTATCTCGCTATTTTCGTACCATTTCTAATTTTTTTCCTTTTCTTTCAGTCAGATACTTAAGGAAAAAAGAAAAAACAGGAATCACTTGCTATTCTTTATTTACAAGTGTTTTCTGCTTTTCACATTTTTTCTTTTTATAAAATTTTTTCTTTTCTATTTTTATTCTCTCTATCTATTGACTTTCCTGTATTTTATTGCTATTATATTTTTAGTTTTGGTATCCTTAAGTATCTGACTTGAGGAATTTTTTTTACTTTTTTATCTATTATCTTTAAATTTTTCCTTCTTATTCAAAATCAATTTTGAAATTGTCAACTGTTTTGTTTTAAAACTGGATATTCATTATTCTTATTTTCTGTATCTTCCATAAAATATTCTTCTTCTTTATTTAATAATGCTAGAAAAGTTGTTGTGCTTCCATCTTCCAACTTTATATTTTCTTGGTTTTTCATTTGTTTTTCCGACAATTGTAAACAATTCTCTAAATTTTCAGTACCACTACCTGCCATTGCATTTGTATCTATTGTATAGCAATGTCGAATTGTTCCAGGGGTATTTCCTGCAATCCCTCCGACAGTATTATATCCAATGACTTCTCCTGCATTATATGAAAATCCAATGATTCCATTTTGCTCATTACTTCCTGCAATTCCTCCTATATTCCAATTAGAAGTATTTCCTGTTACAGTTGCTAAATTATAACATCTTGTAATTGTTCCATAGTTGCTTCCAACGATTCCTCCTTTACTATATCTTGCATAACTTGTAGGTGCTAATATATTTCCTAAGTTATAACATTCTTCTACTGTTCCAAAATTTGTTCCTGCAATCCCCCCTATCCCCCAATCTATTAATAATATTTCACTTGAGTTGAAGCATCTTCTTATTATATTTCGATTATCTCCACATATCCCTCCTGAATTAGAACTCAATTCTAAATATGCTCTATTTTCACAATTTTCTACTAATCCATAATTTCTTCCAACAATTCCTCCAGTTATATATGTTGCATGTATTTCTACTTGATTGATACAATTTATAATTTCTGCATTTGCATTATTTATAGCTACTATTCCTGCAATATAATTTGTAGCATTGATATATCCATCATCTAGAATAATATTTTGAATTTTTCCACTATTATAATTAAATAATGCTTTAAATTCTCCACCATCCATATATATGCCTTTTATTTTATAATTCTTTCCGTCGACTATTCCTTTAAAAGGATTTGATGGTGTTCCTATTGGTGTCCATTGATTTTCTTCACTACAATTTAAGTTGATATCATTTTGTAAAACATAATAACTATCTATATTAAATTGGTATGTCTCTCCGCCTGCTTCTTCTATTGTAACTTCTTCTCCTGTTCCTATTTTCTTGAATTGCTCACCTGTATAAATAGGAATTATATTTTGTTTCGCTTGTATATCCATTTCTTCTAACCACTCAGCTTGCTTTTCACTTACCTTATCTTCTATGTATACCAATTTTCCATCTTCCATATATAATATTTCATTATATGCATCTTCTCTCCCTATTAAATCTTTTAAAGATCCAAACTGAAAATCTTCTCCATTATTATGATTAATTTCTTCTAATTCTATTTTTTCTTCTATATCTCTGATTTCTGTTCTAAATTTTGCTTTTGAAGCATTTATAATTGCTCCATTATCACTTGATAAAGTGTTAATCGTTATTCCTGCTAAAATTAATAAAACGATAATTGTAATAGCAAGGGCTAATATAGTAATTCCCTTATTACTTTTTATTCTTTTTTCTTTTGTTTCTTTTTTACTTTCTTCCATCTTTGTTCTCATTCCTTTCCCAAAATATAAATCTGTTTAAAAAAGAATTACTTTTTCAAGCTTTATACCTCTTTCTTAATTCCCTTTTGTTTCAACCAAATCCGTTTTTTCATAGTATTTTTAGTATTTCCTGTCTTTTCTGTTTTTCTTTTAGTTGATTACTCTAGGAAAATACATTTTCTCCTTATTTGTTGATATTTATATACTTTCGTCGTTTTTTCACTTTTTTTTTTATTACGTTTTAATAAAAAATATATTTTTTAAAATTTTCTATTTTCCTTGCTATATACATTATTTATTGGTATAATTTATAAAAAAATAAGTCCTAGAGTAATCAACTCTAAGACTTATTTTTTAGATTATAGGAAATCACATTTTCTATAATGCAAAAAACAAAATTGTATTTGGTTAATTTGTTGCAGTCATAAAACATATTTTATTATTTTCATTAATGCTCCAATTTCTCCAACTACTTTTATCGACTTCATCTTCTGTATTATTTATATATGTATTTAAAGTATTAATTATATTCTCTATATTTGTTTCAGATGTTATAATTTCACTTGTAGAAATGTTTCCAATACCATTTAATGTTTCTGGCATAGAATATGTATTTTTTATGATGGGCATATATTGTGTATAAGAACCTGTACCTGCACCAGACCTTCCTATAATTCCACCTATACTTTGATTTCCACTTATTGTTCCCATATTACAGCAGTTATATATGTATGCTGTTGTGTTATAATATATCCAGCCAGCAATTCCTCCACTATTTGTGTCTGAATAGATACTTCCAGTATTATAACAATTATAAATATTCCCTGTTCCTGCTTTTGTTTCTCCGATAATTCCTCCAGAATAAGTTGTTCCTGTAATTTTTCCATTATTATAGCAATTTACTATATTAAATCCCATATATTTATATCCTATTATACCTCCTGCTGATATAGTACTTGATACATTTCCTTCGTTTCCACAATCTTGAATATCTGTACAATGTGTTCCTACAATTCCACCTGCGCTTCCTGTTACATAATCATCATATGCTCTATCTGTACCATATGAATAAATTTCTCCGTAATTATAACAATTCGTTATCTTTATTCCATTTCCATTTCCTGCTATACCTCCTGCTGCTTTCTTTGACGAAATTACTTTTGCTCTATTTTCACATTTATTTATTTCCAAATTTATTCCAACTGTAGATATACCAACTACTATTCCTCCCGCACTATTTTCTGTTGACGTTATATTCCCCGAAACTTTTAAATTTTCTATTTTTCCACTAGCAATATTAAAAAGTCCTGCATTTTCTGCAGTATTAATATACATATTTTGAATTTCATATTCTTGTCCATTAAATGTGCTAGAAAAATTGGCTATTGGCGTAAAACCACTACCAGATGTATTTGTTAATAAATCTTTTAATTCTTCTACTGAGTTACAACCTAAAATTTTCCCATCTACATATGATAAATTTGAATTAAAATTTAATGTTCTCTCTAAATTTATATAATTATTCATATAATTTGAATAATTTTGTGACCATTCTACTAAATCTTCTATACACCAAATTTGATATGGTTCTTGATCGTTTCCTGCCAATTCTTTTCCATCCGTTCCTACTGTTATGTTTCCTGGATATTTATCTTTTATAATTTTTTGAACATCTCCTATATTTCCATCTTTATCCACTGTATAATATCGATTACTTTCCTTGAACAATACCTCAAACTCTTCTCCTATATCTGTTGCTTCTGTTTTTCCTTCTCCTGTTTCTTTATCTAACTCACCTTGTAATTCTGCTTCTTCGATGTTCCCATATTTATTATTTCCCATTGCTTGCACGGTTGCCTTCTCTAAAATGTCTTTCTCATTGGCTATTTCTGTTTCTTCTTTGGCTTTTCCTGCATTTCTAATAATTCCATTGTCTCCTGTGATAGCATTTATTGTAATTCCTGCTAAAATTAATAAGACAACGATTGTTATGACTAACGCCAGCAGAGTAATTCCTTTTTGTGTTTTTGTCTGATTTTGTATTTGATCCTTTCTAGTAATTTTCTTTACATATTTTTCTTTCATCTTTTATACCTCTTTCTCTTTATTTTCTTTTGTCCAATCATTTTGGGGCTTTGGCTTTTTGGCTATATATCGCTATTTTTGCACTATTTCTGCGTTTTTATGTTTTCTTTCAGTCGGATACTTAAGGAAAAAAGAAAAAGCAGGAATCACTTGTTATTCTTTATTTACAAGCGATTTCTGCTTTTCATTTTTTATTATTTTCATTGTTTAAATTTTATATTTTTATCTTCTCTATCTATTGACTTTCCTGCATTTTATTGCTATTATATCTTTAGTTTTGGTGTCCTTAAGTATCCGACTTAAGGAATTTTTTTGTATAAAAAATATTTTTTCTTTATTCCTTGTATCTATAATTTCATAATATTATAATGCATTGATTTCTTCTTCTGTTAATCCTGTTATATTTTGTATTGTTTTTATATCAAATCCTTCTTCTTTCATTTTTTTAGCAATTTCCTTTATGCCTTCCTCCCTTCCTTGTTCTATTCCTTTTTTTAGTCCAAATCTTTCCACTGCTTTTTCATCTCTAATTGCTTTTTCTCTTAACTCTGCCAAGATTTGCATTCTTTCATCTTCACTCATCACTTCTAACTTTTCTTTTGCTTCTTTCATCTCTTTATTTTCTTTCATATACTTCTCCACCTTCTTACTTTCAGGATTTTCTATAAATTCTAGCCATTTTACTAATTCTTCCTCTTGCTCTTCTCCTGCTAGTTTATATATCTTTGGTATCTCAATTATATGTATTTCTAAGTCTTCTGTCAAGATTAGTTTTCTCTCCTTTTCTTCTATTATCATAAATTTTTAAAATTCATATACTCTTTTTTTAAAATATTGGATAACCATTTTCTCCTTTTATCCATCTTTTCAAATCAATTCCTTCTTTTGTTTTATTTTCTGTTACATATTGATTGAATATTTCTAATATCTCACTTGATTGCATTTCTGTACCTGTAATTCCTTGTATATCTTCCAATGTCTCTGCACTGGAATTCCAACCACCAATTCCTTTTGAAATATTGGTGTTCAAATAATAGCAATTTTTTGTCGTTAGTAAATCATTACTTAAGTTTAACCCGCCTATAATACCACCAGCAACACTTCCAGATATTCCCCCTATGCTATAACAATTTTCTATACTTTTTTCTGCCCAATACGAATATCCTATAATTCCTCCTGCATTTCCTTTTGATTCTATATTTCCTAAATTATAGCAATTAATAATATCAATTTCAAACATACTAGTTCCAACAATCCCTCCTGTTCCAGCATATCCGCTTCCATTTTGATTATTGATTATGCTTCCATTATTGCAACAGTTAATAATCTTTACAATTTCATAAGCCATCCCTATTATTCCTCCTGAAGTTGTTCCTTCAATTGTTCCATTATTTGTACAATTTGCAATAATTAGACTTCTAGTTTTAGCACCAGTTGATCGAGATCCTACAATTCCTCCACTTGTATCTGTCGTTTCTATTGCTACTTGGTTTGTACAATTTTGTATTATTATTGGATTTTCTTTTGACTCTCCTGAATTCATATTCACATAACCAACAATGCCACCTCCTGTACTACCTATCATATTTCCAGAAATCATTATATTTTGTATATTCACCTCATTAGCAGTTCCACCTATTGTTCCAAATAGTCCTACTGTACTTTCTGGTCGATTAATATAGATATTTTTTAACTCATGACTCTCTCCATCAAAATTTCCTGCAAAAGTACCATCTCTTCCTATTGGTTTGAAACCTGTCCCTGTTGTCATTTCATTTATCAAAGTATTCCCATCTTCTGTATTTCCATTAATATCCCCAAAGTCTGTTCTTTCACTATTCTGATATGACAATTTAGATTTAAAATTCAAGTTTGCTTTTAGTACAACATATTTAGAGGCAAAGCTATTTCTATATGTTATTGGTACTGCTTCTCCATTTTCTAGTCTTATACCTTCTCCATTTACCATGTTGCAAAATGACACCAAATCTTCTATACACCAAATTTGATATGCAGTTTCTTCTGTATTTCCATCTAGTTTCTCTCCATCTTTTCCTACAGTAATATCTCCTGGATATTTGTCTTCTTCATATATATTTGCTTCTCCTACATTCCCATCTTTATCTATTGCATAATATCGATTACTTTCTTTAAACAATACCTCAAACTCTTCTCCAACATCTGTTGCCTCTGTTTTTCTCTCTCCTGTTTCTTTGTCTAGTTGCTCTTGCAATTCCTCTTCTTCGATATTTCCATATTTATTGTTTCCCATTGCCTGCACGGTTGCTTTCTCTAAAATGTCTTTCTCATTAGCTATTTCTGCTTCTTCTTTGGCTCTTCCTGCATTTCCTATAATTCCATTGTCCCCTGTGATAGCATTTATTGTAATTCCTGCTAAAATTAATAAAACAATAATTGTTATAACTAATGCCAATAAAGTAATTCCTTTTTGTGTTCTTATTTGATTTTGTATTTGAAAATTTATTTTATCTTGTTTTTTCTTTTTCAAATTATGTATTGTCCTTTTGGCATTTGTATTTACTTTTATTGTTTCTATTTCAGATTTTTTAATAATTTTCTTCACATATTTTTCTTTCATTTTTTAACCTCTTTCTCTTTATTTTCTTTTGTCTAACTATTTCTTAAATTCTAGCTTTTTGCTATAAATTGCTATTTTATGCCATTTTTCAACTTTTTATCTTTTCTTTCAGTTAGATACTCTAGGAAATTATGAAACTAAAAAACTTATTGAAATTTATATAGTTACAGTTTCTTTCTTTTTCAAAATTTTTTTATTAACCATCAAAAAAATTTTTTACTATTTTTTCATTTTTTATTGCTATCTATGGTATTTATTTATATAATTTCAATTAGAAATATTCTTAGAGTATCTAACTCTAGGATTTTTTCATGTATATTTCTTGACAAAAATACATAAACTGTGTAAAATAGTACTTGACAATTTAAAATATTATTGCGTTTGTACAATGAAAGCATTTAGAAGTTACTTTTAGAGAATGAGGGTCATCGGCTGAAAGCCCTTTAAGGTCAACCTAAATTTGTGAAACACATTGGAGCAGTTTTTAATAAAGTGGAAAATTAAAAGTAATCAATACATTAAAACTATTGATAAAATTCATTTAATTTTCAAGCTGGGTGGTACCGCGGATTGATTTCGTCCCTGCATTTTTGCAAAGGGCGTTTTTTTGTGCCCTAACAATTTATAGGAGGTAAGAAATATGAATGAGTACAGAACACACAACTGCAATGAAATCACATTAGAAGATGTGGGAAAAAAAGTAAGAATTAGTGGATGGGTACAAACCATCAGAGATTTAGGTGGGTTAGTTTTCTTGGATATTCGTGATATGTACGGAATTACCCAAGTTGTAACCTCTGGGAAAGCAGAAGATGTTGATTTTGCTTCACATATTCCAATTGAGTCTACTGTAACAGTTTATGGTACTGTAAAAAAACGTGATGAAGAAACCATTAACCCTAAACTAAAAACTGGTTTGGTAGAAATCCGTATTGAGGATATTAAAATTTTAGGAAAAAGAACACAAAATCTTCCTTTTGAAATCAATACAAATCAAGAGATTAGAGAAGATTTAAGATTACAATATCGTTTTCTTGACTTAAGAAATGATAGATTAAAAAATAATTTATTATTACGTGCAAAAGTTATTCAATTCATTAGAGCACAAATGATTGAACAAGGATTTTTAGAAGTACAAACACCAATCCTTACAAGTTCTTCTCCTGAAGGTGCTAGAGATTATTTAGTTCCTAGTAGACTACACCCAGGAAAATTTTATGCTTTGCCACAAGCTCCTCAACAATTTAAACAATTGTTGATGGTTTCTGGAATTGATAAATATTTCCAAATTGCACCATGTTTTAGAGATGAAGATGCTAGAGCAGATAGAGCTCCTGGAGAGTTTTATCAATTAGACATGGAAATGAGTTTTGCCACACAAGAGGATGTTTTTAATACAATAGAACCTGTGATGTATAATACTTTTAAAACTTTTTCAGATAAAAAAATTGAAGGATATCCTTTCCCAAGAATTCCATATAAAGAGGCAATGCTAAAATATGGTACTGATAAGCCAGATTTGAGAAACCCTTTGGAAATTGTTGATGTTACAGACATTTTTGACCATGTGGATTTACGTGCTTTCCAAGGTAAAATCGTTAGAATTATTGCCACACATGATGTTGCAAATGAGCCAAGGAGCTTTTTCGAAGGTATGACAGATTATGCTATCAAAGATTTAAAAGCTAAGGGATTAGCTTGGCTTAGAATTTTGGATGATGGAAGCTTCCAAGGTCCTATTGCAAAATTTATACCAGATGACGCTAGAATTGAAATGTGTAAAAGAACAAATTCAAAATCAGGAGATTGTCTATTCTTTATCGCTGAAGTTCCAGGGGTTGTTGAAACATTGTCTGGACAAATTAGAGATGAACTTGGCAAACGACTTGGTTTAATTGACAACAATATCTTTAAATTTTGTTGGATTGTTGATTTTCCAATGTTTGAGGTCGATGAGCATGGAAAAATTGGTTTCAGTCATAACCCATTTTCAATGCCACAAGGTGGTTTAGAAGCCTTAGAAAACGAAAATCCTTTAGATATTTTAGCTTATCAATATGATATTGTGTGTAATGGTATTGAACTTTCTTCTGGTGCTGTTAGAAACCATGATATTGATATTATGCTTAAAGCCTTTACAATGGCTGGTTATACAGAGGAAGAAGTAAAAAATAAATTTGGTGCTTTATATAAAGCCTTTCAATTTGGTGCTCCTCCACATGCTGGTATTGCACCAGGAATTGATAGAATGCTTATGCTTTTAACCGATTCTGATACGATTAGAGAGGTTATTGCTTTCCCATTAAATAGTAAAGCACAAGATTTAATGATGGGTGCACCAAGTAATGTAAGACGTGATCAATTACGCGATGTGCATATTATGATTGATAAAAAATAGCTTCTATTATATATTTAACTTGAAGACCTAATCTGGAGATATTATATATATTATATTTTTCGCTATCCCAACACTTTACATACTGTAACGAAATCAGTTCCCACAGAACTGTCACTGATTTCATAACAGTATGTAGCGTGTCGGTTCCCCCGAAACCCGCTTAAAATATAATATATATAATATCTCCAGATTAGGTCTTCTTAAAATTTTAATCAAACTTTTTTATAATATTTTAGTACGCAAAAGCGACAAATCAATTATCTAACATTTCAGATACTTATTTGTCGCTTTTATTATTATCGATTCATATATTTATATACTTTATTTATTCATTATTTTTTGTTTACTAAATCTTTTAATGCTTTACCAGCTTTGAACACTGGAGCTTTTGATGCAGGTATTTTGATTTCTTCTTTAGTTTGTGGGTTTCTACCTTTTCTAGCTGCTCTTTTTCTTACTTCAAAAGAACCAAATCCAACTAATTGAACTTTATCTCCTTCTTTTAAAGCATTTGTTACAACTTCTACGAATGCATTTACTGATTCTTCAGCTGCTTTTTTTGTGTCTCCTGTTTTTGCAGCTACTGCTGCGATTAATTCAGCTTTGTTCATTTAAATTACCTCCTATAAAGTATAATGTTATGTACCTTATTGCTTAAATCCCGCAATAAATGTACTACTATATAAATTTATTCGCCAAAAATATATAAAATCCTTCTTTTTTTTCTGAAAAATTAATATATTTTTAACTTTTCTAGTATCATGCAAATTTTATTTCCAGCTGGCAACATTTTTATTTCTTGTTTTGAAAATACTCGTAAAGCTATGATTGCTGCTCCGTAAATAATAATTGCAAATACGATTGCTATTATTGTAGCCAATTTTTCAGCAATTATTCCTAAAAGTATAGAATATACAAAATATGAACAAATTGCCATAATTGCGGTTGCTAATATTGGTTTAATAACAAATCGTTTCAAGCCTAGTTTTATTCTAATGGTTTTCTTTAATGCCATAATTGAAATTCCGAAGGCTACCAAATGACATGCTACTGACGCAATTGCTGCTCCATTAACACCTATTGAAGGTATTGGAACCAAAATTAAATTTAAAATTAATTTCACAATCACACCGGCATCCTAATGCCATTGCTGGTACTCTCAATTTTCCATATCCCTGCAAAATAGAATTAATGGTTTGGTCTAATATTGTAAAAATGATGGTAAATGAACTAATTTGTAATACCAATTCTCCTGAACTTGCATTTGGATATAGCAAATTTAGTATTGGTCCTGCAAATATACACATGCCAATTGTACATGGAAGTCCAATTAACATTGACATCAATAATGTAAAAGTTGATTTCTGTTTTATAGATTTATAATCTTTTATTGCTTTTGCGGCTGAAATGGCTGGAACCAATGCCGTAGCAAAAGCCACATTAAAAGATAATGGTAAACTGGTTAATGTATCAACCTTTCCTCCTAATATTCCATATTGTGATATTGCCATATCTTCACTCATAAATTGTTTTAGACTTCTTACAACGGTAAAAGAATCAATATTTTTATTTAGTGAAGACATAATTGCAGTTAGTGCAATTGGAATAGATACTAATAAAATCTTCTTTACAATATTTCTAACTCTTTCATATTTGTAATTTACTGTTTCTCTTATTTCAGCTGCAATTTCTCTTCTTCTCGTTTTATAGAATAAATATAAATAACCAAATCCAACAAAAGTTGCTAGAGTTGTTGCTAATGTTGCTCCTCCTGCCATCCATACAGTAGATGTATTTGATATAATCGCAACAATTTCTACTAATATAATGGTAAGTGTTGTTTTAAAAATTTGTTCTAAAGTTTGTGATCTTGCTGTTACTTTTAAATTTTGTCTTCCATTAAAATATCCTCTCATAACAGATGAAATAGCCACAAAAAATACGGCTGGAGATAGTGCCACCATTGTCATCTCTGCATCCGGTATTTGTAACCATTGATTTGCAATCATTCCAGCTCCAAAAAAGAGCATTAAACTACCTACTAAACCAACTACTGCAAAAGTTGCAAAAGCAATCTTAAAAATTCTATAAGCTCCTTTGTGGTCTCCTACTGCCACTCTTTCTGATACTAATTTTGATATAGCATTTGGCACACCTGTGGAAGAAATGGTTAATAATACTGCATAAATTTGATAGCTTGCTGAAACAATTCCATTTCCCTGGTCTCCAAATCCTTCTCTATTTGTTAAATATAAGTTATATACAAGTCCAAGCAGTTTTATTAGCAATTGCGAAAATATTAATGTAACAATCCCCTGCATAAAAGTTTCTTTCTTCCCTCTAGAAACTTTTTTTTCTGCTGTCTGCGTCATCTAATCCCTCCTGTTTTCTATATTGTTCTTATCTATATTTCACTCATTATATCGTTTCGTTATGTCCATATTGTGATGTATTTCTTTTTAATTGTACGAATTAATTATAAATTTAATTACTAAATTATTCAATACTTTTGAAATTTTTTGTTAAAATTATTGACAAATAGCCATTTTTGTATTAAAATTATTTAGCAATTATGTATTTATTAGTTAATATGATTTAAATATAAGATCTCTCCCCGGTGGTTTTAGATTTAAATTTCATATATAAAATTTATAATAATAGGAGGGTATTATTATCATGAATAATACAACATATAGTGCAAAAGCAAATGAAGTAGAAAGTAAATGGTATATTATTGATGCAGCAAACAAACCCCTTGGTAGAGTTGCTACAGAAGCTGCAAAATTATTAAGAGGGAAACACAAACCAACATATACACCTAACATTGATATGGGTGATCATGTAATTATCCTTAATTGTAAAGATGTTATCTTAACAGGTAACAAATTAAATCAAAAAGTTTATAGACATCATTCTGGTTATATTGGAGGAATGAAAGAAGTTCCTGCAAAAGTAATGCTTGAAAAAAATCCAGAAAAAGCTATGACATTAGCTATCAAAGGAATGTTACCACATACATCTTTAGGTAGAAAAATGGCTAAAAAATTAAGAGTTTATGCTGGTAGTGAACATGAAAACCAAGCACAAAAACCAGAAGTATGGGAGGTAAAATAATATGGCTAAGAAAGAAAATGTAGTTTTTTATGGTACAGGTAGAAGAAAATCTTCAGTTGCAAGAGTTAGACTTGTTGAAGGTAATGGAAAAATAACAATCAATGGTAAAGATATTGATGAATTCTTCGGATTAGAAACTTTAAAAGTTATCGTTAGACAACCATTAACAGTTACAAATACA
>CALXJS010000037.1 GCA_944388685.1 uncultured Clostridia bacterium | reverse complement strand
TATTTTTGTTACTTTGCTCAAAACTATAAGTTTTCCGTTACCACGGGCATAGCCCGTGGTTTACCCTTAAAGTTAAAGAAAATCTACCTCCGAAAAGGTAGATTTTTATTACATTTGTCCACCTACACATTTATTTGTCGCAAGTAGGGTTGCGAGTAACATTTGCTCACCTGTGCATTTATATTTCGCCAACAGGGTGGCGGTTTACATTTGATTTGGACAAAGATACTTCAAAAGTATCTTTACTAGTATATTCATTATAACTTATTTTATTTACAAAATCAAGTGTTTTTATCTTATTTTTTAATTTCATATTTACAACAAATTTCTAGTGCAGTTAAAATATGTTTTTTATCAAAAGTAGTTATCGAGGATTTCTCGGCAACTAAATTTTCAGTTCTCTTAGTGAACTGGATTTATAATCTTTTTAATTCTATCGAAAAATAGCGAGGGTGAGCAAGTTCACCGAGTGTATTTTTACATCATATCTGCATAACTTTTTTGTTTCTTTATTAACTCTAGGAGGCTTGCCCTTCTATGTGTATACGTGATGTGTTAATCATCACTATCCTGCCCTCAATTTTAATTAGGTAAATTAAATGTTTTTAGTTTTTAATTTATTAATAACTTTATATAAAATAATTAAACTACCATATACTATAATTAATAATCCTAATATTATATAAGAAATATTTACATTTATATAATTTAACAAAATAGTAATACCAGTTCCTATAATAATTCCAAAAATGCATTGTAACATTGACATAAGAGATTCTACTGTTACTCTTGACTTAGATGAAATAGCGTTATGTATTTTTGAAATAATAATGTTATCAAAGCTCTCTTCAAATATATACATAATCAATAAAAACAGTATTCCTACTTTATTATTTAATATTCCTAATAGCAAAATGCAAATACCTAATATTATTGGATTTATATATATTACAACATTGTGATATTTTTCTTTTATTTTACTTCCCAAATAACTACCTATTATGCAAAAAACTAAAATAAAAGCTGTATAAATACCTATTTGAAATTCACTTATTCCTATTTGAGTAGAATAGTCTGGATGACTTTCTTCAATTAATTTCACAACAGCTAGTAATATAGCATTTGTGAATATTATTGTTTTAATAAATGAATTTTTCTTTATTTCATGTAATCCATTCTTCAATATTTCTAATTTGCTAGTTATGTTGTTGTTCTTTTCAATAATTTTATTTTTATTTTCGTGTAAGAAAAATAAAGCTATTAATCCTAATATGGCAGGAACTAATGTAATATAATAGGTTGTTATAATACCATATTTTTCTGCAATAAAACCTCCTATTGGCATTGCCAACATATACGCAGAATAATATATAGTATTTTTAATAAATAAACATTTATTAAATTTGTTTTTATTTTCTAAAGATTCATATAAATATGAATTTACAATTCCTGTACTAAAACATTTTTGCAATGCCGCTATGATTGTAGCAATAACAAATACTATATAATTTTGAGCAAAAATAAATATAATTGTAGAAATTAAAAAGAATATTTGTGACATTATTAAGATTTTCTTTTTACTATATTTATCTGCTAAAATTCCAGATGGTATCTCGAATAGCAGTTGAACCCCATAAGAAATTACTACAAAAAATAGATATCCACTTGCTTCAATTCCTCTTTCTAGATAAAACAAAGTATCTACTGCATAGAATAATATAAAAATAGATAAAAATTCATATATATATAATATAATTCTTGTTTTATTTGTTTTCAAAGTTATTCCTTCCTTTTTTGCTTATATTACTATATTTTTTATATTACTATCATAAAATTTTGATTTTTTCAATGATATATTGTTTTTGAATTATGGGAAATAAAAAGGAATTGATCTTATAAATTGTCCTTCATATAATGTTACTATAGGAAATATGAATTTGCTCAAGACAGCTTGTCTTGGGTATTTTTTTATATTTTTCTCATAAATTTTAGAGAGGCGATTTATATGATGTTAGAAGAATATACTCTTGGAAATACTCAAATCAAATTTTATGATGACTATATCGTTCAAGATAGTAATAATCAAAAAGAATATATAGACAATATTATAATCAATTTAATAAACAAATCCTCTTTATTGTAATTTGTACTGTTTTCATATATAATATCTGCAAGTTAAAGACAAATTACAAGGAAAGGAGGAACTGTGCAAGATGGCACATATGCAATATATTTAAGAAAATCAAGAGAAGATATTGAAGCGGAAAAATATGGTGAGGGTGAAACTTTAGCAAGACATGAAAAAATTCTAACTACTTTAGCTAAAAAGAGAAAACTACATATTTCAAAAATTTATAGAGAAGTTGTAAGTGGTGAAACAATTAGCGAAAGAAAAGAAATGCAAAAACTTCTTAGAGATGTTGAGAATGAAAAATGGACAGGTGTTTTAGTTGTTGAGGTAGAAAGACTTGCTCGTGGCGACACTGCTGACCAAGGTAGAGTCTCAAAAGCATTTAAATATTCTCATACAAAAATAATTACCCCTGTTAAAACATATGACCCAGATAATGAATTTGATGAAGAATATTTTGAGTTTGGCTTGTTTATGTCCAGAAGAGAATATAAGACTATAAATAGGCGTTTACAAAGAGGTCGTGAACTTTCTGTTTCTGAAGGCAAATTTGTTGGAAATATTGCTCCTTTTGGTTATGATAGAGTAAAACTAAAAGATGCAAAAGGCTATACATTATCTATAAACCAAGATGAAGCCCCTATTGTCAGAGAAATTTTTAGATTATATGCTTTCGAAAATGCCACTATAAATTCAGTTGCAAAACAATTAAATAAACTAAATTTAAAACCTAGAATTGCAAGTGAATGGACTATTTCTTCTGTTAAAGATATTCTATCTAACCCTACCTATATTGGTAAAATTGTATGGAATAGAAGGAAACAAAAAAAGAAAACAAAAAATGGACATCTTATTATTAGTAGACCTCGTAATAAAGATTATTTAATTTATGACGGATTACATGAGCCTATTATTGATAATAAAACTTGGAAATTAGTACAAGAAAAAAGAAAACAAAATATTCCAAAAGTAAAACATAATAACACTATTCAAAATCCATTAGTTGGTTTAGTATTTTGTGAAAAATGTGGTAAACCTATGCAAAGACGACCATATACCAAAGCTAACAAGCCTGCTACTCTTATTTGTTCTAATCCTAAATGTGATAATATAAGCTCTAAACTTTATATTGTAGAAGATAAAATCATTGAGGCTTTAAAAATATGGCTTGAAAATTATAAATTAGATTATTCAAGAAAAAATAATCTAAACTCTGATAATAACAAAATAATAGAAAAATCTATTAGCATAACTAAAAAAGAACTAGAAAAAGAAAATGCTAAACTCAATAAAATCTATGAATTTTTAGAAAATGGAATATACAGCAATGACGAGTTTATAAACCGTTCTAAAGCAATAAAAGACAATATTCAAAGTTTAGAAAGTCAGTTAGAAGAATACAATTCCCTATTACAAAAAAATCTAGAAATTCAAAATCAAAAAGAAATTATGATACCAAAGCTAGAAAATATTATAGATTTATATGATAATTTAGAAACAGCTGAAGATAAAAACATTCTATTAAAAAGTATAATTAGCAAAGTTACTTATTTAAAAACAGAAAAGGCTATAAAAAAGTATTCCGACCCAGCCAACTTTGAGTTACATATTTATCCTAAAATAGCTAAATTATAATTTTTCCAGTCAATGGCTAAGATTGTAATCCCTGTCTTTAGCTATTGACAACATCGTGGTGCTAATTCTTCTGTACCAATATCATTTAAGATAGCTTTTGCGTTTTGGTCTGGCATTCCAAATCTTTGTGATAAGTATCTAAGTGATGCTGCCAATTCTCCATCAGGTCCTCCATATTGAGATATAATTACTTTTGCAAGTCTTGGATCTGTACATTTGATATTAATTGGGTATTGTAACATTTTATTATACGTCCACATTTAGAAATTCCCCCTTTCCCATGGCCATGGTTCTTCAAGCCATCTCCATTTATTACAAGGATAGTTAATTGTTAATGGTCCAAATACCTTTTGATATTTATCTTTTAATTCTTTTACTTCCTTACAATATTTTCTATGCAAACAAAGTGCTTTTTGATCATTTGGGTGGGTGTCTAAATACAATGCCAATTCTGTTATAGCAAAATCATAGCATCTAATCTGTTCTGCCATTTCTCTTCTCTCATCACAATCTACTGTTCTTTCATCATTTTGCATTTGATTACAACACATCATTTCATTATCTTCTTGACATCCACAATTTCTATATTCATTTATTGACATTTGTTGCACCCCTTTCCTATCGTATTGGTCATAGCAATATAATTAATTTCTTCCATTGACTGACCTGGTGAATATGGACTTACTAATTCTGGAAAGATAGTTCCCATTTTTAATCCTACACATGGCTTAAATGTTCTATCCATATATTGAATAGGAACATAACTTTGTGCTAACATTGGGTTTTCTGGAAATACACTTAGTTCTTCATCAAAGCCACAATCACAACTGTTTGGATTTTCTTCATAAGATACAACATTATTACATTTTGTTTCCATGATATCATTTTGCATTTCACATGAATTGTTTGAATAATTGTTGTTCATACAATAACATTTTCTTCTACTAAACATTTTAAAATTCCTCCTTTTGTTACATTATATGTAAATGAACAAAAAAGGTTTACTATTTATATATGTTCTCTAATATAATTGTTGATTTCGTACATTTTTTTGTGTTATAGTATGTATAATATTGATTATCTTAGTTCGATTATGTTATAAAAAAGTCAAAGGGCTTTAAATTATTCATTAGAAAGGATTGATTTACATGGATTTAAATATACTCATCGAAACTGCAAAAAAAGCCAGAAAAAATTCTTATTCTCCATATTCCAATTACAAAGTAGGCTGTGCTTTACTTACAAAAAGTGGAAAAATTTTTACTGGCTGTAATATTGAAAACAATGGTATTATGTCTATCTGTGCTGAAAGAGTAGCTTTTACAAAAGCAATTTCTGAAGGAGAAAAAGACTTTGAATGTATTTTAGTTTTAGGTGGAAAAGAAGACTTACAATATACTTCTCCTTGTGGATATTGTAGGCAATTCATGTCTGAATTTTGTGATAAAGATTTTGCAATTTATATGTATTATGGTGATAATAATATTGTTAAAAAAACCTTGAACCAATTATTTCCAGATAGTTTTAATTTGTAATATTTTTTAAATTACTACAAATTTTTCTATCTAACATAAAAAATTTTACATATGAGCGAAACTGTCCAATATTTGTTTTTCTTTGAATTGTACAGTTCAAAGTTTCGCATTATTTTTAATTAAATAAAAATCTCTTGTTAGAAATAAATTATGATTTACTTCTAACAAGAGTAATTCTTATCTATTTTTCTAAAATATTTTCTTTTATGTAATTGGCAATACCATCATTCATATTTGTATTTGTCACAAAATCGGCTGCCTTCTTCACACTCTCTTCCGCATTTCCCATTGCAATACCAGTTCCAACATTTTTTATCATTTCTAAATCGTTATAATCGTCTCCAAATGCTATAATATCATTTATATTTATTCCTAGTTTTTTACCTAATTGCTTTACACTAGCCCATTTAGAAGCTTCACAATTCATTATTTGGCAAAGTTCTCCATTGTCTGTAATAATCCCTTTACATGGACCTGGTAAACTGTTTACTAAGTTTTGAGATATTATTTTTTTGCTACATATCATTACCTTATATGCTGTTTCAAATTTCAGTTTAACAAAATCCACTTTTTGATTTGGAGTATTTCCAAAAAATTCTGAGGTATCAAAATTTGAATATAATTTGTCATTTATTTCAATACATATTTGATTATATCCCATTTTTTTTGCAATTTCTATTATTTCTAATGTATCTTTCTTAGTTAATTCTTTTTTATATAGTATTTCTTGATTACTAATCATACATGCTCCATTATAACAAATAATAGGATTATCTCTTAATATTTCAGGTACATATTTATAAGCATCTCTCGGTGGTCTTGCTGTTGCAAACAATATTTTATTGTTTGCTCTTTTAAATTTTAGCAATGTATCTATTGTTTCTTGCGATACTGTTTTATCATTTCTTAGAAGCGTTCCATCCAAGTCTAAGACTACCATTTTATTCATTATTATTCCTCATTTCAATTTTTATTTTTTACTTAGAGTCCTATTCTGTATATTCAGACAAACTATTTTTCTCATATTAGCACAATGAAATATAAGTGTCAATATTTTTTTAGTTTATTAAAATTACTTATATGCAATTATACACAATTGTTAGAGCAAATGCACATTTTTATATTAAAAACAACTTTTTCTATATAAGAAAAAAACTGAGGCAGAAAGCTTTAAAAGTCTTCTACCTCAACTACTAACATTCAATCTTATTCTAAATGTGAATTATCTATATAACACAATATTTTGTTAAAATTATATTTTTGCATATACACCTATAATTTTGCTATCTGAAGCATTTGGTAATATTTTTGGTCCTCCTGATATAACAATTTTATCTCCGCTTTCTAATATACCTTTTTGTTTAAGTTTTTCAATTCCTAATTCAACAACTTTATCTATATTTTCTTGTTTTTCTACATAAATAGGTGTTACATTCCATACAATTGCTAATTGATTAAAAGTTCTTCTATTATCTGTAATTGCTAATATTGGACATCCTGCACCTAATCCTGCTAATTTTCTTGCAGAATCTCCTGAATTTGTATAACAAACAATTGCATCTGCTTCCATGTTCATTGCAGTTACACAAGTTGAATATGCAATTTTAGTTTCAAAATCTGATAAATCTATATTATCATTATTTCTAAATCTCTTCCAGTAATCTATTTCTTTTTCTACTCTGTTTGCAATTTTTACCATTGTTTCTACACACTCTACAGGATATTTTCCCATAGCACATTCTCCAGATAACATGATAGCACTTGTTCTATCATATATTGCATTTGCAACATCACTTGCTTCTGCTCTTGTTGGTAATGGATTATATGTCATAGACTCTAACATTTGAGTTGCTGTAATTGCTGGTTTATTTGCTTTGTTTGATAATTTTATGAATTTCTTTTGCATTACAGGTGGTTCTGTAAAGTCTGTTTCTGTTGCCATATCTCCACGAGCAATCATTTGAACATCAGCATTTTGTACAATCTCTTCCATGTTTTCCAAACCTTCTACATTTTCTACTTTAGTAATGATTTTTATGTCTTTTCCTCCATTTTCATCTAATACTTTTCTAACTTGATCTATATCATCTTTATTTCTAGTGAAAGACATTGCAACATAATCATAATCATGTTCACATGCTGTTTTTAAGTCATTTATATCTTTTTCTTTTAGTGCTGGTAAACGTACTGCTGTTCCAGGTAAGTTAATTGTTTTTCTACTTCCTAATCCATTACCATGTACAACTGTACAAACAATATCTTTATCTACTATTTCATCTACTACTAATTCGATTGCACCGTCATCTATTAATACTTTAGCACCTGGTTTTACATCTTTATATAATTCTTTATATGAAACAGATACTTTATCTTTATCTCCAACAATATCTTCATTAACTAATGTGAATTTTTGTCCGTCTTCTAGTTTGATTTTTTCATTTTTTCCTGTAACAAGCATTCCTGTTCTAATTTCTGGTCCTTGCATATCTAATAATAAAGCAACTGGTACATCCATTTCTTTTCTTAGTCTAATAATTTCCTCTGTTTTTTCAGATTGTTCATCCCAACTTCCATGAGAATAATTAATTCTTGTAACACCTAGTCCTGCTTCTATCAATTCTTTTAATTTGTGTTCACTTGCTGGTCCTATTGTTCCTACAATTTTTGTTTTTCTTATACATTCTTTCATTTCCTATTCCTCCCTTATTATCTTAAAACCGATAGTTATTATATCACATCATTAAGGCAATTTTCAACATTTTTTTATTATTTTTTACATAATCTTAAAAATTATACTTCATTTTATTTTGAATTTTGATTTTGTTCTTTTCCTATTTCAGGATTTCATTTGGTTTTTTCTATTTTTTTAATTCTATATAGATTTTTTTGTATGCAAGCAAATTAATCGGTCTTAATTTAATAAATTTCTATAATTGCATGCAAAGTTTTGTTATCTTCACTTTTTATAACAATAATATTTTTATTATTTTCCTTTGCGTATTTGCAATTTACTGTTTCTCCTAATTTTATCTGATTTTTATATTGGATTCTTATATGATTAAATGGTCTCTTTTTGTATTCTTCTTCTGGTAATGCTTCATATGCTAAGTATAGATAATATAAATTATGCATATGTCCAATCACATCAATATCTCTTCTTCTTGCTGTATAGGTTATTTCATTCACATATTCCTTTGGTTCTCTTAGTTTTTCAATTTTCTTATTTTTAAAAACACGCTTTCCCACTTCAGATTGATATCTATCTGCAATTTCTGGTTCTACTCTTGCAATCTTTGCTGTTTCACTATCCATCAAAAGCCATTTTGAAGTTGCAATTGCACATAAATTATTTTCTTCATCATATACTTCAAAATCACGGAATGCATAAAATTTTTCTATTCCTCTAGACCATGTATGAATTTCCAAAACTTGTCCATATTTTGGTCTATTTAACACTTCTAATTCCCAATCCAATAATAACCAATTTACATGCGTTTCTTCTGTTGTATTAACACCAATTCCTACACTGTCAGAATGATATGCTGCAATATCTTCTAAGTACTCTAAAATAGCGATATTGCTAACT
The DNA here is from genome assembly GCA_944388685.1 of uncultured Clostridia bacterium. The sequence goes on along the minus strand of CALXJS010000037.1, from coordinate 6,109 downwards.
TCATCTTTTGCCCATACATCTTTTAATCCTATTTTAAATTTTTCCTTGTATATCATTTTTTCCTCCTTTTGTCCAATTGGGGACGGAGATGATTTTGGGGACGGAGCAAAATCATCTCCGTCCCAATTGGACATATTAATATCCTGGTTTTTTTAATAATTTAAACATATTCTTTTTATATTCTTCCACACCTGGTTGATTAAATGGGTTAACACCTAAAATATTTCCAGACATCGCACATGCTTTTTCAAAGAAATAAATTAGTTCCCCTATATTTTCTTCGTCTAGTTTTTCCATTTCTATTACAATGTTTGGAACATCTCCAGATACATGTGCTTTTATTGTTCCTTCCATTGCTTTTTTATTAACATAGTCTAATTCTTTTCCTGCTAAATAATTTAAGCCGTCTAAATTGTCATCATCTGGATTGATTGTAATATCTGAATTTGGTGTTTTTATACTAATAACCGTTTCAAATAGGTTTCTTCTTCCTTCTTGAATATATTGTCCCATTGAGTGTAAATCTGTTGTAAAGTCTACCCCTGCTGGAAAAATTCCCATTTGGTCTTTTCCTTCACTTTCTCCAAATAATTGCTTCCACCATTCTGTGAAATAATGCATTTTTGGCTCATAATTTACTAAGATTTCTGTATTTTTGTATAATTTGTATAAAATATTTCTTACAACTGCATATTTATAGCATTCATTATATTTTAGATTTGGGTCATCAAAACGAGCTTGTGCTGTTTGTGCTCCAAGCATTAATTTATCAATATCTATTCCTGCTACTGCAATTGGTAATAATCCAACTGCTGTTAAAACAGAATATCTACCACCTACATTATCTGGAACAACAAATTGTTCATAGCCTTCATTTTGTGCCAATGTTTTTAATGCGCCTTTTGCTTTGTCAGTTGTTGCATAAATTCTGCTTCTTGCTTCATCAATTCCATATTTGTTTTCTAAAATTTCTCTAAAAATCCTAAATGCAATCGCTGGTTCTGTTGTCGTACCAGATTTTGATATAACATTTACTGAAAAATCTTTATTTCCAATATATTCAATTAGTTCATTAATATAGTTTGGACTTAGATTATTTCCAACATATAAAATTTGTGGATATTTTCTTTGTTTGTTTGGTAACATATTATAAAACGAACTGGTTAATGCTTCAATAACTGCTCTTGCTCCTAAATATGAACCTCCAATTCCAATAACCACTAAGATATCAGATTCTTTTTTGATTTTCTTTGCTGCTTTTTTAATTCTTGCAAATTCTTCTTTATCATAATTGGTTGGTAATTCTAACCATCCCACAAAATCTTTTTCATCATTTGCTCTTCTGTGCAAATCTTTATGTATATTTTCTACTTGTTCTTTGTATGTTAAGATTGTTTTTTGTGTAATTCCTGTGTGTTTTAGGTTTAAACTAATATTTGCCATATGATTACCTCTTTTCTTCTAATTTTTTTCTAACGCCATTATATATATATGCGTAAAAAAATTCAAACGTTTGCTTGAATTTTTGATTTATTCATTTTAAAAATATAAAACTGGACGAAAAGAAATATAGTCATATACAAGTGTATTTGAGTTCATTCCTCTAACATTTGCAGATCGCTCATCCCAATAATACATTCCCCCTCTGTCTACACAAGGAGTAGAATTAAGATTAGAAGTTTCCGTTGACCATTCAGTTTCATTTCCTGCCATATCATATATATTACATTGCTCATCTACAGTATTGGTTGAATTTAAAATTCCTTTTCCTGTCATTGATGGTTTACTTGTATCTATAAATTGTCCATCTTGTGATGAATAACTTTTACTATTTGTTTTCATCCCACACATCTGTATATATGAAATTGCTGTATCCCATGCATAACTATTAATTAAATCACTTTCATAATTTTTCCCTGTATACATATTTCTTGCCAATTCAGACGCTTTATTTTGTGTTACATAATTCCATGGCTGTACCCCTGATTTACATACTAATTCCAACTTTTTTCCTTCTTCTGGGCTATATCCTGTCCAATTTACTTCTTTATTAGTATTTTCTGTAATAATGTTTTGTGCATTATAATTTACTATACCTGCCTCATATCTCCCTATATAATATCCATTATTACTATTACTATGATTTATGAAATCTGCTATATTCTTGGCTATTGCATTCTCATAACTACTATCATGATTTTCTATTGTATCTTCTGTATAATCATCAAAATCATATCTGTTCAATGTAATATTCACAGTAGTTCCCGCATTGTCTGTTTTTACCTCTCCTAATGGTATCCATACAAACTGATTTCCTTTTCTATCCTCTATCACAATACCATTATTTACTGTATCTGCATTATTTGTTGTATTATCTACTCTTATTTTAAAATCTTCTGGTACAATTAGCAAATTCCCATATTCATCTTCTACCAGTGTGTTTTTTGTTACATAATCTGTTATTTCTGCTACCGTTTTTATTTCTCTTACTTCTCCATCCTCAGATATTTGAATTTTATATGTATCTAACACTACCGTAGCTGGTAAATTTGTTATTTTGTTAGTTTCTGATAATACCTTTCCTTTATATATCAGTTCTGGTATGTTATTTTTCAAATTATTATTTAATACATTTAATTCAATTTTTCCAGTATTATCATAACTTCCCATAATCTCTGTTTGTATTCTTTCTTCCGCCGTTGCTTTTTCTGTATCCTCTTTTGCCATTTGTGCCCTTGTCAATATTCCATTTTCTCCCGTTAAAGTTGAAATGGTTACGCCTGCTAATATTAAAAGTACAATAATTGTAATAACTAATGCGATTAATGTAATTCCCTTTGTTTTTCTTAATTTTCCCATCATTTGTTTTCTTCCCTTCTTTTGATATATTTTCCTAGAGTTTTTTACTCTAGGAAAATATATATAGCCTACAAGTAAAGAAGGTCTTTGAATTACGAGATATTCTATTATATAAAATTTAAAAATTTTATGTATTACTTTTTGTAAAACTTTTTTTATTTTTTGTTGACATTACTCTATTTTATTGATATTATGACAGTGTAAGAATATTCCCAGAGTAAAAAACTCTAGGAATATTCTATTATTTTTTATATAACTTTAATGAAAAAATATTAATGATTTTTTGCATGTTTAACAACTGTTTCCAACTTTTATAATGCAATTATGAGAAAAAAGTAATATTCTCAAATAAAAGACTTAAGGTGATTACGAAATTTAGATATTCTTATTCAATCTATTCTATCTCTTTTGTTTCATTTTGAAACGATTTGGCACATCCCTAATTGTTTCATTTCATAATTTCATCCATAACCTTTGCCAAGTATTTCATGCTAGTTAAACATTGTTCCAGAGTATTTCCTGTTGCACCAACTTCTATAATATTTGCATATTTTCCTGTGTGTTGATTATATCTTGATGTTGTTAGCATGATTGGTTTAAATAGTCCTGGATACAATTCTTCTGCTTTTTCTTGTAATTTAATGGCAAATTTTAAATTTTGGTTCCAATTTGGGTGCCATAATCCCCCCGCATTTGTTCCGATAACAAACATAATTTGTGCTGCTTCTTCATCTCCAATTCTAACTGTTGGTGCATAATCACTTCGACTTCCTATGGCATCTCTATGTAAGTCAATAATGATATCAGATGGATTTGTTTGCAATAAACTTTCTACTGTTTTTAATGAATTTGTATAGGATCCATTATATGATGGATAATCATGGTAACTAGTATCATGAATAACATTATATCCATATTGCTGTAATTGCATAGTCAGTTCTGTTCCAACTCTTGTAACAGTAAAGTTTAAATCTGTTGTTCTAAAATTCCCTGTTGGTGTATAAGGATATAAGTCACTTGAAGTATAACTTTCACAACTATGTGTATGAAATATCATAACATTCTTATTCTCAATCGTGATATCTGGTGTCAACATTTCTTGCGTCAATTCATAATCTGTTTGATTCTTTATTTTTACATTTCCATATTGCGTATTATAATTTTCTGTGACTGGATTATTTGTAATTACCTCCGTTGTTTCTCCTGTTTTGGCTAATTCTATATCTTGCTCTTCTTGACTTGTATTTTCTGTTTCTTCGTCCTCTGATACCTCCGCCATATTTTGAATTTCATCTATGGAACTAATTTGTGTTTCTAACATAGATTTTAATATATCGTTTTCACTTAATTTTTGTTTTTCATTTTCTTCATTATGCTGAATAGATGCCACAACAGGGAGTGTAGCATCTAAACAGGATAATAAACTATGACTAGATAATTGATTGGTTACATTTTCTACTTTTTGTGTGACTTGTTCTGTATTTTTCTTTACTCCAGAAAAATAATTGGTAACACTAAATATTAATAGTATTAATACAAATACACAGATAATATACTTTACAATATCCTTCAATCTTAATACTGTCACATTAAACATATACTTTTCTCCTTTGTCCAAATTCCTATATATATGTATATGCAAAAATTTTAAGAATATTATTAATTTTATATAATTTATTTGTACCTTTTAGTATTAAACATAATTTTACTATTTAAAACTAAGTACTAATAAATAATTAAATATAATTTTACTATTAATAATTAAATAACCTTTACAAATTTAAAAAGTATATAGAAATATTTAAGTATGTCGCAAAAATTAGCCATAAGGCATAAGGAATTAGCAAAATTCCAGATAGTTTATTTTGTTTATAAAACTGATAAGTCATACAAATAACCAATACATCTAAAATAATAATCCACAAGACAGAAAGTAATCTAAGTTCAAAAACAAAAAATAGAAATGTCCATAAGTAGTTAAAAAATAATTGTATATAATACAATTGTTTTGTTTCTTTTGGTACTTCTCCTTTTTCTTTTAAAAGTGTATACGATATTCCGATTAGTAAATAAATAATTGTCCATGCAATTGGAAATACGATTGCTGGTGGAGATAGTGCTGGTTTTACTAAATCATTGTAATCCATAGCATTAGAAGTAATAATACCAACAATTCCTCCAATGATTAATGGTAAGAGTGCATGAAATATTTTTTTTACTTTTTCATTACTTTTTATATAAAATCCCTCCTTTCCTTATTAAAGAATATTTCCAAAATGTAAAATTTATGCTATACTATTTACGTGTAAATAATGAGACAATTTGGGCCAGGTGGGGTTTTGTAGCAAAAATGTCGAATATTGTCAATTTTAAGATAGCTTATTTTAATATGACAATATTCGACATTTTTGCTACAAAACCCCACCTGGCCCAAATTGTCTCATTCTTCTTTTACTAACACATTTTCATTTCCAATTATCCATCTAAAGACCTCTAATATTTCTTCTGTCACATACATTTGTCCACAACTTTTGTTTTCATCATTGACTCTAACAAAAACAGGCATATTATTTTTGTCTCCATTAAAATATTTTATGGCGCCTCTTAATTTCTTTTTTTCTTCTTCGTCAGCTTCTGTAATATTTAATACCAATATTTTGTGTTTTTGTTCTCCAAAGTCTTTGATGTCATTTGCTACAATTTTTGTTGCGTCGTCCTCACGGATGCTTAGTCTTCCTTCTACTAATACGATATTTTCTTCTGCTAAGCTAGCACCTGCTTTCATATAGGCATTTTCAAATACGATAACTTCTGCTTGTCCATACAAGTCTTCAATGGTAACAAATGCCATAATTTTATTGTTTTTTGTATATTTCTTCTTGATTGATGTGATAATTCCTGCATATTTTACATGGTCTCCATCTACGAATTTTGGCTTTTCTAAATTCATTTCTTGTCCATCATATTGCATTGAGGAATTTTGTTCATCGATTTCTTTCATTTGCATTGTATTGATATTGGTTTGTTTTTCGATTTGACTTCTTAATTTTTCTAATGGATGTCCTGATATGTAAATTCCTAGCATTTCCTTTTCTGCTGATAACATTTCCTTTTCTGACATTTCTTCATGCTCTTCAAATACATATTTCTTTTCGTTCATTTCTTTTTTGTCTTCTTCTGAACCTAAGTCAAACATTGATACTTGTCCTGAAAATCCCTTTTTCTTGCCACTTTGAATGGTATCTACTAT
>CALXJS010000036.1 GCA_944388685.1 uncultured Clostridia bacterium | reverse complement strand
ATTTTCTTTTTTTATACATCTAGGGTGAAATATTCGTTTCTAAACTTTTAAGGTGATTTTATCATAAATTAAATACATTTACATAAAATAAATATTGACAATAAGTGCTTTTTCATGTAAAATAAATAATGAGTGATATATGAAACAGAAGACAAACTATGGAGTAAAACATAGAAACGGAGGGAAAAAAATGGAGACGTGGGAAGGAAAGAGCTTTAGCATTACGGATCCAAAAGGAGTAAGTACAGTAATCTATCAAATAATTAGAACACCAAAAGAATTGCTAAAAGAATATCCAAAGTACGCATTACAGAGATTAGATTCAACAGACGAAATAAGAGGAGATATGATAAGAAAAACGTTTTATGTGGATTTTCCATCAATTGATCAAGATGAATTAGTAATATTATCTTTTGGAAAAGATAGAGTTGTTGTTAATACTGCGATATTGGATGGTAATAAAGTTTCTATCAGTAAAAAACCAATGCCTTTAAAATTTGACAGTATATATTCAGATAATGAAACAGAAATAAAAGATTTTAAGTACACACCAAATCTAAAGAGACCTATATGTGTTATAGACCCAGAGACCACAGAAGAAGTAAAACCTGTACTTTATTTTGATGAGAAAACAAATGAAGTAAAGGGAAAATGTAAGTTGAAACCAAATAAATCTTATTTTGCCTTTGAAATCAGAGACAAAAAAGAGGACTAAGGGAGGAACGTTTAAATGAGTGATACAAATTTAACAAGAGAAACGATAGAATTAACCTGTATGAGTCTACAACAAAAGGAAAGTAAAGATAAAGATAAAAATAAAAAAGCAAAATGGATAGATGACGAAAGAAATGGACAATTAACAGTCTTACACGAGGAAAATGGAATCATTCCACCAACAGAAGTATTTAGTGAAACGACAACTACTAAATATACAGTAAGAGATGATGGAACTAGAATAAATACTGATGGAGTAAGTATATCAAAATCATCTTTATCAAAAGAAGAATTTATGGAACAACATAAAAGAGACAAATTATTTAGAGAAGTTATTTTAAATAATCAAAGCAATAGAAATGGACAAGTACAAGAAGGTAGATAACGATAAAACAAAAGAGTAGGTGATTACTATGAACTATAAATTGGAAGGCGCTATTAGGAGAAACAGAACAAATTTTATTATTTTTGGAATACTATGGATATTTATAGCCATAGTATTTGTTACGCCGATAGCCTACAGTGCATATATGTCAACTGCTGATGGGAGTTTTGATTTAACTGTATTTATGGAAACATTTTTCTCATCAATTATGGTTCCTTTCCAAACTTTGGGAAGTATTTTTTCAGGAGAAGCATCAGGGACATATTTTTCTACATTAATTATTGTAACAATTATATATTCATTATTTTTCTTTATTGGGTTTGTTAGATCAGCACCAAAAAGTGAATTTACAGATATAGAACATGGTTCAAGTGATTGGAGCCAAAGAGGCGAACAATATGAAATATTAAGTAGAAATAAAGGAATTATCTTAGCAGAAAATAACTATCTACCAGTGAATAAGAGGGGAAACGTAAATGTATTGGTAGTTGGACGGATCAGGTTCTGGTAAATCTGCATCATATTCTATTCCAAATGCTTATCAAATGCTAGGTTCATATGTATTCACAGATCCTAAAGGAGAATTGTATGATAAAACAGCAGGATATTTAAAAGCACATGGATATAAAATAAAAGTATTAAATCTAGTAAGACCAGAATATAGTGATGGATATAATCCATTAATGCATGTTGCATCAGGATTAGATGTTGATGTTATAGCCAATACAATTGTTAAAGGACAGAAATCAGAAGGCGGAACTTCAGATCCTTTCTGGGATGACTCAGCAGAGATGTTATTAAAAGCATTGATATATTATTTATTAGCAACAAGACCAGAAGAAGAACAAAACCTAGCAAGCTGTGCTGAATTAGTAAGGGCAGCCAATGCAAATGGAGGAAGCAATCTTCTTACAGAACTTATGAGTCAATTACCTTATGATCATCCTGCAAGAATGAATTATAAATCTATTGAAATTGCACCGGAAAAGACATATGGATCAATTTTAAGTTCATTACAATCTAAATTAGGTAAATTTGATTCAAAAGAAATTGCTGAATTAACTTCAACAGATACTATTGATTTTGAAGAAATAGGAAACCAAAAAACGGCAGTATATGTAATATCTTCAGATACACATACAGCATATGACTTTTTATTAACAATATTCTTTGCACAAATGATTCAACAATTATATGATTATGCAGATAGAAACGGAGGAGAATTAAAGGAACAGACTTTTTTCATACTAGACGAGTTTGCTAATATAGGAAAAATACCAGATTTTGATAAGAAAATCTCAACTTCTAGAAGTAGAAAAATATCATTTAGTGTTATATTACAAAATATTGATCAGTTGGAAGCTGTGTATGAAAAATCATATGAAACAATCATGGGTAACTGTGATACACACGTGTTTTTAGGAAGTAACTCATATAAAACAGTGGAATATTTCTCAAAAGCATTGGGAGAAAAAACAATTGAAAGAGATAGTATATCTATTAATAGAGACAGACAGAACTGGAGAACAGGAAAGAGTGTATCTGATCAAGTAATGGCAAGAGCCTTGATGACACCAGATGAATTAAGAAGAATGGATAATGATTTATGTATTATATATGAAAAAGGTATTAAACCAGTAAAAGCAAATAAATTTTATTATTTTAAACATCCAATGGCAAGGGAATTGAAACAATTTGAAATTAGCCATAATGACATTGGTGAAATCGAAAGAGGAACTTGGAGAAAATATAACCCATATAATCCATATGTTCCAGAAGATGAGAAAAAAGAGCAAGCAAATAATTTAAAAGTTGAATCGTTAGATGACTTATTTGATGATGAATCTAATAATAAAAAAGAAGAAAAACCAAAAGAAACTAAGAATACAGAAAAAGCAGATGAAGTAAAATCAGTAAATTTAAATAGTTTTGACGATGCTCCAATATTACCACAAGAACCAATGGAAGAAGATGATGATACATATGATTTACAAAAAGAGTTGGAAGCAAAGTTTGATGAACTATTTGGACCATTAAGTGAAGATGATTAAATGTTAATGGAAACGGAGATTTTGACAAGTAAATGTTAAAATTTTCGTTTTTTTTGTGGTATAGGAAAAATGGCTTTTTCCTATACCATAAAAAATAAAATAATTTAAGCTGTGAATTGTAATAGTAATTGACCAAAAACCAAAAAAATTTTCGCCCATCTACTTGAAAAAAAACAACAATTAGTATACAATCATAATCATAAGAAAATCGTGTGTTGATGGAATGAAAGACTTTAATACACAAATATAAAAAGTAAGAAAATAAAGAAAAGAGGAAAAAAGAAAATATGAAATTTGTACATATTGCAGATATACATTTTGACAGCCCATTTATCAATTTGTCTGATAGAGAAAATTTGGGAGATATCAAACGATTAGAACAGCGCAAAGTATTTAAAAAAGTAATTGACTATATCAAGGAAAATAATATAGAATATTTATTTATTGCAGGAGATGTATATGAACAGCAATATATCAGAAAATCTACCATTGAATATATCAATCAACTGTTCACAGAAATACCAAATACAAATATATTTATCAGTCCAGGAAACCATGACCCCTATATCAAAAATTCGTATTATACGAGATTTCAATGGAATAAAAATGTCCATATTTTTTCTGCAGAATTTGAAAAGGTTGAATCAAGGGATGCGGATATATATGGTTATGGATTTGATGATTTTTACTGTACAGATTGTCAAATACAAAATTTAGAAATACAAAATAAAGATAAAACCAATATATTGGTTATTCATAGTACGATTGATGGGGCAAACTTAGAAGAAAAACAATATAATTCTATTCCCAGAAAAGTATTAGAAGAAAAAGGATTTGATTATGTAGCAACAGGGCATATTCATAAATTAGATTATCATTCTTATGAAAATCAAAAAATTGTATATCCAGGTTCCTTAATTTCTCTAGGGTTTGATGAATTAGGTGAACATGGTATGATTGTGGGAGAAATCGATGAAGCAACCAAAACAGTGAAAACCGAATTTGTCCCATTAAGTGAAAATAATTTTGAAGAACTAGAAGTTGATGTAACAGATATGATTTCGGCAGATGAATTAATTGAAGAAATAAATAATTTAGAAATTTCAGAAAATCAATTAATTAAAATTATTTTGATTGGAAAAAGAAGTTTTGAAATTAATCCATATGAATTATATAAATTTGTAACAAATGAAAGAATTATTAAAATTAGGAATCATACAAGAATAAACTATGATTTAGAAGCCATTGCAAATGAATATACATTAAAAGGATTATTTGCAAAAGAAATCTTGCAAGAAAAAGAAATGGTGGAAAGTGAAGAAGATAAAGAAATTATTGAAAAGGCAGTGGAAATTGCATTTGAGGCATTGGAATAAAAGATTTATATATAGGCAAGATACAGGTTATTTTCTTTTATATAATAAGAAAAGGTTAGCACTTTGAGAAAGGAATGATAGAATAAAGTGAAAATACAGAAAGTAAAAATAAATGCTTATGGAAAATTAAAAGATAAAGAAATAGAATTAAAAGATAATATTAATATTATTCACGGAAAAAATGAAGCTGGAAAATCTACTTTATTAAAATTTATGGTGAATACTTTTTATGGCATATCAAAAAATAAAAATGGAAAAGATTACTCTGATTTTGAGAAATATAAGCCATGGGAGGGAGAAGAATTTTCAGGAAAAATCGAATATCAATTAGATAATCAAGAAAACTTTGAAGTATTTCGAGATTTTAAAAAGAAAAATCCACAAATATTTAATGAAAAAAAAGAAGATATTTCTAAAAATTTTAATATTGATAAATCAAAAGGAAATGAATTTTTTTATGAGCAAACAAAAATGGATGAAAAATTATTTTTATCTACCATTGTTGTAAATCAAGAAGAAGTAAAATTAGAAAAAAGTGAACAAAATATTTTAATTCAAAAAATTGCCAATTTAGTAGGAACAGGTGATGATAATGTATCCTACAAACGAGCAATTGACAGAATTAACCGAAGGCAATTAGGAGAGATTGGAACAGAAAGGTCTAGGGAAAAGCCATTAAACATTTTATTGCGAGAAAATCAAAATTTAGAAGAAGAAAAACAAAAGTTAGAAAAATTTAAAAATTCAAAATATGAAATTGAAGAAAATAAAAATAATTTATTGGAAAAATTTTCAAATTTAGAAATGGAATTAGAATTTTTAAATAAAATAAAAAAAATATATGAAAATGAAAAAATAGAAAATGAAAAAATAAAAATAAAAGAAAATATAAAAAATGAAAATAATCAAAAAATAAAAATAAATAAAAAAGAAATTTTAGAAAAAGAAAATAGAAATAAAAAAATATTTGAAAAAAATAATCAAAAAATAAATACATTAATAAAAAATAAAAATAAAATAAAAAATAAATTAATTATATTATTTATATTTATTATTTTAATAAATATTTTACAATTTGTTTTTATAAAAAATGCAATAGTTAATTATATTTTTCTTCTTACTCTCCCAATGGATTTAATTTTTTCTATTTTATTTTTAAAAAATAAAAAAAATAAAATAAAACAATTAGAAAAAGAAAATAAAGACGAAGAAGAAAAAATAAATAATGAAAAAAATAATTATTTAAATGAAAATAAAATAATAGAAAAAAATAATGAAGAATTAGAAAATGAAATAAAAGAATTAAAAAATAATTTAAATTTAAATATACATTTAGAAATTGAAAAAATAAAAAATAATTATTTAAATAAAATAAAAAATAATAAAATAATAGAAATAAATGAAATAAAAAATATACAAGAAGAAATTGATAAAATACAAAAAGAATTAAATGAAATAAAAATAAAATTGCATGCATTAGATTTAGACAAAGAAAATGTAGAACCAAAAGTAGATAATTTGATAAAAATAGAAGAACAGATTGTTAACAATAATGAAAAAATTGTAAACTTAAAAAAGTTAGACAAAAGTATGAATTTAGCAAAAACACTTTTAGAAAAAGCTTATGAAAAAATGAAAAATACGGTTACCCCTAAATTTACAGAAAGCCTTTCTAAAAATATCAGTAAGATAACAAATGGAAAATACAATAAGGTTATGGTGCAAGATGATACTGGATTAATTGTAGAATTAGAAAATGGAAACTATGTGGAAGGAAATCGTTTAAGTGTTGGAACCATAGACCAATTATATTTATCTTTAAGATTATCTATGATAGAAGATTTGTCAACAGAAAAAATGCCAATTATTTTAGATGAGGCATTTGCTTATTATGATACACAAAGGTTAGAAAATATATTAACATATTTAGCAAATACATATAAAGACAGACAAATTATTTTATTTACTTGTACGGAAAGAGAAAAGGACATATTTGAACAAATTCATATTCCATATCATCTTATTGAAATATAATTTTGTATACAGTCAATTGTAATAAAGAAGAAGGGTTGAAAAAATATAAATAAAAGATTAAAATAGGTATATATTAAAAAATAATAAATAAGAAGGGGAGAAAAAATGGATTTTAATATAAAATTAAAAGGAAATGATAAAAAAGAAATCTTAAAAATATTCATGATAGTTATAGCAGTAAATATTATAGCAACAATTATTGTAGCAATTTTTGCCACAGCAGAAATTTTAAAAACGATTCTTTTATATTTAATATCTATTGGTTATGTTGGCTATTCTATTTACATTTGGAAAAAAGAAAAAGACATAACGGTAATCAATAAAAAAGAAAATTTTGAAAATAAATATGATCCTATATTAACAAGATTTTTTCTAAAGAACGAATTTGAATTAGATGGCACATTATTAAATGCAGAAATTTATTATCTTATTGAAAAAGGATATGTATATATTGATAGAGAAAAAAATACTTTAAAACTGAAAGATAGAAGCCAATTTAAGCAAATGGATGCATTAGAAAGAATAGATAATAACAAGATTAAAGAATATTCAACAGATGAAATACCTTCCTATGAAAGCATGTTTATTGGTAAAATCTTATTTGCCTTTCATGATGAAATTGACTTAAATGAACTTGAAAGAAATATACAACAAAATTATTATTATCAAAGAGGCGAAATGTGTAAGCTAGCAATGGAAAAAATGATTTTATATGAAATTGAAAAACACAATATGATGGGACAAGCAAGTAATCTTAATTTTATTTCTGCAGCTTGTATATTAAATATTATTACATCTATTATTTTGTTTGCTGTCATGGCAAGATTTAATATTGTATTATTATTAGCAACAATTGTAAATATTGCATTAAATGTTATGATTGTAAAAAATGAAAATATTTTAGCTTATAAATATTCAGATGAAATTGTGGAATATATAAATGATTTAGAAGAATATGTAGAAACATTAAAAAGAATGAGTAATCATACAATAGATGTAGGCATGGCAAATGCAGAAAATGGAGATTTAGAAGAAACAATAAATAAACAAAACCAGAAAGATACAGAATTGATGCTTTTATTTGGTATAAAAAATAGAAAAGATATATTCTAGAATATAAAATATGGAATAAAGAAGATTCGAATAGAAATCTTCTTTAATTTTTATATATTAGGAAGGTCATGCTGACGTTCTAATATATAAAAACATATTGCACACAAATTTTGACTTGCGTAAAATTTGGAGCCGAACAATAACGTTTTTTGAATTAGCAAATTGAAGATAAAGCAAAGAAAGTCTTGTAAAAGATGTAAAATTATAGTATAATAAAAAAAGTGTTTACTAACGTATTGAATAGAAGGAGAAGACTTATGTTTGAGAAATTAGAAAATGTAGAAAAAAGATATGATGAATTAACAAAAATGATTAGTGACCCAGAGGTAATATCTAATCATACAGAATGGCAAAAACTAATGAAAGAACATGCCAGTATAGAAGAAATTGTATTAAAATTTAGAGAATATAAAAAAGAAAAACAAGCAATGGAAGAAGCAGAAGAATTAATGAAAGACCCAGAAATGAAAGAACTTGCAGAAGAAGAATATTATGCTTCAAAAGAAAAATTGCCAGAAATTGAAGAAGAATTAAAATTTTTATTAATTCCTAAAGACCCAGATGATGACAAAAATATTATTTGTGAAATTCGTGCAGGAGCAGGAGGAGAAGAAGCAGCATTATTTGCAGGAACATTATTCAGAATGTATACAATGTACGCAGAAAGAAAACATTGGAAATTAGAAGTCCTAAATGAAAATGAGACAGGACTAGGTGGCTACAAAGAAGTTTCTTTTATGATTACAGGAAAAGGAGTATATAGTAGATTAAAATTTGAAAGTGGCGTTCATAGAGTACAAAGAGTTCCAGATACAGAAAGTAGTGGAAGAATTCATACATCAACAGCGACTGTTGCAGTTTTACCAGTAGTAGAAGATGTAGAAATTGAAATTAATCCAGCAGACATTAAAATGGAAGTATTTCGTTCATCAGGTGCAGGAGGACAACATATTAATAAAACTTCATCAGCCGTAAGATTGATTCATGAACCAACAGGAATTGTGGTAGAATGCCAAACAGAACGTTCTCAATTCCAAAACAGAGATAATGCGATGAGAATGCTAAGAACGAAATTATATGAAATTGAAAAACAAAAACAAGATAGTGAAATATCAAATGCTAGAAAATCTCAAGTAGGTTCAGGAGATAGAAGTGAAAAAATCAGAACATATAATTACCCTCAAGGAAGAATTACAGATCATAGAATAGGAATGAGTATTTATCAGATGGAAAATTTCTTAAATGGTGACTTAGATGAAATGATTGATAATCTTATTGCAGCAGATAGAGCGGAAAAACTAAAAGGTGAAGAGGAATAAAAAATAGTTGAAGTAAACCTAAAATGTTAGACAAAAAGTTTAACAATTTGGGTTTATTTTTTTGGCTGAAACAAAGTTATTTATCTTCTAGTGTATACTTAATAGACATGTTAATCAATTTATATAATGAAATATCATAATCTCTTTTATATTCATCTAATTTATTCCACATAGATTCTCTTAAACGAATACTTCTTGCGATGGTAATCTCATCTTTTGGTTTTTTATAATATATAATTTTATCATCTTCAATGTTGAAATTTTCTACGCAAGCATCAATTAATTTATTAATAGATGCATCTAATTCTTTTTCAGATATTCGTTTTAATTCAGAATATAAACTATCCTCTATTTCTACATTTCTATTTATCCATTTTTCTCTAGGATAAAATCGATAAAATCCCTTTTGCATGGTTTCACATCCTATTTACTATAATATTCTTATTATATTAAATCAGTTGGTAGACAAGTAACTGTTTAATACGATAATTTTTCCTACCATATACAGTAGGAAAAATATAAAAAGTATTTACATTTTTCGACATTAATGATATAAAGAAACTGATTAATAAGTTCAAAAAATATTTTAAAAAGTGGAGATATCGTAAAAATATCTAACCATTTATAATAAAAGGAGGAATGTTTATGGGATTTATTAAGGCATTTACAGGTGCAATAGGAGGAAGTTTTGCAGATCAATGGAAAGATTTCTATATTCCAATGCAAGGTGTTCCAGGAACAGCTGCTATTTTTAGAGCAATACCACAAGAAACAAACGCGGGTAGAGGATCTAATACAAAAGGATCAGAGAATATCATTTCAAATGGAAGCAAAATTGTGGTACCAGAAGGTACAGCACTAATTACATTACAAGATGGAGCAATAACAGGATGTATTGCAGAAGCAGGTGGATATATATATTCATCAGAAGATCCAAATTCAAAATCCATGTTTTCAGGAGATGGTATTTTGTTTTCTACACTTTCACAAAGTTGGGAGAGATTTAAATTTGGAGGACAACCAGGTTCACAACAATTAGCATTCTACGTAAATTTAAAAGAAATTCCAAATAACCGCTTTGGAACACAATCTGAAATTTATTGGGATGATGCTTATTTAAATGCACAAGTAGGAGCAATTACGAGAGGAACATACACATTAAAAATTGTTGATCCAATCTTGTTTATAAAAAATTTTGTTCCTGCAAATTATTTGCAAGCTGATGCACCAATATTTGATTTTGCAGATATGGATAATGATGCAGGAGCACAATTATTTAATGAGGTCGTTAGTAGTTTATCCGCGGGTTTTTCAAATTATACAAATGATCCAAGTAAAGGAAATCGTATAACAAAAATACAAGGAGATCAAATTGGATTTGCACAATCTTTATCACAAGCTGTTGAAGAAGCTTATCAATGGAGAACAGACAGAGGACTTGAAATTGTTAAAGTTGCGATTCAAGCAATTGAATATGATGAAGATACCAAAAAATTACTAAGTGATGTAAAAAAAGCAGATGCTTTATCTGGAGTACGTGGAAATTCATTTATGCAACAATCTGTAGCTCGTGGTATGCAAGCAGCAGGAGAAAATCCAAATGGTGGAGCAGGGGCTATGGCATTCATGGGAATGGGAATAAATGCAGTAGGAGGTGCAGTAGGAGGGTTACAGCAACCTACACAGCCAGTAAATAGCGTACCACAAGAAGATCCATATGAAAAACTATCCAAATTAAAGAAGATGTTGGATGAAGGATTAATTACACAAGAAGATTATGATGAGCAAAAGAAAAAGCTTTTGGGGGTGTAATAGATGACAATCAATTCGATATTGGACAATGAACCCAAAGTTGTAAAAACAGATGAAGGTTCAAAGGATGGACAAAATAAATGTCCCAAATGTGGTTCAACAGATATATCTTTAAATGCAAAAACTGGATTTTTAAGATGTAATTTTTGTAGACATGAATTTGAGCCAGAAAAAGTTCAAGGAATGGAAACAGATATTAGTCAGCTAGAAGGGGAAATAATAGGATCTGGAACAGAAGATATTGTGGAAGAAACACAAAATATTATGACTTTCAAATGTAGCAGTTGTGGTGCAGAAGTCGTAATAGACACATCAGAAACTACACAAGCAAGGTGTCATTGGTGTAGAAACACATTATCTGTTAATCAACAAATACCAAATGGTGTAATTCCAGATGTGGTATTACCATTTAACTTAACGAAAGCAGAGGCAAAAGAACAGATAGAAAATTTTGTGGGAAAAAGAAAATTTTTTGCCCATCCAAAATTTAAAGAAGAATTTACAACAGAAAATATCATGGGAGTATATTTCCCATATATGGTAGTAGATGTGAATTCACATGCAAATTTCCAAGGAAAAGGAGAGCATGAAGTAAGAAAATATACACGTGGAAGTGGAGAGAATAGAAGAACATATTATGATGCAGATTTATATGATGTCGAACGTGAATTCGATTTAACCATAGAGGGATTAACGGTTGAATCAAGTTCAGACAAATTAGAAAAAAGCACCAATAAAACCAACAATGTAATTAATGCAATCATGCCATTTGATATTGAGAATTGTGTAAAATATAACGCAAATTACCTAAAAGGATATACTTCAGAAAAACGTGATACCAATGTTAAAGAACTAACATCGTTGGTAGAAGAGCAATCAAAAGATATTGCAAGATTTACAGCAAATGATACATTAAAAGAATATGATAGAGGTGTTAATTGGCAAAAAGAAGAATTACTTGTTAAAGGAAGACAGTGGAAAACAGCATATTTGCCAGTATGGTTATATAGTTATCAACAACAAAAAGGAGAAGAAAGCATATTACACTATGTAGCTGTGAATGCGAGAACAAAAGAGACAATGGGTAGTGTACCAATTCATATGCCAAAATTGTTTGGTGTGTCATGCTTAGTGGAATTAATGGGTTTATTTGCAATGTTATTTGCAAGTGATTTTGAATATAATTGGCTATTCTTATTAGCAGGATTTATATACTTTTTCATCATGTATATGAAATATCGTAATTTAAATGCTAGACATCATCACGAAACAGAAACCAAAACAAAGATGTTTAACTTGAGAAAAGTAGATAAATTAATAAAAAGACAAACAGGACTTTCTAATGCAAAAATGGTAGGTGCTAATAATAGAAAAGTTAGCGGACAAAGTGTTAGTGAAAATATAATAGATACGTTATCAAATTTTAAAATATGATAGATAGTGAAAAAATGATAAGAAAGGGGATAAAAATGAGTAATGTTATTGAAAAGATAAAAAATACAAGAATATTAGCGGGAATAGGAATTGCAGGATTAATTCTAGGGACAATATTTCCATATGTAAGTTATTCTTTCTTCGGAAATTCTGTTAATATATCTATGTGGAATTATTGGGAAGGAAAAATTGTATTGATATTAGCAATTGCTAATCTGTTATTTATATTTAGGGATGTTGTAGAAAAATATATTCCTTCATTATTTAATACAAATATAGGTAAAAAAATTGCGGATATGAATAATTCTAAAGGTTCACTTATACCTACAATTTTAGTTGTAATATTTGTAATATATTTACAAATTAGATTAGATGTTGATTTTGAGAATTATAGTTTAGGATTTTACTTCTTATGGATTGGCGTGATAGCACTTATAGCTTATGCTTTTTTACATAAAAATTATGATGAATTTCAAATGAAGTAATCTGAATAAAATATTTAAATAATAAACAAAAGAAATGGGGAGGAAAACAAGATGTCAAAAATAAAATGTATAATCATACTATTATTTATGAGTCTAATGGTATTTTTAATACCAAACAGTACAAATGCGGCAGTAGATGTCAACAGAAATATCTATTCAAATAATGGAAGTATGAAATTTACCTTTACGGGTTTAGAACTAGATATGACACATGAATATGAATATGGATTTACAGTAACAGCAGCAACAGAAGTAGAAGATTGGTTTTTAATAACAGAATATACAGAAAGTACAGCGGTAGTAGATTTACTAACAACAACAAGAGAAATAAGAGAAGTAATAAATGCAACAGATACAGGATATATTACCATAAAAGATAAAACAGCAGATAGTATTGTATTAGAACCATATGGCGTAGATTTAAAGATACCATATTTAAGAGTTACCAATTATACTGTAATAGAAAATGGGAAGGAATTTGGTACTGGGGAAACAGAAACAATTAATGTGGCAATAAGAAATACAAATAATAGTACAGCATATTATCAATATGAGAAAATTACAGACCAAAACATTGTAGATAAATATAATGAGATAAAATCTCAAAATGGTGATATGACAGAACTAGAAAGTATGTTAACAACAACGGCTCCAACGAATAATTGGTCTACTTGGGAGTACTGGAATGGTTATAGTCTTGATGGATTGAATGGTTTTGGTCGTCCAGAATCACCAATATCTGCTCCAGATGAAGGGTTGTACTATTTATGGGTTTATTTTTCAGGTAACAATATAAAAAATGTATATGGATATATATTAGTAGACAATTTAGATGCAGAAGTATCAAATAATAATCAACAAAATCAATCGAATGTGAATAATAATACAGGAACAAGTAATCAACAAAACCAATCTAATGTGGATAATAATACAGGAATAAGTGGTAAACAAAACACATCAACTGTTGGAAATGATAATACAACTGCAACAATGAAACTTCCAGAAGCTGGAGTGTCAACAATTATCAGTATCATTTTATTTGTAACTATTATTTGTACAATAGGATTATATATGAAAAATAGACAATATAAAGATATAAAATAATTTTGAATAGGTAATAAAATAAAACTCTTTAAAATAAACTAAAATAAAGTATATTTTAAGGAGTTTTTTCATGCAAGAAATTATAAAAACAACTATGATAGGATTATTTTTTGGAACATTTGGAACCACAATTGGTGGAATTATCGGTGTAGTTACCAAAAAACACTCTAAAAAATTTTTAAGTTTTGTGTTAGCTTTTGCCTCAGGATTAATGATGGCAATTATTTGTTTTGATTTAATACCAGAAGCGTTGGAAATTAGCAATATTGTAAATGCTATTATAGGAATATTATTAGGAATTGTCATGATGATTTTTTGTGACAAACTAGTGGAAAAAAAGTTTACGATAAAAGAAAGTAATGTAAGCAAAAATAATACATTGTTAAAAACAGGTATTATTGTCTCAATTGGATTAGCCATCCATAATTTCCCAGAAGGTTTGGCGATTGGCTCTGGTTTTGGGGCTTCTATTAAACTAGGTTTGAGTTTGGCAATTGCTATTTGCTTACATGATATACCAGAAGGAATATCCATGGCAGTACCTATGAAAAATGGAGGAATGAAAAAAAGTAAAGTTATTTTCTTTGTTGTTATGTCTGGAATTACTACGGGAATAGGAACTTTTGTAGGAGCCATTATTGGAGGAATATCAGAAGAAGTAATTGCGATTTGTTTAAGTTTTGCGGCTGGAGCAATGCTATATATCATTTCTCGGAGAATTGTTACCAGAAGCAAATAGTTTATATCATGGTAGAATGACAGCTATTGGAAATATCATTGGCTTTTTATTGGGATTATTTGCGATGACTTTGTAAACTTTTAAGAGCGTCCTCAAAGTTCAAACAAATTATAGTCAAAAATTTATGGATTTTTTAATAAAAATATATTATAATATTATATAGAATTTAAAAATAAAGTAATGTTACAATTGAGAAAGTAAAAATGTAATTGGAAAATGGGAGAGTGATGATTAGATGACTCATGAATTTGCTAAATATCCAGATGGTACAGTTGGCGTATTTTCAAATATTGGAAAAAAAGAAAATGGAGAGGAATATATTCGTATTACTTTTGAGAGACCAAAGGAATATGGATTTGATACTTATGTGATTGAACTTCCAAGTTATAACGTTGTTTTGGAGGATGGAAATTATTCAGATGAAGAAAAGAAAACATTTTTAGAAATTGTAAAAAATGGTGCATCTTTCTTTTTTAAATATGCACGCTTAGGAGGGTTGAAAATTGCCTAGTATTTTTGAAATAAAAC
>CALXJS010000035.1 GCA_944388685.1 uncultured Clostridia bacterium | reverse complement strand
AAAAAAATGCATAGAGCAAAAGAAGTTATTGACTGTTGGTTTGACTCAGGTTCAATGCCTTTTGCACAATGGCATTACCCATTTGAAAATAAAGAAATGTTTGACAACAACTTCCCAGCACAATTTATTTCAGAAGCGGTTGATCAAACAAGAGGATGGTTCTACACATTAACAGCAGTAGGAACAGCATTATTTAATAGATCACCATTTGAAAACTGTGTGGTTTTAGGCCATGTTCTAGATGAAAAAGGACAAAAAATGTCTAAATCAAAAGGAAATGGTGTAGACCCAATGGAATTACTAAATACAGTAGGGGCAGATGCAACAAGATGGCATTTCTATACATGTAGCGCTCCATGGCTACCAACAAGATTATCACTAGATAATGTAAAAGAAACACAAAGAGGATTTTTAAGTACTTTATGGAATGTATATTCTTTCTATGTGTTATATGCAGAAATAGACCAATTCAATCCATTAAAATATAAAGACTTCAAAGTAACAAATGTTATGGATAAATGGATTATTTCAAAATTAAATACATTAATCAAAGATGTAGATAATAAACTAGATAGTTATGATATTACAGGAGCAGCATTAGAAATAGAAGAATTTACAGACAGTTTATCAAACTGGTATGTTAGAAGAAATAGAGAGAGATTCTGGAATCAAGGGTTAAATGATGAAAAAATTGGAGCATATGTAACACTATATAAAGTATTAGTAGACTTATGCAAAGTATCAGCACCATTTGTACCATTCATGACAGAAGAAATCTATCAAAACTTAGTAGTTGGTTTAGACAAAACAGCACCTGAAAGTATTCATTTCTGTTCATGGCCAGAAGTAGATGAAGCAGTAATCGATAAAAACTTAGAAAAAGAAATGGACTTAGCATATAAAATTGTAAAACTAGGAAGAAGTGCAAGAAACTCTGCAAATATCAAAAACAGACAACCATTATCAGAAATGTTAATCTCAATCGACACACTTCCAGAATATTATGCAGACATTGTAAAAGAAGAACTAAATGTTAAAAAAGTTGTATTAGGCGCAGAAATGTCTAAATACGTAAACTTCGAAATCAAACCAAACTTACCAGTATTAGGAAAAGAATATGGTAGACTAATACCAAAAATCAAAGAAGCAATTGCAAAGAAAAATCAAATGGACTTAGCAAATACTGTAAAAAATGGTGGAGTAGAATATATTGAAATCGATGACACACAAATCGGATTAAATGCAGAAAATCTATTAGTCACCATGCAAGGAAAAGAAGGATTTGCATTTAGTGGAGAAGGAGAAATTGGTGTCGTATTAGACACAACCATCACACCAGAACTAGCAGAAGAAGGAGTTCTAAGAGAAGTCTTATCAAAAGTACAAAACATGAGAAAAGACAGTGGATTTGAAGTATTAGACAGAATCAATCTATATGTAGCAGGAAATGAAAAAGTAGAAGCTGTTATCAAAAAATACGAAGAAACCATAAAACATGACACATTAGCAGACAACATCTTCTATAACAAAGAAGGAAGAGAGTATACAGATACGAATATTAATGGAGAGAATTTGAAAGTTAATGTAGAAGTGGTAAAATAATAATATAGTAAAAAGGCGATATCAATAAATGTGAAATTGATATCGCCTTTTTGCACTTTTTGTGTGTTTCCATTTTTAACTCATTTTTGAAACAAATAGTCGAAAAACATTGAAAAATCAACTATATCATTGTATAATAATATAAATCCAAATTACAAGGATAGAAGTGGAGGGTGACTTATGGCTTATTCTGAAGAAATAAAACAAAAAATTTTGAAGAGAATAGAAAATGGTGATAAGATAAAAAATATATCTGAAGAAACGGGAATTAGTATACCAACGTTATATAAGTGGAGAAACAAAGCAAATTTATCAAAAGAAAATCAGGAAAAAGATGAAACTAATAAAAGTACAAAAAAAGAAATAGAAAAAGAAAAGAAAATAGTAGGTTTTAAGCAATCAAATGAAGATACTAAAGAAAAAACATTTATAATGCAGGCTATTGAACAATCAAAAATAATAAAAAGGCTAATAAAAGAAAAAAGATTTAAAGAAGCTAAAAGAATTGGAGAAAGATTTCTAAATGATGCACCAATACAATCTCAAATGATAACAATAGCCATCCAAGAAGGAGATTTAAAAAGAGCAAAAGAAATAGGAAAAACATTTGAAGGACATGCACCAATCCAATCTCAAATGGTAACAATAGCCATCCAAGAAGGAAATTTTGATAGAGCAAAAGAAATAGGAGCAAAATTTCCAGAAAATGCACCAATTCAATCTCAAATGGTAACAATAGCCATCCAAGAAGGAGATTTAAAAAGAGCAAAAGAAATAGGTAAAAGATTTGAGAAATATGCGCCAATCCAATCTCAAATGGTAACAATAGCAATCCAAGAAGGAAATTTTGATAGAGCAAAAGAAATAGGTGCAAAGTTTCAAGAAAATGCACCAATTCAATCTCAAATGGTAACAATAGCAATCCAAGAAGGAAATTTTGATAGAGCAAAAGAAATAGGTGCAAAGTTTCAAGAAAATGCACCAATTCAATCTCAAATGGTAACAATAGCAATCCAAGAAGGAGATTTAAAAAGAGCAAAAGAAATAGGTGCAAAATTTCCAGAAAATGCACCAATTCAATCTCAAATGGCAACAATAGCCATCCAAGAAGGAGATTTAAAAAGAGCAAAAGAAATAGGAAAAACATTTGAGAAATATGCACCAATTCAATCTCAAATGGTAACAATAGCCATCCAAGAAGGAGATTTAAAAAGAGCAAAAGAAATAGGTAAAAGATTTGAAAATTATACACCAATCCAATTTCAAATGATAACAATCGCTATCCAAGAAGATGATTTTCATAGAGCAAAAAAAATAGGTGCAAAATTTCCAGAAAATGCACCAATCCAATCTCAGATGGTAACAATAGCCATCCAAGAAAATGATTTTGATAGAGCAAAAAAAATAGGTGCAAAATTTCCAGAAAATGCACTAATCCAATCTCAAATGGTAACAATAGCAATCCAAGAAGGAGATTTAAAAAGAGCAAAAGAAATAGGTAAAAGATTTGAGAAAGATGCACCAATTCAATCTCAAATGGCAACAATAGCAATCAAAGAAGGAGATTTAAAAAGAGCAAAAGAAATAGGTGCAAAATTTCCAGAAAATGCACCTATTCAATCACAGATGGTAACGATAGCCATCCAAGAAGGAGATTTTAATAAAGGAAAAGAAATTGGATCAAGATTTCCAAAACATGGACCAATTCAATCGCAGATGGTAACAATAGCCATCCAAGAAGATGATTTTGATAGAGCAAAAGAAATAGGTAAAAGATTTGAGAAAGATGCACCAATTCAATCTCAAATGGCAACAATAGCAATCAAAGAAGGAGATTTAAAAAGAGCAAAAGAAATAGGCGAAAGATTTGAAAATTATGCACCAATCCAATCTCAAATGATAACAATAGCAATTCGAGAAGGTGATTTTGATAGAGCAAAAGAAATAGGAATGAAATTTCCCAATAATGAACTAATCCAACATCAAATAGCAAAGATGAAAGAGTTGAAAAAGTATGAAAAAATATTTGAAATAGAAGAAGAGATAAAACAAACGAAAGTAAACAGTAAGATAAATCGTAAAAATAATAAGAAAAAAATATTAGATTCTCTAAAAACAAAACTATACTTTGATAAAGTAGATGATCAATTAATCAGTGAAATAGAATTAAGCGAGGATTTAGATGAATTTGAAAAAATAGTTAGTTTACTTGCTATCTGTGAAAAAAGAAATATGAAAGGAAAGGCAAAAGAAGTTTTAAAAACGTTTCATCCAACAGATAAGCAAGAAAAAAGTGTAGTCAATGGAATTATGGAAAGAATTAAATCAAAAAAACCACAAATTTTTGATATTGCAAAATATGACTTGATATTGCATTGGTCATTTAACGACAAATTAAAAGCCCAATATGAGGAAGAATTAAAAGTAGAACGAGAAGAGCAAGAAGCAAAGAAACAACAAATAACAGTACTTCCCAAAATAGAGACCACGCAGTCTACCATAAAGCCAGTCGAAAAGCATCCTAAAGCTCCAACACATAGCGGAGAAAAATTAGACAAAAGTGCAGAATATAGAAAAAAGTTAGCAGTAACGAGTCCTAAAACATCAAATGAACAACCAAACATAATAAATCACAGAAATAATGAAGAGAAAAATGTTAACAATCAAACGCAAATGATGATAAATTACATACATCAATTTATACAAAAACAAAGAGAAAAAGTGTATGTAAATATGCAATCTCAAAATGTAGAGATTCAGTCAGATGCTATCAGTAAATGGGATAGAATAGAAATTTTACTAGAAAGAATAGCAGAAAAAAGCAAAGACACGCAATATATAGAAAATTTATATAATCGTGTTTTAAATTTAAGTAAAAGCAATGAAAAAGGAATGGAATATTAGAAACTGATAACAAGATAAAATTTAGCATAGCAGAACGATATAAAAAAATAGGGGTAGTGATTTAAAAATATCTCTATTTTTTTATTAGATGAAAATATAATTTTTGTTATTGAAATTACAACACATAAGTACTTTAACTATAAAAATTTACCCAAAAGGACAATTATTAATTTTATGACAAATCACAACAATTTGTCATAGAACTATTGTAAATATAGAAATTAAATAATATAATACATGAGAAAAAATAAGGAGTGTCCCTTTTGGACAATTTTAGAAAAATCTTTGATTTTTCTAAAATTGCAAACATTGTACACAAATTTTACTTTGTAAAATTTGGCACACGAACAATGACGTGGGCTTTGAAATGTCCAAAACAGATAAAATGTCGAAATAGCCCACTATTGTTCTTAAATGTCCAATTTGACACGTCCCCAAAGGAGGAAAAAGATGGGATTAAAACTAGAAAATGTTTCTAAGAAGTTTGTTGGTAAACAAGCTGTAGACAATATTTCATTTGAAGTGACTAAACCAGGTGTATTTGGATTACTTGGTACAAATGGTGCTGGTAAAACAACAACCATTAGAATGCTTCTTGGAATTATTAAAAAAGATACAGGTGAGATTACCTGGAATGGGAAAAAAGTTGAAAGAAAAAGTGTGAATTTTGGATATTTACCAGAGGAAAGGGGTGTGTATCCAAAAACAAAAATTTATGACCAACTAATGTATTTTGCAAAATTAAAAGGCATGAATCAAAAAGATGCAGCTGCAGCAATTAAAAAATGGGCAAAGGTATTGAAAGTAGAAGAATATATACCAATGCCAGCTGAGAAATTGTCAAAAGGAAATCAACAAAAAATTCAATTTATGACAGCCATTATTCATGACCCAGAATTAATTGTACTAGATGAACCATTTAGTGGATTAGATCCAGTGAACTCTGAAATCTTAAAAAATGTCATTATTGATTTAGTAAAGATGGGAAAATATATTATCATGTCTAGCCATCAAATGGCTTCTATCGAAGAGTTTTGTACAGATATTTTAATATTAAATAAAGGAAAAACTGTTTTAAAAGGAAATTTGAAAGAAATTAAAGAAGGATATAAAGCGAATCGATTAGAACTATCAACAAATAGAAATATTGATGAATTTGTTAAAGAATTTAATATGAAAGTAGAGTTTTCTAAAAATAATGAATATTCTATTAAGATTGATTCTGAAGAAAAAGCACATCAATTATTAGAAAAATTGGTTACAAATCATATAGAAGTTGATAAGTTTGAAATTAAAAAACCAACTTTGAATGATATTTTTATAGAAAAAGTGGGATAATTCTAAAAATAAGAACCTGACCCAACTAAGCAATCAAAGATTGCAGTTGGTTACCCCAGAACCTTGTTGTTTATAACAATAATCAGTATCTTGCGTCGTTAAATTTCATTTAAAATTTAATGGACGTACAAAAAGTACGTTTCATAAATTTCAAATTTGTTTGTCTAGCAATATACGAATTCTTTTTAGAATTATATTATAGTAAAGAAAGGAATTTTAGAAAAATGAGAGATTTAAAAACCGTTATTGCGTTTTCAATTAAAGATATGGTAAAACGAAAATCTTTTATCATTTCTACATTAATTATTTTAGTATTAATTGTCATAGGATTTAACATACCCAATATTATAAATATGTTTACAGATGAAGAAGACAACTTAGGAGAAACAACGTTACTAATAGTTGATAACACAAATTTATTTGAAGGTACTTTACCAAGTTTAAATTATATGGAATTAGGATATGCAATCGAAGTGGCAAATAATGATGTTTCTTTTGAAGATATAAAAAGTAGAATAGAAAATAAAGATATAAATGAAGCAATGATTATCGAACAAAAAGAAGATGGAACATATAAATTAAGGTACATTGTGGAAAATATGACACAAATTGCAACTGTTCCAGAGGATTTAGTAAATGCTATAAATACACTATATACAAATTTACAAATTTCAAAATTAGGATTAACACAGGAACAAATAGCAAGTCTATCTCCAAATTTTGAATTTTCAATTGAACAAACAGAAGAACAAGAAGTAAGCGGAAACTTATTTGTCATTATGATGTTATCGATTGTTTTATTCTATGCTATCTACTTCTGTGCATACCAAGTATCAAGTTCTATTACGACAGAGAAAACTTCAAAAATCATGGAGACTTTAGTGACTTCAACATCACCAAGAACAATTGTATTGGGAAAAACAATTGGTATTGGAATTGTAGGATTAATTCAAATATGTGTCATTGTAGGAGTGGCATTGATATGTGCAAATGTATTTTTAGAGCCAGAATTATTAAATGTTGTTTTGGATATGTCTATGATAACGCCATATTTGGCAATTATGACAATAGTTTATTTCATTTTAGGATATTTTGCTTATGCCTTATTATATGCGCTAACAGGTTCAACTGTAAGCAAACCAGAGGATATACAATCAGCTAATACACCAGTTGCCATATTGGCAGTAATAGGATTTTATTTATCATATTTTACAATGATGAATCCAACAAGTGAATTAAACCAATTTGCAGCAATCTTTCCAATTTCCTCTCCATTCTGTATGCCATTTAGAATTATGATGGGAATTGCGTCAACTTCAGAAGTTATATTATCAATTGTTATATTAATTGTTACTATACTAATTATCGCAAAAGTAGCTATAAAAATATATTCAAATGCAATATTGAATTATGGAACAAAAATGACATTTAAAGATATTGTAAAAGTATATAAAGATAAAAATAATTAAGAAAGAAAAGAAACGTATGTTAGAATTATAGTTACAGTTCAGTATACAAATCCTGGGAAAATATAATATATACTTTCCTAGGATTTATATACTGAACTGTAACACATTATACAGAAATTAACGAAGTATTTATTATCAAGTATTGACTTAAAATAAATCTAAATATAAAATATACATATAGTAGGAATAATAAACAAAAGATGGAATGAAAAACAAAAGAAAGGAAGTTTTTTATGGAAAAACAGCAAAAACAGTGTAATAAGGGTATTACTTTAATTGCACTAGTTATTACAATTATTGTATTATTAATTCTAGCAGGCGTTAGCATCGCAACTCTTGCAGGAGAAAATGGTATAATGAATAGAGCAAGTGAGGCAAAAGAAGATACGAATAAAGCAAAAGCATTAGAACAAGTACAAATGGCAGTTATGGGAAGTAGAGAAGCAGATAAGATTATAAATAATGACACATTGAAAGTGAATTTAGAAAAAATAGAGAATATAACAGATATACCATTTAGTATAACCTCGGCTAGCTATCCAGTGACAGTAGCCGTTGATGGATATGAAGTAACAATAAAAAGCGATGGTAGTGTAGTGGAAGGAAGATGGACTCCAGGTGAAGCAGGAGAAGATGGTATTTTTACGGTACCTAGTACAATTGATGGGGCAGAATCAGGTTCAACAAATCCTATGATACCAGCTGGTTTTAAACCAGTAAACACAGATACATCTAAATGGAAAGATGAAAATGGAAATATAGTTGTAAAAGAAAATGTTGGTAATGGGATGGTAATCGAAGACAAGTATGGAAATCAATATGTATGGATACCAGTCGATGGTTTAATGGGAAGAAATAAGACAGTTACAAACGCAGTAGAAGGTGAAGTTATATTAGGAAGATATGTTTTTAATAATGATGGAACGATTAATGAAACATTAACACCAGATGCTCTGGATAAAGAATTAAAGCCTACACAAGCGTCTGGAGACAGATATAAAGAAGATTATTCAACATTAGAAGGGTTTATTGAAAGTGTTGAAGAAAATGGTGGCTATTATATAGCTAGATATGAAGCTTCAAAAGGAACAGAAACTAAAGTAGGAAGTAAATATGGACAAGAAGTATGGAATAGAATTGAACAATCAGAAGCTGTGAGCAATAGTCAAGGACTATATAAAACAGTGAATAGTGCTTTAATGAATAGTTATGCTTTTGATACAGTATTATTATTTATACAAAAGCAAAACAGTGCATATTCAATAGAACAAAGCAAAAATGCAATGGAAGACGGACTGTTAAAGACAGGAGAATCTGGAGATGTAGTATGCAATATTTATGATTTAGCAAGTAACTGCTATGAATGGACAACAGAAATCAAAAATAATTCACGTTGCGTAAGAAGAGGAGATGCGTATAGTAGTAAGAAATTTTGTTGTACAAGTACGCGACAGGAAGAAGGAAATACAACTCAAAATGAGAGTATATCTTTTAGAACAATTTTATATTTAGAAAGTGAATAAATCATATAAGAGTAAAAAATACAGTTTTATGCTGTATTTTTTTAATAGAAATCCTATGAGACTTTTAAGTTATGTGCATTAAAACCAAGATAAACTATAAAAGTTATCATTTTGCTTTAGTAAAAAACATTTGAATTATAAATCACAACCTTTATTTATAATTTATGTAAAAGAAATAATTGAGGATCTTTTTATACCAGAAAACTTGCTTTGATTTAATGTTTGCATTCAAGGTATAAAATAAAGAATATTACAAAAAATAGTATAGAGGTGATGGGATTTGGAAGATTTGAAAAAACAAATAAAAGAAGAATTGAAAATTTTAGAAGAAATGATAGAAAATAAGGAGGAAAAAAATAAAATAGATAATCAACGAAAAAAATTAGATAGTTTGCTAGAAAAATTTGTAAAAGATTTACAATAATAAGAAATAAAATCGCAACATAAACGAAAATAATTCGTTTATGCAAATCAAAAAATCTGATAAGATAAACAAAAAAATAAAGGTGGTAATCATGAGAAAAATAAGCACAATAAAAATAGGAAAAAAACTTCAAGCAATCAGAAAAAGTAATGGATATACACAAGAACAATTAGCAGAAAAAGTGGAGGTGTCTGTTAGATATATTAGTGATGTTGAGCAAGACAGAGCAAAACCATCTTATGAAGTCCTTATTAGAATTTGTAATACATTCCAAATAAGTCTAGATCAAATATTTAGCGAATATTTAACTGTGACAGAAAATAAAAGTTTAGCATATCCACTAGCAGGTTATGAAAAATTATCAGAGGAAGATAAAAAAACAATCGCACATTTAATTATGTATTTTAACAAAAAATAGTAAAAAAAATTGACAAATTTAATTTAGCAGTATATAAATAAAGTAAAGATTATTTATATACTGCTATATATTTTCTTAAGGAAATAGAAAAATTTTCTATCATGTTAATCATTAATAAAAAATAAAGGTAACCATTAAACCAAAATTATAGAAATAAAATAATTAATGGAGAAAGGAAATATATCTATATTAAAATTTTTAGTGTAGGATATAAGATGACAATGATGAATTTAGATTTACTTAATAGTATACAAGAAAAAATAACAGATATAAAAAAAGAAATCGAACAGAATAATACGAGAGAAGAAACACAAATAACAACAAAATTAAATTCTACAGAAGAATATGCCATAGATAGAATTGAAGGTGATAATGTTGTTTTAGAGAATAGAAAAACAAATGAAATAAAAAACGTAAAAAAAGATATGTTGCCAAAAAACATAAAAGAAGGAAGTATCGTTCAATATATTAATGGTCAATATATATATAATCAAGAATTAACACAAAAAGCAAGAGAAGAAATTAAAGAAAAAATGGATAAATTATGGAATTAAAACTAAAGAAAGAATAAGGGGAGGCAAAAGATGGCAAGAAGAAAAAAAGGAATGAAGAAATTTATATCAGGGATTATAACACTAATTATTATAGGAATTGCTAGTATTTTAGGTACGAACCAACAATTTTTAAATACAATTTCTACTGCAGAAAATCAAACAAACCAGCAAAATATGCAACAGATAGATTTTGTAGCTGAGGAAAATTTATTAGTAGATTTCATTGATGTAGGACAAGCCGATAGTATTTTGATTAGAAATCAAGATAAAGTAATGCTAATAGATGCAGGGACAAATGAAGCAGGAGAAACAGTCGTCGAGTATTTAAAAAAATTAGGAATTACACATATCAATTATTTAGTAGGAACACATCCGCATGAAGATCATATTGGAGGATTGGATGATGTGATAAACAATTTTGAAATAGAACAAATTTATATGCCTAAAATAGAAACAACAACGAAAACGTTTCAAGATGTGTTAGAAGCTATAGAAAATAAAAATTTAAAAGTAACCTCTCCGAAAAAAGGGGATAAAATAGAATTTGGACAAGCCAAAGCAGAATTTATGACAGATCCAATATTGGACGAAGATAATTTAAATTCATCATCTTTAGTAATTAGGTTAGAATTTGGAAATAATAGTTTTCTATTTATGGGAGATGCAGAAAAAGAAAACGAAGAAAGTATATCATGGTCAAAGGTAGATGTATTAAAAGTAGGACATCATGGATCAGATACGAGTAGTTCAAAAGAATTCTTAGAACAAATTCAACCTAAATATGCTATTATAATGGTAGGAAAAGACAATTCGTATAAGTTACCAAAACAAGAAACAATTGACAAGTTAAAAACTCTTGGTAGTGAAATCTATAGAACAGATGAAAACGGAACAATAAGAATAATATCAGATGGTAATAATTTAGAAATAGAGAAAACGAAATAAGAATAAATAAAGTAAATAGCTTAAAAATAAGCATTTACTTTATTTTTATGTTAATATATTCTCCTTTTATCGTAAAAATGCTTGACAGTTTACAATAATAAATATAAAATAGATATGGTAGGAAAAAATATATTTAAAAAAACATATATATTTATTTCGAACATTGAAAATTAAATAAGAAAGAGGTGTACGATTATGATGATTGTAATCATTATCGCCGCTGTCTTAATCTCACTTGCAATAGGATTTCTAGTAGGAATGATATACAGAAAAAAAGTTGCAGAATCTAAAATTCAAGGAGCAGAAAACGAAGCGAAAAGATTAATTGATTTAGCTAAAAAAGAAGGAGAAAATCTTAAAAAAGAAGAGATTTTTAAAGCTAAAGAAGAAATTATGAACAATAGAAAAGAATTAGATCAAGAGATTAAAGAAAGAAGGGGCGAAATACAAAAACAGGAAACAAGACTTATTCAAAAGGAAGAAAATTTAGAAAGGCGTGCAGAAAATTTTGAAAAACGAGAACAAGAATTAGAAAATGAAAGACAAAATATTGAAAAAGAAAAAGAAGAATTAGAAAAATTGCACGAACAGGAAATGATTGAACTTCAAAAAATTGCATCTTTAAGTAAAGAAGAAGCAAAACAAAGATTGCTTTCAGCGATGGATAAAGAACTTACAGCGGAAAAGGCAACTTTAATAAGAGAAAAAGAACAAAAAGCTAAAGAAGATGCGAATAAAAATGCAAAAGAAATTTTATGTTATGCCGTGCAAAAATGTGCAGCAGATCATTCACAAGAAACAACAGTATCAATTGTTCCACTTCCTAATGATGACATGAAAGGAAGAATTATTGGTAGAGAAGGAAGAAATATAAAAGCATTAGAAACATTGACAGGAATTGATTTAATAATCGATGATACACCAGAAGCTGTCGTATTGTCAGGATTTGATCCATTAAGAAGAGAAGTAGCTAGAATTGCTTTAGAAAAATTGATTGATGATGGAAGAATACATCCAGCAAAAATTGAAGAAATGGTAGAAAAGGCAAAAGAAGAGTTGGATACAACTATCAAAGAAGAGGGAGAAAGAGCAGTGCTAGAAACAGGTGTTATTGGCTTGCATCCAGATTTAGTAAAACTAATTGGAAAATTAAAATACAGAACAAGTTATGGACAAAATGTATTAAATCACTCAATAGAAGTTTCAAACTTGGCAAGAATTATGGCAGAAGAATTGGGATTAGATGCAAAACGTGCTAGAAGAGCAGGACTATTACATGACATTGGAAAGGCATTAGATCATGATATGGAAGGAACACACGTAGAAATCGGTGTAGAAATATTAAAGAAGTATAAGGAAAATCCATTAGTTATTAATGCAGTAGAAGCACATCATGGCGATGTTGAACCTCAGACATTAGAAGCTGTTTTAGTACAAGCAGCAGATGCAATCTCAGCATCAAGACCAGGTGCTAGAAGAGAAACATTAGAAGCATATATTAAGAGATTACAAAATCTTGAAGAAATTGCAGATTCATTTGATGGAGTTGAAAAATCTTTTGCTATACAAGCAGGACGTGAAATTAGGGTTATGGTAAAACCAGAAAAAATTTCAGATGATCAAATGACAATATTAGCAAGAGAAGTCTCTAAGAAAATAGAAAATGAAATGGATTATCCAGGACAAATAAAAGTTAATGTTATTAGAGAGACAAGAACAGTTGATTATGCAAAATAAGGGAAGATAGAAAAATCTTATATAAGATTCAGATAAAACAGATTTTTCGATACAATGAGAAATAAAAAAGAATGTGGTTTTTAGACTACATTCTTTTTTTGCATTAGAGATATCTTGCGAATTCAAAAAAAATATAGTATGATATATCTATATAAAAGATAGAGAAAGAAGGAATAGGTTTGAAAATTTTAGCAGTGGGAGATATTATTGGAGAAACGGGAATAAAAGAATTGAAAAATAAATTATATCAATTAAGGCAAAAAGAAGAAATAGATTTTGTAATTGTGAATGGAGAAAATGCAGCAGATGGAATGGGAATTACAGAAAAAAATTTTAATGATATTATTTCACAAAATGTTGATGTTGTAACAATGGGAAATCATACTTGGGGAAAAAAAGATATTTTCAAATTTATAGATCACCCAAAATTAATTAGACCAGCAAATTATCCTAAAGATATAGTAGGAAAAGGGTATGGAATTTATAAATGTAAAAATAAAAAAATAGCGGTTATTAATTTAATTGGAAGAGTTTATATAAATGTATTATCAGAAAATCCATTTTTGATAGGAAAAGAAATCATAAAAAAAATAAAAGATAAAGTAGATATTATTATAGTAGACTTTCATGCAGAAGCAACAGGAGAAAAAATAACAATGGGATATTATCTAGATGGCATGGCAACAGTAGTTTTTGGAACACATACACATGTTCAGACAGCAGATGAAAGAATATTGCCAAAGGGAACAGCATATATTAGTGATATAGGTATGACAGGAACAAAAAATTCGGCACTTGGAATGGATATATCTGTTGCTATAAAAAGGTTTGAAACAACATTGCCAGAAAGATATAAAGTTGCAACAGGAGAAGGAATGTTAAATGGTGTTATTTTTGATATAGAAGATACTACCAATAAAGTTAAAAGTATAACAAGAATAAATATGTGAAAAATGTCGAATTAATAATTTTATTGCGATGAAAACCTATAAATTTTTATAAAAAATACTTTACACAAATTTCCAGATATTGTAAAATACAAAATGTAAGAGTTGCAACAAAAAAATAAAAATTATAGGAGGCAAAAGAAAATGGAAGTTTTAAAAATTTCATCAAAATCAAATCCTAATTCAGTAGCAGGAGCAATTGCTGGATTAGTAAAAGAATCAAACAAAGCAGAAATGCAAGCAATCGGAGCTGGAGCATTAAATCAAGCGGTAAAAGCTGTTGCAATAGCAAGAGGCTTTGTAGCACCAGCTGGCGTAGACTTAGTATGTATACCTGCATTTGCAGAAGTTGAAGTGGAAGGAGAAGACAGAACAGGTATAAAATTGATAGTAGAATCAAGAGGATAATCATAAATAACAGACTGTGAAATAGCAGTCTGTTTTGTTTTTGTCTCAAAAGGGAAGGTTCCCAATTGGACAAAATGACACTTGACATTTATTAAATATTATGAAAAAATACAAAAGATAAAATCATATAGGATAAAGACATAAGCAAATTTATTCCTATTTAATAAAATATAAAAACAAGGAGGACTAAATAATGGAAAAAAAGAGAGGATTTGAAATCGCAAAAGGATTTGAAAATAAAGATATAAATCTTCCAATTAGAAAAACAAAATATAGTGCAGGATATGATATAGAAGCAGCAGAAGATACAGTTATTCCAAGTTTCAAGAAAGGAATGAATCCAACATTAGTAAAAACAGGATTAAAAGCATATATGCAAGAAGACGAAATGCTATTATTATATAACCGTAGTTCAAATCCAAAAAAGAAAGGATTAATTTTATCAAATAGTGTAGGAGTAGTAGACAAAGACTACTATGGAAATCCTGATAATGATGGACATATCATGTTTGCTTTTTATAATATAAAAGAAGAAGATGTCGTTATAAAAAAAGGAGAGGCAATTGGACAAGCTATTTTCCAAAAATATTTAGTAACAGATGATGATATAGCAGAAGGAGAAAGGCTTGGAGGATTTGGTTCAACAACGAAATAAATTCTAAAAATAAGTAAAAAAATTTTTTCTTAGAGCGATAAGGAATACAAAGAAAATATACATAAAAAACGACGGTAATGGCTTTGACTTTTACCGTTTTTTGTTGTATAATAAATATGGTTAAAAAATCCAATAAAGTTATAAAAAGGTATACATAACTTTATTATATTTTTCTGCCAAATCAATAAAAATGCTGAAAGGAGTGACTTACATGTTCAATGTAGGAGACAAAATTGTATACCCAATGCACGGGGCAGGAACAATAGATGCAATAGAAGAAAAAGATATTTTAGGACAAAAACAGTCTTATTATATTTTAAAAATGCCAGGTGAGGTTAAAGTAATGATACCAACCGCAAAAGCAGAAGAAGTTGGGGTTAGAAATATAATTAACAAAGAATCAGCAGATAAAGTATTTGGAGTTTTAGAGCAAGACGAAACAGCTATGGATAAAAATTGGAATAAACGTTATAGAGATAATATGGAAAAGATGAAGAGCGGAGATATCTATGAAATAGCTGATGTTGTTAGAAACTTAAGTTTTAAACAAAAAGAAAAAGGGCTTTCAACAGGCGAGAAAAAAATGTTAAACAATGCAAAACAAATATTAGTTAGTGAATTAGTTTTAGCAGAACATGCTACACAAGAAGAAGTAGAACAGTTAGTAGAAAACAAAATTAATACTTCATTTATGATGTTTAGAGCAGATGACGTAACAACAGAAAGTGTTGTAAACAAATTTATTCCTTTTGAAGGAACAGGAACAAACGATAATTAAAATTAACACAAAGAAGCCTAATATACAGGCTTCTTAACATTTTGCTATTGGAGTTGAAGTAAAATTTAAAAAAATATGTGAAAATCTATTGACAAACAAACAAACAAATATTATAATAACTATTGTCGTCAAGATAAAACCAGTTTAAATATGCAGATGTGGCGGAACTGGTAGACGCACAGGACTTAAAATCCTGCGGTTGAATAAACCGTGCCGGTTCGATTCCGGCCATCTGCACCATTAGAACAC
>CALXJS010000034.1 GCA_944388685.1 uncultured Clostridia bacterium | reverse complement strand
CTGTGAATCAATAGAATAACCATTATCTCTTTGGTCTTCTGTTGATACTCTTACATAAACTCCACATCTCATAAAAATATCCTCCTTCATATGTTTCCTATCTAAAAAACGTTTTTGCAAGTCAAATTTTAAAATTTATGATTTCTATTCCTTGAAAAGAATTTCTTAAATTAAAATATTTAAGATTTTGCAAAAAAATAGTTTCTTACTTGTTTTTTAAGTTGAATGGCATAATGTGAAGGCTAAGTTTTCAATTTTATAAGAATTTGCTTAACTTCTTTGAGATTATACTTCTGCTGATATTCTTTGATATAGAACGCTTTATTAGATATTTCGTTTACTTTGTATTCTAGTATTGTAAGAGTAATTGGATGTGTAATTAGATATTCAGTAGGTTCTATAAATTGTAAATTAGTAACCATTAAATGCTTAATCTTTCCATTCTTAATTGTGTAATTATAATTTTTAATGATTTCCAATAATTCCTCATTAGGTTTTAATTCCTGTATTATCTTAAATTCAAGCATTAAAAATGTCCTCCTTTCCAGAAAGAGAACATTTTTTGTTTATAAAAAAACAACCTACAAACCTTATAGTTCGTAAGTTGTTATAATTTGGAGCCACTAAGCAGAATTGAACTGCTGACCTACGGGTTACGAATCCGTTGCTCTACCAACTGAGCTATAGTGGCATATTAAGCATCTTATTAGTTGTATACTAAAAACATTATAGTATATCTAACAAAAAAAATCAATATTAACTCTTAATTATTTATGTGTTACAGTTCAGTTGGGTGCATAGATTAATATTGCAGTAAGATATCTCGGGAGAGATTTAATTGCTTTGATTGTTGGTATAGTTATTTGCTTCTTAGCTAGTCTAAGTTACAATACATATATTAAATGGTCGCAAAAAGAAATTGAAGTTCGTGCTGAGAACTCCAATTCACATTTAAACGAGATTCAATAAGGGCTTCGGCTCTTATTTTTTATTATATTATCAATATTTTTTTCTTTCGTCAACTTCAAATACGTTTCATTTATGTTACATTTCTATTACATTATACTAAATTTTTTCTGGAATGTAAAATACTTTTATTTATTGATGAAATTAAAGTTTATACTATCATATCTTATTTTCTTATATCTATTATCTCCCTGATACTTCTTCTGGCATATTTTCATACAAAGGAACAATAAAATTCAATGCGGAATCAACCGTATCAGATGCTTCATAAATTTCTTTCATATTATTTGCTTCAGATTGTGGTGCTAATAAATTTTGCATATATTGATGGGTATACAAACTTTCATCTTGATTCACGACATCAAATTTTTGTAAATATAATGTATTTTGTCCCACATTAATATATCCTTCTTTTAAGAATTCTACTCCACCAATTAATGCTTTTTCTAAGCTGTCCCATCCTTGGTCATAAGCATATTGTGCCGCATTTTGAATAATTTCATCTTGTGAATTTCCTCTTGCATTAATATTAAATGGATTATAGACCACCATGTCATTATATTCACAACCTCTAGACAATATTGTTCCATTTCTTCCTTGTTCTTGAATTAATCTAGATGCTATGAAATATGGATCCAAATTAGCATTTTCTCCTGCTTGTATCAATGCTTCTGTTATACTATCTCCTTCTAGAAAAGAACCTTCTGTTATTTCATTGATTCCAGTTTCTGTTTGTGCACCCTCTACATATTTTAATTCTGCAAATTGAAATATGTTTTCATCATTTAATATATTTCTAGGATCCATTTGATATTTTATTGCTTTATCAGAAGCACATAGCCATGTTCCATTATCAAATGTCTTGTCTCTATCTATTTCACATTTCCAATCTTCAGGATAGTCAGACGAATCTGGAATTAAATTTGTTGGATATTCTGTATTGTCTTTATGTCCTTCATTTGCAATAACTTCTTCCCAATCTAACTTTGTATAAAACAAGGTAAATGTCCAATTAGGATGTTCTTCTAGTAAAGCATCTATTCGTTCTTTATATCCTGGATACTTACTTTCTTTTAAATTTTTGCCATCATATTCTACATATTTCTGTTTTTGGCTTTCCCTAATCCATACAAAAATTAAAGAACTGATTAGAATAACTATCAATATTACTATAATGACTATCTTTGTTCTTTTGGGAATACTTGTTACAATTCTTTTTATATTTCTTATAAAGTTATTTATAATTTCTTTAAAATGATTTTCTCTATTCATGTTTTTTATTATAACATACTTTTATTTCATTTTTCAATGAATTTTTTTAAAATTAATACAGTTTAATATACAGATCCTGAGAGGACATATATTATATTTTTCGCTATCCCAACACACTTAAAATATAATATATGTCCTCTCAGGATTTGTACACTGAACTGTAATAATATCTCAATTTTTATGTTCTATAAAAAGTTTAGGATTTTCTTTTAAAAATAAACTATAATGGTTATATGTATAGTTTATTTTCATTTTGTACCATTTCCTATTTAAATCTTTTGCCTTTTTTTCTTCCTCTTCTAGGTGTTTCTTCTTCAAAATATGTATCATTTTGAGAATTATAGCCATTTAAAAATTCTCTTTTTACTTTTTCCTTTTCTTCCTGTTCGTTATTATCTATATGAT
Organism: uncultured Clostridia bacterium; assembly: GCA_944388685.1. The sequence continues at coordinate 14,097 of CALXJS010000034.1, read as the reverse complement.
TATTTTCTACTTCTGTTATGTCTTCACTATTTTCTTCTACAAATTCTTCTTCATTATTATCTATATCATTTTCGTTTTCAAATTCATTTTCATGAGTATAATCATCATAATAATCTTCTGAATCGTCATTCATTCCTGAAAATGGAATTCCAGAGAACTCTTCTGCATAGGCTCTATCTCTTCTACGCTTTATAACTATTACAATAACAATTATTAAAATAATTGCTATAATTCCTCCTGCAATAATTAACATTCTTTTTTGTTCTTCCTGTTGTTTTTCTTGCTCTTGTTTTGCTAATGCTTCTTCATCAACAAGTGATTTATTAACTGTTACTTGGTATGTAGCAATATTATTTCCTTCACTATCTGAAACTAAAATTGTAATTGTATTTTCTCCTTCTTTCAATTCTTCGTTTCCTAAAATCTCTACAGTATAACTTGGATCTGTTGCAACTGTTTCTATATTTAATGAAGTATCTTCTCCAATATATTTAACAGTGTATTCATATACATTCGTTGCAAAAGAAGGATTTAATTCTAAATCACCTATCTTTATATTAGATAAACCATTTGCCACTTCTGTATTTTCCTCTGTATTTTCTTCTCCACCTTCTCTTGTTACATTAATTGTATATGTTTTTACAGTTCCATCCTCTGCTGTTACGACAACATTTAATGCATTTACTCCATATTCTAGTGTTTGATCTCCTATTCCCGAAATAGTTGCTCCTGTATCTTGTGCTGTTGCATATACTTCCACACTATCTACATCCTCAGGAACTGTCACATCATATGTCAATTTACTAGGACTAAATCCTGAAAAGTCATTTGGTCTTATTCCCAAATTACTTAAATTGGCATTACTTTCTTTTTCTGTATTTGTATTTGAAGTTTGTGTTGAATTATTAACTGCTGTAATTGTTCCGCCTGTTGCTCCTGTATATGCTTCTGATGTAGATGTATCTGTCATATTTTCTGCTGTTGCTGTAATTCTTATAGAACCTTCTCCATTAATTGTAGCAGTTACACTTGCTGAACCATTATTTACAGAAACACTATCTTGCGATAAGGTTGCATCTCCTGATACACTTAAATTCACATTACCAGATAATCCATCTCCAGTTACTGTAACAGTTACTGTATCTCCAACTTCTACTGTTGATTCCGAAAAGGCTATTACTAATTTTCCCTCTGCCAATGATTTCGGTGCCATTGCAATTAACATTACTAAACATATTATTATACTTATTACTTTTTTTACTTCTGTTTTCATATTCTCCTCCTTTGTTTCAAAGCTTTCTAAAAGCTTTCTGGTTTGCCTTTATCTTTCTATTTAAAAGCAACTTTTTTCATTTTCTTTTGCTAAACCAATTATATATACTATTGGTTACATTTTTATATATTTTTTGACATCCTCATTATAACATTTGCTTTATTTTTAGTCAACAAATTGTTTTTCTATTTTCTTTTTAGCACAAAAAAGGTTAAAAAGTTGCCAAAGGGGACGGGCTATTGGGGCAATTTTTTTACAAATAAAAAACCAAAAGAAAAAATATAAAATATTATAAACTTTCTTTTGGTTTTAAAATTTTTTGTGTAAAATTGCAAAAATAGTCCGTCCCCTTTGGCAACTTTTTTGTATTAAAATAATCGTAAAATATCATTATAAGAAACATAGATAGATAATGCAATTAGTACGGAAAATCCTAATAATTGTATACTAATTTCATTTTCTTGCTTCATTGGTTTTCTTCTAATGGCTTCTATTATTAAAATTAAAATTTTTCCTCCGTCTAAAGCTGGAATTGGTAATAGATTTGTTACCCCTAATGATATAGAGATTAATGCCATTAAATAGATAAATTCTCTGATTCCGTTTGTTTGTGATACCATTTCTCCGATTCCAATTGGTCCTGTCATTTGTTCTACCCCTATTCTTCCAGTGAATAGCTGTTTTATATTATCTACAATAGAAAAAATAAATTCTTTTGTTTCCACTAATCCATAAAAACATCTATTTCCAAAAGTATCTGGTGCCATTTTCATATTCACACCTAAATAATATGCTGATACATAATCTGGTGTAAATTCTACATTTATTTCTGCATTTCCTCTTTGAATTGTTAATAAGATAGTTCCTACTCCTTGTTGTTGTAATACTTCTACAATTTTATTGGTATCCCCATTGGTTTCTTCGTTATTAATTTTTGTGATAACGTCATTTGCTTGTATTCCTTGTCTTTCAGCACTACTTCCTTTTGATACCATGATAACTTGGCATTTTTCATCTAGGTACATTCCTGTTACTTTTGACTGTACTTCTGTAGGTATCATTTTTAATTCTAAGATTTCTCCATTTCTATCGACTTTTACTGTAATTTCTTCTCCAGTTGTTTGTTCCATAATGTTATCTAAATCATATTTGTTGTCGACAGTTTGGCCGTTTATCTCTATAATTTTATCTCCATTTTGAATTCCTGCTTGTTCTGCTGCATATCCAGGCATGGTAGAATCTATTTCATTAGAAATGTATACGCCTGATGTTGCTATAAGAATAAAATATACAATAATTGCAAACAAAATATTGACAATTGCTCCTGCTGCACATATAGCAATCCTTTTAGGAATACTGGCTTTAGAAAATGACCTAACATCTTCTGATGCTTCATCTTCTCCCTCCATACTAACATATCCACCGCAATGGAATTGCTCTTAATGAATATTTTGTTTCTTTTCCTTGTTTATTCCAAATACCTGGTCCAAAACCAATTGAAAATTCATTTACCTTAACCTTACAAAGTTTGGCCACTATAAAGTGACCAAGTTCATGTATAATAATCAAAAATCCTAATAATATGACTATTTTTATGGCAGTTATAATAAAAGTTATCAAATTTTCCTCCTTGTAAATTTGTTTTTTATTATATAAGAAAAATCGGTTTCTATCTTGACTCTATGCATATTTTTCCTATAATAGTTAAATAAACATAAATAATACATAGGCAAATGGTGCTAAAAATATCAAACTATCTATTCTGTCTAGCATACCTCCATGCCCTGGAATTAAGTTACTATAATCTTTTATATCTACATATCGTTTAATACTAGAAGCTGCAAAGTCTCCTACTTGACCAATTAAACTTAATATAAAACCAATAATAGTAATAGCTACATAAGAATATCCCATTCCCCAGAAAGTATTTGCAATATATGTGTAGGCTAACATAATAATTATACCCCCAATGGTTCCTGCTATACATCCCTCTATTGATTTGTTAGGACTGATTTTACTAAATTTATGTTTTCCGAAGTATTTTCCTATGAAATAAGCAAATACATCTGTTCCCCATGCGGCAAATATAGCATACCAGATAAGAATATTACCATTTTCCATTCCATTGATTTTTGCAAAAAACATAAGTAGCATGACAACATATAGAATTCCAAAAAGTGTATACGCAATATCTTTAAAACTTGTTTTCATTTCTGTTACAATTACTTGTATAAATAATATTAATAATAATAGTGGAATTGTTAATATAGAAGCTGTTACTAAATAGGTTTCTGGGATAATATGTATTAGTGCTATACTCACACAACTAAGATATCCTAGCCACCTAACTGGTTTTGCGATTTTTGAAATTGCATTAAAATATTCATCCATTGCTAATATGGCAATGATTGTTAAAGCAACATCTACTACATATACATTTCCAATGATTAATACGATTACAACTAGTGGAAATCCTAATAATCCTGATGTGATTCTTTTTATATCCATATCAAACTCCTCTTCTTTTCTTTTTTAATTTGCTCCAAATTTTCTAGTTCTTTTTTGATATTCTATAATGGCATTATCTAAATCTTCTTCTGAAAAATCTGGCCAATTTTTATCGATAAATAAAAATTCACTATATACCAATTGCCATGGTAAGAAATTACTTAATCTCAACTCTCCACTTGTTCTAATTAACAAATCTGGGTCTGGTTCACCTTTTGTATATAGATTATCTGAAACCATTTCTTCTGAAATGTCATCTATATTGATTTTTCCATCTTTCACTTCTTTTGCGATTTGTTTAATTGCTTTTATAATTTCATCTCTTCCACCATAATTTAAAGCAATATTAAATGTAACCCCTGTATTATTTTTTGTTCTTTCCATACAATTTTGAATACTTTTTTGCATTCCTTGTGATAAAGCCGTAATATCGCCTAATATTTTTACACGTATATTTTCTGTATCTGCTCGTTTAGCATAATCGTCTAAATAATTCTGTAATAACATCATTAGGGCTTTTACTTCATCTTCTGCCCTTTTCCAATTTTCTGTAGAGAATGCATAAACTGTTATATATTCTAATCCAATTTTATTGGCATAGCGAACAATTTTTTCTAATGTTTTAGCACCTTCTTTATGCCCAAAGCTTGCATTTTTCCCTTGTGCCTTTGCCCATCTTCTGTTTCCATCCATGATAATGGCAATATGTCTTGGCATATGATTTTTATCAAACATATTTTATTCTCCCTCTTATTTATTACGTTTTTCTATGTAGTTTGCTAATTCTATTAAGAATTCCGCTTTTTCTCCATATGGTTTTAATTCTTCTATTGCTTCTTTTGTTAATTTTTCTAATTTTTCTTTTGCCTCAGCTAAGCCATATTTAGAAACATATGTACATTTATTTAACTTTTTATCATTTCCTACTGGCTTTCCTAAAATTTTTTCATTTCCTTCTTCTGATAAAATATCATCTTTAATTTGAAATGCCAATCCGATTTTTTCCGCATAAGACGTTAATCTATCCAAATCCTCTTTAGTGCTTTCAGCTAATATCGCTCCCATCCTAACACATAAAATTAATAATGCTCCTGTTTTGTTTTTATGAATATATTCTAAATAGTCTTCTGAAATTGGCTTTCCTTCAAATTCTGTATCCACAAATTCGCCAGAAATCATTTTATCCACTGCTTTTGAAAATTCCTGAAATACAACTATCTTTTTAGGTAATTCCTCTTTTTTCGTATTTTTCAATGTATCGCTAATGACTATATAGGCTTGATTTAGCAATCCATCTCCTGCCAGTATAGCTGTTGCTTCATTAAATTGTTTATGATTGGTTGGTTTACCATGTCTAAAATCGTCGTTATCAATTCCTGGTAAATCATCATGGATTAAAGAAAAATTGTGTATCATTTCAATTGCAACTGCAAATGGCATACAAGTTTCAATATCTGTAGCAAATAACTTGTAAGTTGCTAGCACTAGAATAGGTCTTAGACGCTTTCCTCCTGCCATTAAACTATATTCCATAGATTGGTTTAAAACTTCTTCTGGACATTGTTCTTTTCTGAGATACTTTTCTAACTCGCAATTAATTATTTTCTGATATTTTTTCAATTCTTCTTTAAAATCCATCTTCACTTCTAACCTTTCTGATTCTAAACACTCATAATTTCTTTTTCTTTTTTGGCTAATATTTCATCGATTTCTTCAACATGTTTATCTGTTATCTTTTGGATTTCATTTTCTGCTTGCTTTAATTCATCTTCTGTCAAAACACCTTCTTTTTGCTCTGCTTTTGCCTCTTCAATCCCATCTCTTCTAATGGCTCTTACTGCAACTTTTGCTTCTTCTGCCATTTTCTTGATATCTTTTACTAATTCCTTTCTTCTCTCTTCATTTAATTCAGGAAAAGCTAGTCTTATGACTTTTCCATCATTATTTGGATTAATTCCAATATCTGATGCTAAGATTGCTTTTTCAATTTCTTTTAATACACTCATATCCCATGGTTGAATAACAATTAGTCTAGCTTCTGGAACAGAAATTCCAGCTACTTGATTAATTGGTGTTGGTGTTCCATAATAGTCGATTTTTATTTTATTTAGTATAGCAGGGTTGGCTCTTCCTGCTCTTACTTCTGCTAATTTTTCTGCATAGTTATTAATGGTCTTTCCCATTCTTTCTTTTAAATCTTCATAGTTCATAATTATCTCTCCTCTTCTTTTTTGTTTTATTTGTATGTATGACAATCACTCGTGCTCGCCTTTTTTATCTTTAAATAAAATCTTATCATCTCTGTCCAATATTTTTCTAGCTTTAGCATTTTTATCTATTTTTGAAATCATATATGTATTTGCCATCATTGTGACAACATATAAAATAAAGATTAAATATACTCTTATTTTGAAATAGCGAAATTGTGTCATATTTTCTTCTATAAATAGTTCTCTTTCTGTTTTTATCTGTAATTTTTGTTCTAATATAGTTTTCCAAACATCCACATATTCTGTATCTGTTTTATTCTCTATCTTTGTATCATATAATTCTCCAAAGTTTTCTTCGCTATTATATGTATTATCCAAAATCGCTTCTATATAGAAAAACAGGATTAAACAGACTATATTGAAAAATAGCAATATTTTCAGCAAATTATTTAAGATTTTTTTGTCTTTTATTAGTATGTTAAAACATATAATTAAAATCGTAATAATACCTAATATGATTATCATACCATAGGTAAATGTTTGTTTTATTTCTTCTAGAAAGTCAATTATATTGGGTTTATAGAAAAATACTAAAAATATTAAAATGATAAGTACAATGCCAATAATAATTGACATATTTATAATTTGACCTGTTATGTAATCCTTTTTCTTCTGTTCTTTTCTGTTTTGCTTTTTATATTCTTTTTCGCTACTTTTCGTATCTAAAAAATAACTTTTTTCGTGCATTTTTTATTCTCTTTCATTTCTTTCAAATTTTCCAGTTTATCTTTTGAACCACTAGTTTTTGTAAAAATTCCAATTTAACGTATTTACTTTTTATCCCATTTTATGAAACAATGGTTCCTATTTTTTCACCTCTTACTGCTTTTACAATATTTTCTGGATCTGCTATTCCAAATACCAATAACGGAATATTATTATCTCTACACATAGCTGTTGCTGTTGAATCCATTACTTTCAAATCCTTGTTTAAAACATCTAAATAAGATATTTCTTCAAATCTGATTGCATCTGGTTGAATTTTAGGATCTGCAGAATATACCGCATCAATAGCTTTTCCTAAAAGAATGATATCTGCTTTGATTTCTGTTGCTCTTAATACTGCTGCTGTATCTGTTGTAAAATATGGATGTCCTGTACCACAAGCAAAAATAACAACTCTTCCTCTTGTTAAATGTTTTTCTGCTTTTCTTTGTATAAATGGTTCTGCAATTTCTCTCATTTCAATGGCTGTTTGTACTCTTGAATGAATACCTCTTGCTTCTAATGCATCTTGCAATGCTAGCCCATTCATAGCTGTTGCTAACATTCCCATATAGTCTGCTGTTGTTCTTTCCATTTGATGTCCATTTCTTCCTCTCCAAAAGTTTCCTCCACCAACAACAATAGCTACTTGTACGCCCATGTCTACAACTTCTTTAATTTTGTCACATATGGCTCCCACTGTTTTCGCATCTACTCCTGTCTTTTGTTCTCCTGCTAAAGCTTCTCCACTTAATTTTAATAGTACTCTTTTATATTTTGCCTCTGACAATTTTTCCACTCTCCTTAATATATTTTATCAGAGATATTCTATCATATATTTTGAAAAAATACAGTATTTTTACTAAATTTATTAATTTTTTCTTTAGGGACGTGCCAAATCGTTCCAAAATGATACCAAAAGGGACAGACCTTAGAATTCCATTCTTGTAAACAAATAACATGACATATATTATATTTCTTAGATATATGTCATGTTATTTATCTATTATTTTTAGGTCTGTCCCTTTTGGTATCATTTTGGAACGATTTGGCACGTCCCTATTTTAATTGATTCATAACTTCTTCAGCAAAGTTTTCTTCTTTTTTCTCGATTCCTTCACCTTTTTCAAATCTTGCAAATTCTACAACTTCTGCATCTTTTTGTTTTAACAATTCTGACACTTTCATATTTGAATCTTTAACAAATACTTGGTCAACTAAACAAATTTCCTCAAAGAATTTTCTAATTCTTCCTTGTACAATTTTTTCTGCAATTTGTTCTGGTTTTCCTTCATTCATTGTTTGTACTTTTAAAATTTCTTTTTCTTTTTCTACTCTTTCTGTTGGAACTGATTGTTCATTTAAGTATTCTGGTCTTGCTGCTGCAATTTGCATACATAAATCTTTTGCTACTTCTTTATCACCTTTTGCCATATTGATTAAAACAGCAATTTTTCCATCGCCATGGATGTATGATTCTAATAGTCCTTTTGATTCAAATCTTGCAAATCTTCTGATGCTTAAATTTTCTCCAATTGTAGCTATTTTTCCCACTAATGCTTCATTGACTGTTTTTCCAGCTTCAAATGTAGCTTCTTGATTTAATAAATCTTCTACATCTTTTGGATTTTTTTCAACAACTTGTTTTGCTACATTTTTAACAAATGTTTTAAATTCTTCATTTTTAGCAACAAAGTCTGTTTCTGAATTTACTTCTACGATTGCTCCTACTTTTCCATCTTCTGAAATATATGCTTCTACTAATCCTTCAGCTGCAACTCTTCCTGATTTTTTAGCAGCTTTTGCAATTCCTCTTTCTCTTAATAATTCGATTGCTTTTTCCATATCTCCATCTGTTTCTGTTAATACTTTTTTGCAATCCATCATTCCTGCACCTGTTTTTTCTCTTAACTCTTTTACTAAGCTAGCTGTTACCATTATAAATTCCTCCTTTTATATATAATAGAAAATTGCTTTGCAATTTTTCTGTTCAATATTATTTTTTATCGAATAGAAACCTATTCGATAAAAAGAGTAGAGCAGAAAAGCCCCACTCTTCTTTTATCGTGTCAAGTAAACTTTTTTATATTTTCTTATTCTTCAACTTCTTTATTTTCTTCTTCATTTGCTACAACTTGTTCCATACTTGTAGCTTCTTCTGTTGCTACTTCTTCTTGTTGTTCTTCTTCTTGTTGTTCTTCTTCTGCTCCTTCAAAGCTTTCTCCTTGTTTACCTTCAATAACGGCATTTGCCATAACATCAGCAATTAATTTTACTGCTCTTATCGCATCATCATTACCTGGAATTGGGTAATCTAATTCTTCTGGATTACAGTTTGTATCTACTAATCCGATTACAGGTATATTTAATTTTTTAGCTTCTAAGATAGCTATTCTTTCTTTTTTAGGATCTACTAAGAAAATAACACCTGGTAGTTTGTCCATTTCTTTAATTCCACCTAAGTTTTTTTCTAGTTTTTCCATTTCTTTCTTTAATAAAATAACTTCTTTTTTAGGTAATACTTCAAATGTACCATCTTGCTCCATAGCTTCTAAGTCTTTTAATCTTTGAATTCTTTTTTGAATTGTATCAAAGTTTGTTAGCATTCCTCCTAACCATCTTTGATCAACATAGTACATTCCGCATTTTAATGCTGCTTCTTTAACACATTCTTGTGCTTGTTTTTTAGTTCCTACAAATAGAACTGTTTTTCCTTCTTCAACTTGTTCTTTTAAGAAAGCATATGCTTCATCAAGTTTTTTAGAAGTTTTTTGTAAATCGATGATGTGAATTCCATTTCTAGCTTGGAATATGTATTCCGCCATTTTAGGATCCCATCTTCTTGTTTGATGTCCAAAGTGAACACCTGCTTCAAGTAATTGTTTCATTGCAACTACTGCCATTTTAAATTCCTCCCTTTTTGTTATTTCTTCCATAAAGTTCTTTGTTTCTTAGGACCAAACAATGCTTGGCACGCCCTTCAAAACTCACTTTATGTGTTTAATACGGTAACTATTATACCAAGTTTTCCCAGAAAAATCAAGTGTTTTTCAATAAAAAAATGTCCTTTGTGAACGTTTCTGTTTGGGACATTTTCGTCCTTTTAGGAACGTTTCTTTTTAGGACATTTTTATAAATTTTAATACTTATTTATCTTGTTCACTTCTTTTTCTTTCTTTTTCAATAAGTTTACTGGTTTCTTGATTATATGTTTCTTCATCTATTTCTCCGGTGTCTAATAATTTTTTCCATTCCTCAATTTCTTTTTCTAACTTTTCCATTCTTTTTTGCTTTTTTTCACTTACATATTCATTTTGTTCGTTTTTCTTTCCAAGATACCATTCTGTATTTTTAATTGTTTTGTTACTCATTTTAGGTTTAAATTCATTTTTATAAGTATCACTAGTACTCATGATTTCAGTTCCTGCCTTCATAAGCATACCACATTGAAGAATTAAAGTGCCTATTATAAGCCAAGGCCAAGATGGTATTATATATGTTACGAGCATAGATCCCAATCCCCATGCATACCCTTTTATTACTTTGGGTTGTTCCTTAATATTAACAAATATCATAATAGCAGAACCTATCATTAGTAATAATAGTATATATAATTTTTACTGCACCTACTCCAAAAAGTCCGTATCCAAAAATCCTATTTACTGTTTTCAAATTCATATTTTATCCCCTTTTATTATGATATACATTTTATTTATAACATAATAAAGTACCTCTTTCAATATTTATAATAATAAATTTTGGAGAAATATAGGATACAGCCCATGAAAATTTATTCTTCATCTAAATTATCCATTAAATCTCTTGCTTCTTTCCAACTTAATACTTTCAAACATTCATATTCTTTCGATAATTTTTTTGAAATTTCTTTTGTTTTGTCTGTTGACTCTAAATCTGCTACAATAATATTTTTAAAATAATCTTCTCTTCCATATAAAATTTTAAATAAAATTGACCTTAGAAATCCTTCAATAACATCTTCCTGGTTTTTTACACCAATTATTAAATAAATGCCTTTACTTTTAAATTTTGTGTATGTATTTATGTATATAATGTTTTTGATAATTTCATATAAACCATATAAGGCTAATGTCCAAAAAATTGTATTTAAGATAAATTCCATATCATTGCCTCCTATGGTTTTATTATATGTTATTTTAACTTTTTTGGTGTGTATTTTACTCATCTTCCCATGCTAAATATGGATATCCATTGTTTTTTCTACTATCTATTTTCCAAATTGTTTCTTCATTACCTGCATTTAATACATCTAAAAATGTACTTTCCTTCATTTCATCTTCTGTCTTTTCACCTGAAGATTCTATTATTCCAGTGCTTGTAGATAATTGAATATCATAGTTTCCTTTTTTTACAAACCAGCAATTCGTAACTTTTCCAGAATTTCTTGAAACAATTCCTCCTAAATGTTCTCCTATTATTTCTGCTATACTATAACAATTAACTACTTCTCCGTTTTCTCCATTTGTTCCTGTAATACCTCCAATCCATCTTTCTCGTAATCCTACCGTACCTAACTTTCCTAAATTATAACAATTATGAATGTTTCCATCATTCACTCCACATATTCCGCCTTCATCCCATGTATAATTTACACTAGAACTAATATCTCCTTTATTAATGCATTCTTCTATTATATTAGTATTTCTTCCTGCAATCCCTCCTACATAACTTCCTGTTTTCCAAACTTTCCCTTCATTAAGACATTTTGTAATTAAACCTTTATTGGATCCGCAAATTCCACCAGCTGTCGCCATTTTTCCTGTAACAGTTGCATAATTATATACTTTAACTATTCTTCCGTTTTTATCATTTGTTCCACATACTGTACCAACTGGACTTGAACCTGCACTTTCTGTTACTACTTCTACTTCTCCATATAGTTTTAAGTTTTCAATTATTCCAACATTTGTACCACAAATAATTCCCGAAGAATATCCTATTTTTACATTACAATTATCCATTACTATATTTTTTATTGTTCCATTGTTTAACGAAAATATTCCTTTAGAATTTTCTGTAGAATCTATATATAAATTACTTATTTTATAACCATTCCCATCTAAAGTCCCCTCAAAAGTTCCCAATGGTTCCCATTTATTGGTTTCACTTCCCTGCAAATCAATATTATTTTGTATACTATAACTAGCAGATGATGAAAATACATATTTTTTTCCTGCTTCTTGTATTTCAATATCTTCATCACTTCCGTATTTTCTTTAATTGTTCTGCTGTATAGATAGGTATAATATCTGTTTTTGCCTGTATATCCATTTCTTCTAACCATTCTTTTTGTTTGTCACTTACTTTTTCTGAATTATATACCAAATTACCATTTTCTATACTTAATATTTCATTATATTCATCTGTTCTACCAATTAAATTCTCTAAACTTCCAAATTGAAAATCTTCTCCATCATTATGGTTAATTTCTTCTAATTCTATTTTTTCTTGTATATCTCTAATTTCTGTTCTAAATTTTGCCTTTGATGCATTTATAATTGCTCCATCATCTCCTGATATTGTTCCTATGGTTATACCTGCTAAGATTAATAAAACAATAACTGTGATTACTAGTGCTGATATCGTAATTCCTTTTTCATTTTTTCGTTCTTTTGTATTCATGTTTACTTCCTATTATTTTTCTTGGAGTTTTTAACTCTAGGAATTTTGATATTCCATTTTTTCTTGATAATAGTAGGTTTTTCGTATTCTTCATTAAAAATCTTGACTTTACTTTTTCATTTTTGCATTTTTTAAGTTTTTATTGACATATAGATATTTTATTGATATTATTTTTATAGAAATTTAGTCTTAGAGTTAAAAACTCTAGGAAATATTTTGCTTTATTAAAAAAAATAATCCTTTTCCATGATTGGACTAGGATTAATTTTTTTATACATTAAACTAATTGTAATATAGCAACTTCTGCTCCGTCTCCTCTTCTAGGACCTACTCTTAAAATTCTAGTATATCCTCCTACATTTTTATCTGCATATTTTGGAGCAATTTCATTAAATAATTTTGCTGGTAAATCTACATTTTTACCTTCGCTATCTGTTACTTTATTAATTTTTCTCATGATTTTTCTTCTAGCATTTAATCTTGATGGCATATCTTTTTGTCTTTTTTCAGTTGTTTCTTCTTTTACAACTTTTAAATATTCTTTACCATTTTTGCTTTTTACTAGTTCTGTTACTTTATTACCTTTAGAATCTAATTTTGCTTTTACAACTTTAACATCAACTTCTTCAAAGTTATCTTTTTCTTTGATTGCTAGTGCTATAATACTATCAGCAATTGCTTTTACTTCTTTTGCTCTTGCTAATGTTGTTTCTACTTTTCCATGCATGATTAAGTCTGTTGTTAATGTTTTTAACATTGCCATTCTGATGTCTGTTGTTCTTCCTAATTTTCTATTTGTAGCCAATTTTTTCACCTTCCTTTAACTAATGTCAGGGGTCACATCTTTTTCTAGGGTATTTCTATTAGGACAAGATATGTCCCTTACCCGTATGAATATGCGTTGACCCTTTTTAAATTTGTTCTATTTTTCTATTCATCCTCTTTTGCAAAGTCTAATCCTAATGAATGTAATTTTGCTGTTACTTCATCAAAAGATTTTTTACCTAAATTTCTAACCTTCATCATATCTGTTTCTGAACGATTGATTAAGTCTTCTACTGTTGCAATGCCTGCTCTTTTTAAGCAATTGAATGATCTTACTGATAATTCTAATTCTTCGATTGACATCTCTAATACTTTTTCTTTCTTAGATTCTTCTTTTTCAATCATGACTTGTGTATTTTTAGCTGCTTCTGATAAATCAATAAACAATTCTAAGTGTCCTGTCATTACTTTTGCTGCTAAACTTAGTGCTTCATGAGCCTTCAAACTACCATCTGTCCATACTTCTATCACTAACTTATCATAATCTACCATTTGCCCTACTCTCGTATTTTCAACTTGATAGTTTACCTTCTTTACTGGTGTATAGATAGAATCTATTGGAAGTACAGATATGTCTTGGTTTGGTTTTTTATTCTTTTCAGATGAATTATATCCTCTTCCTCTATCAGCAGTCATTTCTATTTTTAAATGTCCACCTTCTGAAACAGTTGCTATATGTAAATCTGGATTTAATATTTCTACTGTTCCATCTGTAATGATATCCCCTGCTAATACTTCTCCTTCACCTTTGTGATCGATCCTTAATATTTTTTCTTCATTTTCTGAAAATTTTAACCTAACACTTTTTAAGTTTACTATAATTTCTGGTACATCTTCTACAACATTTGGTACAGT
>CALXJS010000033.1 GCA_944388685.1 uncultured Clostridia bacterium | reverse complement strand
AAGAAATGGCAAAAGAATTAAATATAGGAGAAATGACATTAACAGATATTATTGAAGAATTATCAAAACCAGGAAGAGATCCTCGTGAAGATATGCCAAAACCAATTCTAAGAAGTGATGTATTAAAATTAGAAGACTTAAGAGAAGGCATGGTACTAACAGGAACTGTTAGAAATGTTATTGATTTTGGTGCATTTGTGGATATTGGTGTAAAGCATGATGGACTTGTACATATTTCTGAAATGAGTGATAAATTTATCAAAAATCCATCAGATGTGGTTTCTGTAGGAGATATTGTAAAAGTAAAAGTTATTAAAATTGATACAGACAGACAAAAAGTAGGACTTTCAATGAAAGTTTAGGGACGTGCCAAATCGTTTCAAAATGAAACCAAAAGGGACAGACCTATTGAAACAAAATAATAATATTATTTAGAATGTTAATTGAATACTTATAAAAGCCAATATACTATGTATAAAATTTTATACATAGTATATTGGCTTTATATATCTACAAAAAATAAATTAACAAAATATTTTTTATTATTAAATGATTATTTTATAGGTCTGTCCCTTTTGGTTTCATTTTGAAACGATTTGGCACGTCCCCAACCTATCCTTTATATTTTTCTTGTATTTCTTTAATTTCATCATAATGATTTTTTAAAATATCTAAGAACAAATCATCTAATTCTGGATCGAATTGTGTTCCTCTACATCTTTCAAATTCTGATATAATAGTAGTGATATCTAAAGAATCACGATAAGCTCTTCTAGATGCCATAGCGTCAAAACTATCTGCAATAGCCGTTATTCTGGCTAAATATGGGATGTCAGTTCCAGCAAGTTTACCAGGATATCCAGTTCCGTCATATTTTTCATGATGATGCTCTACAATTGGTAAAATATCATCAAATATAGAAGCATTTGATAATATGTGGACACCGATATTAGGATGTTGCTTTATTTGAGAATATTCTTCGTCTGTTAATTTTGAATCTTTTAACAACACACTATCAGGAACACCGATTTTACCAATATCATGGAACAATCCACCAATTTCTAAGGTATGCAAATCTTCATCTGATAAACCTAGTTTTTTACCGATTAAAACAGAAAACGCGGCAACTCTATCTGAATGTCCTCTAGTGTAAACATCTTTTGCTTCAATAGTATAACGTAATGTTTTAATAGATTCTAAATATGCTTGCTCTAATTTTTCATAAGTGTTAGATAATTTATTATTTATTTCTTTGATTTCATTCATTTGTTTGATAGATTTTATTCCAGATTCAATCAATAATAGTAATTGATCAAATTTATCACCTTTTTCACAATATCCCTGAATATCTAATCTCCTAATAGTTTCTAAAGGTGGTGCTAAATCTTTATGACCAGTTAATAATAATATATATAAATCTTTATTGAATTTTCTAATTTCTTCAACTACTTGGTCTCCATGAAATGGTGTCATAATAAAGTCCAAAATCATTAGATCAAAATGTTCTTCTTTTACGAGTTCAATAGCTTCCTCTGGGTCTGTTACACCAGTAAAATCATATCCAGAACGTTTTAGGAAGATAGATAATGAATCTACAATTCCTTGCTCGTCATCTACAGCGATGATTCTATAAGCATTATTTTCTACATTTTCTACTCCTTGTATATGCTTTCTCATTTTAAACCTCTCTTAATATTTAATTTTTTATGTTATAGAAAAAATCAACTTAACCACATATAAGATTTTTCTGTATATAACAAGGTTAAACACCTTATATCTGTAAAGTATTGTAAAATAGTCTTTATATATGTGTAAAAATATTTGATTTTGCTAACGCACGCTTTTTGTACATATTATATTAATAAAAAAAATAAAAATCAAGGCTTTTACATGATTTTATGTGTAATAAAGTCGATTTTTATTTCTGGTTATAATACAGAAAAAGTTTTCAAATTCTAAAAAATCTAACTAACAATAAACAACAAAAACAAATCAAAATGTAAAAAAACAAATGAAATGAATTTGCGTATTAAAAACAATCTCATTTTTAGTGCACTAAAAAATTAAGGAATCATCTATATAATTTTATAGATGGTTCCTTGCTTTAAAAAATATGATAGTCATCTGTCTCTTTTGTTCAATTTTTGAACGTTTTTATGTGTCCTTATCGTCAAAGTGGTAGTGTAATTGTAAAAGTAGTTCCTTTTCCAAGTTCAGATTCAAATGTAATATCTCCATTAAAATGTGCTTTTATAGTAGAGTATGACATATACAAACCTAAACCAGTACCATTTTTTCCTTTTGTAGTTATCATTTCTTTAAATAATTTTTCCTGTACATTTTTAGGCATTCCACTGGCGTAATCTTTTACATGAATCAAAATAGTATTCTCTTTTTTCTCTAATATTAAATCAATATTTTTATTGGTTTCACCATTATATGCCTGAATCGCATTAGAAATCATATTATTGATAACTTGAACTAAACTATTGATATCTCCATTTATTGCTGTATGTTCATCAGTTTTCATAGAAATATTTAAATAGATAAGTGCATTTTTTAATTCATGTTTCATCAATATATCAATTCGTTTTACTAATTCGTCAAGCGTAAATTGAACGGAATCTGTTTCAGATAGAGTTACGGCTTGTCCTTTAACAGCGGTTATAATGTCTGACATATATTCTGTATGTGTTCTAATTTTGGCTGTCCATGAAAGCATATCTCTAGCTATATCATGATGATCTTGCGGTGTAACTTCAGGATCGTCAATTGAAGAATCATATTCTTTAATTAAATCATTTAACCCTTCTGCTGCACCAGAAATTGACATGATTGGTGTTTTTAAATTATGAGCAATACCACCGATTAATTGACCAAGTGAGGCTAGACGTTCTTTTTCCATTAAAGTATCTTTATTATCTTGAATTTGTTTAATATGGTTATAGGTCAATTTTTGAATTTTATTAAATGCAGAGGTTAAATCTCCTATTTCATTTGTAGATAAAATAGGCAGTGTCTTTATCTTATCTACATTTTCATTTGTGGCTATTTCAATCATGGCAGTAGAGACTTCAGTAATATTTTTACTTGTATTTCTAGCCCAGAAAGCAAGAACAGCACTGATTAATATTGTAGATAATAAAGCAATTGTTACAAAAAAGATAATTGTATCAATACTTGTATTGGAATATTTAAATCCAATGATTAAATCTTCACCTGAAGTTAAATGAACGTCTTTTACGTATGCTTGTTCTTCAACGCCAAAGTATTCATAGATTCTACCATTTGTTTGAGAAGAATAATTTTCCATATATAATAAGAAAAAGTCAGAGACATATCCGTTAGGTGAAGAAAAATAAATAGGATTTTGATTATCTTTATTTATAATTAAATAATAATCTTCTCGATTTTTTAAAGGAATTTTTCCTAAAGCATCTTTTAACTCATCATATGTTGTTTCAGAATAATTAATATCACTTAGGTAAAGGTAATAATAGTAATAAGAACTCTCTCCTAATTGATCACATACCTTTGTATAACCTAATAAACAACTAATGACAATAACAATAAAAAAGAAAGGTAATAAATTCATTATTAAATTTCTATGGAATTTTGTTTTTCTAATATTTAAAGGTAATTCACCATAAATGGTATAGGTTTTCCTAATAATAGTATTAATATCATCTCTAATTAAAATAATGTAAATAATTGCAGACGACATCATAAAAGAAGTATAAATTAACAAAAATTTTACACATAAAACAACACTAATTTTTACGTTAATAAATAGAACGGCTAACAATATAATTAATACAAATAATTGGAAAAACATAATTTTTGTATTAATGGAAAAACATTGTCTTCTTATTTTTTGGATAAATTCTTTTGAAAAATTATGATTTTTTCCATAATCTTTTAAAAATTTAAAAATATCTTTGAAAGTGATTGTAATAAATGAAAAATGCAATATAATGCCAAACAAGCCAAAAGCAATATATTGTTGTGTATGTGTTAAGCCTTCAATTTGAATTTGAAAGCTGGCCTCCTCCGAATAGGGAGGATAGCCAGATAATAAAGGCACTAAATAAGACATAGCCAATATTAGAAAAAGGTCTATAATCAAAATTTTTAAATAAATTTTAAATTTAATTTTTTTCATAAGTAAACTCCTAAATTTAAATTTGTAAAATTAAATGATAAAGATTAGATAAATAAGATTTATCTATTTTCGGCCAATCAAAACCTAAATCATGTAATTTATTATTTGTTATAGAAGCTGAGAAAGGTACTTCTATATAATCTGATGAAATTAAATCATTCATTAAATGAGCATTTAAAGGCTGATTTAACCCTTTTATTAAATCAATACAAGTGTTATTATCTACTTCTTTTAATGTAAGTCCAAAACTTGATAAAATATCTTTTATTTTAAAGAAATTTGAATTGCTTATATGATAAATTGTTTTTTCATCTGCATTTTTCATCAATTTTATGATAAATCTGGCACAGATGTCAACAGGACTTATATCAATACTAACATTGTTAATTTTATCAGTAGTACATTTAATTTCAATTAAGGTTTTTAATCTACTAAGAAAACCATTTTGATGCATATTGATTTGGAATTTATTGTCTTTTATTCTTGGCATAATATTACCTAATCTAAAGATTTTTGCATGTAGATTATTTTTTTCTATTTCTCTTAAAATTTCGCATTCAGCCTCATATTTTGTAATCATATAAACATGATTTTTAAAATATTGGTTAATATTAATCGTATTTTCAGTTAATTGTTTATCTTCACCATATTTACAATAGCCACCAACAGATATGGTAGAAATATGTGCTAAGGATGCATTAGCATCTTGGCAAAAACGAATTATATTTTTTGTGGCTTGTACATTAGCACGATAAAAAGTTTCATATTTTCCATAATGTCGAACATTAGCACCTGAGTGGATGACAGTTGTAATAATATTCTTTATATCTGTATATTCTGACATTTGTAAACCTAAGTAATCTTCTTCAAAATTTCCGTCTAATAAGATAACTTTTTGTTCAATTAGATTTTGTATATCTAAATCGGAGAAGTAGTTATTTATAATTTTATTAAATCGTTCTTGAATAGATACATTATATTTCTTTCTAATTAAACAATAAATTGTTTGCACATCAGGCTCAATTAAAAGTTCATAGAAGATATGGGAACCTAAAAATCCTGTAAACCCTGTTAATAGCACATTTGTTAAATTATAAGAAAAATGAGTGTCTACAATTTTTATATCTTTTTGTATTATGTCACCATAAAATTCACCAGATTGATTATTGATGATTTTATTTGCTAATTTTTCAATGGTTGTATAATTATTAATATCTTGTATTTCGATTTGGTATTTAGAAAGCTTGGTAGCAAAATCCATTACGTTTAAAGAATCTAAACCTAAATCTTCAAAAAAGTCATCTTGTGTGGAAATGTTTTGTATATTGGTAAGTGCTTTTAAAATAGTTAATAGTTCTTTTTCAATATCATTTTTTGGTTTAACAAGGGTTGAACGAGTAGTATTTTCATAAACAGTTGAAATTAACTGCTTTATATCAACTTTTCCATTATAATTGATTGGAAAATCTTCAACTTGATAAAGTTTTGGTATCATATAAGAAGTAAGATGTTTTTTGATTGTTTCCAAAACATTAGCTGTTATATCTGGTTTGTCTGCCTCAAAAAATGCAACTAAAGATTTTGTGAAATTGTTATTATCGACAGGAACAACTACGGCTTTTTTTACGTGCTCACAGTTTAAGATTTGTTTTTGAATTTCATCTAATTCTATACGGAATCCTCTGATTTTTATCTGATTATCATTTCTTCCAATATAACAAATTCTACCGTCTGTACAGTAATGTCCAACGTCTCCAGATTTATATAATAGTCCATATTCTTTCGTATGAATAAATTTTTCCTTTGTTAAATCAGATTTTTTAAAATATCCGTTACAAACGCCAACACCACTTATACAGATTTCTCCATCAACTCCAATAGGAAGAGGTTGTAAATGATTATCCAAAATATGGATTTTATAATTTGATATAGGTTTTCCAATATAAATGTCATCTCCAAAAATATCATCTTTTGTAATTTCTCCCATGATGGCAAATACAGTTGTCTCAGTAGGTCCATATCCATTGTAAATGGTAATGTTAGGATATTTATTTTTAAAATATTTCAAAGGCTTTGCTTGAACAGCTTCTCCTCCTAAAATGATATATCGAATAGATAAATCATTTGCAGATAGATCAAATAATTTTTCTTGTTCAATTACTTTATAAAAATAAGCAGGTGTTTGATTAAGTATGGTAACCTTTTCTTTGACAACCAAATCGAAAAATTCTTTAGGATTTGTTGTGATTTCTTTAGGGATTACAATCAATTTACTACCATAAAGTAAAGAACCATATATTTCCCAAGTAGAAAAATCAAAGGTATATGTATGAAATAATGTCCATACATCTTCTTCTGTCTGTTTAAAAATATGATATGTAGAATTTAGTAATCCAACAACATTTTTGATGGTTATTAGTGTTCCTTTAGGTTGACCAGTTGAACCAGAGGTATATAATATGTATGCTAAATCTTCTGGCGTAGTAACATTTTCTAAAACAGAGTTATCTTTTAAAAGAGGAATTGTTTCAACTAAAATACAATTCATTTTATCTTCATAATTGGCAACATATTTTTCACTGGTGATTAGAAAATGACTATCACTATTTTGCATAATGAAATTAACTCTGTCTGTTGGCCAAAAAGGATCAATGGCAATATAATATCCACCCGCTTTTAAAGTAGCAAGCATGGCAATTACCATTTCCATACTTCGATTTATTAATAAGACAACAGGTGTGTTTCTATTTATACCTTTTTTTCTTAAATGATTAGCAAACTTACAAACTTTTTCATATAATTCTGCATATGTTAAAATCGTATCTTTAAATTGTAAAGCTTGGTGATTAGGTGTTTTTTTCACTTGTTTTTCAAATAACGAAATTAATGTTTCGGTTTTATTATATACTGTTTCATTTTTATTAAAATCCGCTAATAAATGTTTTTCGTTATCATCTAATAATTGGATATCATCAATAAGCATATCTTCATTTTCTAAAATCTGTTTTATAATATGAATGATACGAGAATTAATATTTTTGATTTCGTCTTCATTAAATTTTTGAAGTTGATAATCATAATATAATTTTAAAATTTTACTATCATCCATATCATAAATATGTATGTCTAAACTATTTGATATTTCACCACAAAAATCCCAATTTGTAGAATAATTTATATCAGAAGTATTTGCATTATCTCTAGCATTCTGATAAGAGATAATAGAGTCATATAAATTATTAGAGAAATTATATTTTTCTCTTACATATTTCAAAATATTAGAATAGGCATATTTATGATGTCTAAATAAAGAAAATTGGTCTTGTGCTACTTGTTTTGCTAATTCTAAAAAGTGAATGTCAGCATCTATATGAATTTTCATTGGCAGTGTGTTAACAAACATACCCATTGTATTTTTTTCTTTTATTCCATTACGATTTAATATAGGAGTTCCTAATATAATGTCATTCGTATTAGAAATTTTATATAAATATAATGAAAAAATAGTCATAAAAAATGTAAATATAGGGATATTATGTTTTTTGCAATAACAATTAATTTCAGAACTATTTTCTAATGGAAAAACAAAACGAGATGCTTTTGCACTAATAGAAGGAGAAGATTTGCTAGAGAAAGACACAAGGGAAGGAGACGTGTTAAAAACGTTTTCCCAATAAATAGCGTCTTTTTTTAATTTTTCTGATTGCAAATAGTTTTGTTCTGTTTTAATATAATCAATATAAGATGGCGTGTTATCATCTTCTATTATGTTTCCGGTTTTTTAATTTTGAATATAATGTTACAATTTGATCTATTAAAATACTCATGCTCCAAGCATCACAAATAATATGATGAAGCGTGACATTAAAGCCTCCTAATCCGTTAGGAAGTTTAATAAGTCTGAATTTATATAAAAATGAATTCTCTATACTAAAATGAATATTGATAAAATCCCTTTCTTTTTCTTTTAGTTCTATTTCTGAATTTAAAAAGAATCTTTCTATTTTTATAGGGACATAGTTTCTTATATATTGATGAGGAATTCCATCGATTAATTCAATCGATAATCTCATTATATCATTTTTTTTGATAAATAGATTAATAGCACTTTCTAATTTATCTAAATCTACTTGTTCTTTAAATAATAAAGTTCCACCCACATTAGAAATTGTATTAGCTTGATAAAATTTTTCAGTTAGCCATATAGAATTTTGTGGTATTGTTAAATTAAAAGTTTCTTTTTCCATAATTCAACCATCCTCTTTATTTATATCGTTTATATTTGACATTATTATACAATTCTTGTAAAAAAGTTGCAACAAAATACAAAAAACTTTATGAATTTTAAAGAATTGAAAGATTACAATTCACAGCTTAAATTATTTTATTCAAACCGAAAACCAGTAATATATAAATATTTAATAAATAAAATATTTATATATTACTGGTTTTAAGTTGTTTTTAAAATTGACTGTGAACTGTAACAATTGAAAAAAGTAAAATTAGGAACATAAAAATGGTTGAATTAAAAATAAACATGTATTGAAAAATCAAAAAAATAGATATAAAATGAAGAAAAAATGGGAGGGATAATATGGGAGATAATGAAGCTAGAAAGGTATATGAACCAAGGATTGTAAAAAATTATAGGGATATGATATCATATTCAACAGAACATTATGCAGATAGGGTAGCCTATAAATATAAGAAAAATAGTAACTTAAAACATGTAGAATATGTAGAAAAGACCTATGCACAAGTAGGAAAAGATATTAAGGCTTTTGCAACGGCATTATTAAATAAAGGATTAGAACAGAAAAAAATTGTCGTCATTGGAAATAATCGATATGAGTGGTGTGTGAGTTATTTAGCAGTAACAAGTGGAAATATGATTATAGTACCAATGGATAAAGCACTCCCAGATAATGAGATTGAAAATCTAGTAACAAGAAGTGAAGCAGAAGTAGCTATTTTTGATAAAAAATATCTTGAGGTTATGAAAAAATTAAAAAAAGATAAAAATGTCAATTTACAAATGTTAATTTGTATGGATGATATAAAAGATAATGAAACTGAAAAATTTTCAGAACTATTACAAAGAGGAGAAGAATTATTAAAAAATGATGATAAACAATATGAAAAAATAAAAATAAATCCTGAGAAAATGTCTGTTATGCTATTTACATCTGGAACTACGAATATACCTAAAGCAGTTATGTTATCCCAAAAAAATATTTGTGCCAATTTATCAGACTTTGCTTCTTGGGTAAAATTATATCCAACAGACACATTACTTTCCTTTCTGCCAATTCATCACACTTTTGAATGTACAGTAACATTCCTTTATGGATTTTATAGTGGTTGTACAGTCGCTTTTTGTGATGGTTTAAAATATATTCAGAAAAATCTTGTTGAATACAAAGTTTCTGTATTTGTAGCTGTTCCACTAGTGTTAGAAACAATGTATAAAAAAGTTCAAAAAGCAATTCGTGATCAAGGAAAAGATAAATTAATAAATAGAATGATAAAGATATCAAATGGACTTTTAAAATGTAAAATTGATTTAAGAAAAGTTATTTTTAAACAAATTTTAAACAATTTTGGAGGAAACATTCGCTTAGTATTATATGGTGCAGCACCCATGGATAAAGAAACCATTGTAGGGTTTAACAATTTTGGAATTGAATTGGTACAAGGGTATGGATTAACAGAAACATCACCAGTTATTGCAGCTGAATCAGATAAAGAAAAAATGCCAGGTGCAGTAGGATTGGCACTTCCAAGTTTAAATGTAAAAATAGATAATCCAGATGAAAATGGAGAAGGAGAAATTCTTGTAAAAGGTCCAAGTGTTATGATAGGATATTATCATAATGATGAAGAAAATAAAAAAGCATTTGTTGATGGTTGGTTTAGAACAGGAGACTATGGGTATATAACAAATGATGGGTTTATCTATGTAACAGGCAGGAAAAAGGATATAATTGTTTTAAGAAATGGTAAGAATGTATATCCACAAGAAATTGAATTTTTAATCAACAAACTTCCTTATGTAACAGAATCTTTAGTTTATCAAAGAGAAAAGGATAAAACAGATACTATGTTATGTGCAAAAATTGTATATGATAAAGATATAATAAAGGAAAAATTAGGAGAAAAAACAGAAAAGGAATATAAAGATTGTATTTGGAATGAAATAAAGGAAATTAATAAGCAATTACCTGTGTTTAAGCATATTAAAAAAATAACAATAACAACAGAACCATTCATAAAAACAACCACACAAAAAGTAAAACGTTATGAAGAACTAAAAAGGGTTTAATACAATGTAGAATCATTAATTTAATCGTATAAAGTGTTAAATAACCAGTTTATACAGGATGAGATAAATAATTTAAATAATAAGTAAACTGGAATAGGAGATAGAATTTTATTTTATCTTCTTTTTTAATTTTTATTATTATGTGGTTAAAATATGAAAAAATGTTCATAATATTTTTGAGGTGATTTTATTGCGAAGAAACAATAAAAGAAATAAAGGTGCTAAAAAAATTGTCATAACAATGATTATTTTACTAATCGTATGGTTGTTAGGGTTTTATTTATATGTTACATATAATAATATAGAAATCTATGATGCAAATTATGTGACAGAGAGAACACAATCCACAATAGAGGAACAAACTGTGGAAGAAGTAGAATTAGAAAGTAAAACAGTATCAGATGTTATAGAAGAAACCGTAGAAAGTGTAGTAGGAATTTCAAAATTAAAAAATACAGGAACTTCCATTTTTTCAGAAAGCACAGAAAGTCAATTAGGATTGGGAACAGGGATGATTGTTACAGAAAATGGATATATTTTAAGTAATGAACATGTAACAGGAAGTAAATATAGTAAATGTTATGTTACATTAGAGAATGGAAATCATTATGATGGAACCGTTGTATGGAGTGATTCAAATATCGATTTATCAATTATAAAAATAGAAGCGAATAATTTAAAATATGTTACATTAGCAGATTCTGACAGTATTAAAATAGGAGAAACTGTTTATGCAATTGGAAATCCTATCGGATTTGAATTCAGAAGAACAGTTACCTCAGGAATTATAAGTGCCAAAAATAGAACAATAAAATTAGAAGAAGAGGAAAATAGTTCATATATGACAGACCTAATCCAAACAGATGCAACCATCAATCCAGGAAATAGTGGGGGACCATTAATTTACCCTAATGGACAAGTTATTGGTATTAATACAGTAAAAATAACATCAGCGGAAGGAATCGGCTTTGCAATACCTATTAATATTGTAAAACCTATTATTGAAAGTTATAAAAACACAGGGGATTTTCAAGAAGCTAAAATTGGTATATATGCTTATGATACAGAAGTTATACCATATCTAAAAACAGGAACAAGTACTAGTTTTCAAGAAGGAATATATGTAACAGAAGTAACAAAAAAAGGTCCAGCAGAAACAGCAGGAGTTAAAGAAGGAGATATCATCACACAAATTGATAGTGTAGAACTGGAAACAATGAATGATTTAAGAGAATATATTTATACGAAAAAGCCAAATGAAGAAATAACTCTAAAAATTAATAGAGGAAAAATAAAGAGAGATATCATTGTAAAATTAGGAAAATGAGACAAAATGCTACCTGTCCCCAATTGTCTCATCCATTATGTCATATTTTCTAGAGTAGTCTTTTGTCCCTTCGTTAGAAAGATATACTTCTGATGTATTGGCCTTTAAAAATTCAACTATTTCATAAACATCTATCCATATTTCATTAGGACTGTCTACTTGAGATTCGTCAAAAATTAGTTGCATTCCAAAATGTAGATGAGCAACATTGATGTTATTGACATTTTCTTTTATACTATATCCAGTCATTCCAAGATATCCAATTACATCTCCAGCTTTTATGCTATCTCCTTTTTCTAATCCCTCTACATATGGATGGTCTTTTCGTAAATGAGCATAGTAATAATATCGTTTTCCATCAAAACTTCTAATGCCAACACGCCAACCGCCATATTGATTCCAGCCAAGTTGTTCTATGATACCAGATTCTACTGCTATGATAGGTGTGCCAATACTTCCCATTAAGTCGTTTCCTAAGTGTGTTCTTCTGAAACCATATGATCTAGAGTTTCCGAAATCTTTATAATGTGTAAAGTAATAATTTTTGGCAATAGGCAAAAAAGCCTTTAATCCATATCGATTTTCATAATAGGTATTTCCATTATTGTCTGTAGTTTCAATAGAATAATTACCTATAAATCCACTTAAAATGGCAGAGTAGGCTTCCAAATAGTAATCGTAAAAGGTGAGTGTGGATGTGAGGTCTTCCATTGTTTTTCCACTTTTTAAGTTTTCTACAATTTTATCTAAATCGTTGGAATTAAAATTCTTAAAATTACCTCCATAAATACACGCTAGATAGGCTAATAATTCAAGCCAATTATATGTAATCGTTTCATTATTATTGTGAGAGTTGATATCTAATTCAGATGTTCGCTTTAAAACACTGCAAGGAACCGTGAAATCTACCCATTTTATAAAGTCATCTTCGTTTTCAGAATTGGCTGTAATCGCAGGAGATGGCTTTTTACTAAAATAAAAAATCATAGCAGATATTAGGAAAATAATGAGTGTTAGCAGGGATATACATATTATGAAATGTCTTTTTACATGTATCGATTTTATAACCAATCAAAACACCTCATAAAAGTATATGAGGGTAGAGTAAAAATCATGACGGCTTTATAATGAGAAAATATGTTGATTTTTACTTATGTAAATTGGCAATAGAGTATATTTAATATATATTTTGAATAAATAGGAAACATGATAGATAGATGAAAAAGTAATAAAAAATATTTACGAAATAGCAAAGTTGTATTAAAATACAAAAGGATAAGATTGCTAAACTTTAATTAACATGCCAAAACGAAATATTTTTTAATAGGTTAGTTTCAAAAAGAATTCGTGTAAATGTATTACACAAGGTTTATAGGTAAATCCTTATTTAAAAATCTAAATATATTATATAAGGAATGAATAAAGTATGGATAAATTTATGGAATTAGCAAAACAAAATGCAGAAGAGGGAATAAAGAGGGGAGATGGCGGACCATTTGGTGTTGTGATTGTGGATAAAAAAGGAAATGTTATTTCTAATGGAAATAATCAGGTTATAAAGAGAAATGACCCAACTGCTCATGCGGAAATTGTTGCTATTAGGGAAGCATGTGAGAAATTAAATACATATGATTTATCTGACTACATATTGTATTCGTCTTGCGAACCATGTCCTATGTGCTTATCAGCGATTATTTGGTCAAATATAAAAGAAGTTTATTATGGTTGTACCAAAGAGGATGCTGGCGAGATTGGTTTTAGAGATGATATGATTTATGACTATTTAAAAGGAAATCATGCGGATTTAATTCATTTGAAGAAGATGGATAGGGAAGAATGTTTGGAAACTTTTAAAAAGTATAAGGATTTAGGTGGAACGATTTATTAAAAAATAACGTTGCACAGAAAAATTGCTACGCAATTTTTTACGTCGACAAATCTTTACGCCTCTTCGAGAACTTAAATACATATAGTTAAATTAGTAAAGTAGAGAAAAGTTCTCGCGAAGCGAGATTAGTCCTGGTATAGGAAAAATTGAGTTTTTCCTATACCAGAACGTCGCTTCGCTCTAAAGATTACACACAAATTTTACTAAAGTAAAATTGGCGCGAACAATGACGCGGACTTTAAAATATAATAAACAGATAAAATATTAAAAAAAGCCCTCTATTGTTCTAGTCTATTTTCTATTATTGAATTGTTCTTTATATATTTTTTTGCAATAATACTTTTCTTTAAATTATTTTATATTAGATAATATCCTAAATTAATTTACAACATTCCAAGTATTGCCATTATCATCTGAAACAAAATATTTAGAATCATTACCATTATAATCTCCATCTGAACCTTGCGAAATCTCTAAAGTTAATTTACCATCTTCTTCTATTGGCAAATTGTAATAATCATATATATCACTATCAAATATATCTAATTTAGCAAAAGACAATCCACCATCTCTTGTCATATATAGTTCTGAATAATCTCCTGGGGTTGAAGGCATAGTCAAAAATCCAATATCCTCTGTAATAAATTTTATCTGGCTGGAAGTTTTAAAAATTGTTTCCTCTCCTCCTTCAGAAATACCATGACTAACTTCTGTCCAATGGTCGCCACCATCTGTAGTCTTACTGATTTTTCCAAAAGCAATTCCCATTGCGGTATCTTCAAATTCTAACATAAATCCAATATTATTATCAATAAAATGAATATTTTGAATGCTAGTATTTGCATCAATTTCTACTGTGTGCCAATGATTTAGCATATTATCAGAATATACTAAATATCGTTTATGATTAGCATTGTAGAAAAATACAGTTTTCTCATATGAGATTTGATAATTATAATCTGTGTACACATCTCCCATATCTGTAAAATCCCCAGGTACTTCGGTAACTGTATTACCATCATAACTAATATATAAAATGCCATTTTGTATTTTATAATCATTTGCATTTACATTGACTAACTTATAATTTGTCAAATCACTGTCATTTTTATAAGTAGCACAAATAAATTTTTTAGCAACCGCTTTATCCATGGAAACTTCACAAACTGTAATTGTTCCGCCATTTTTAATCAGTTTTGTGGTGTCGTCTATCTGACAATCCTCATTAAACACAATCACATATTTAGGCAGATTATTTGCATATAAGACCAAACTGGTCAATCCATATTGTACACAATTGTCATATTCAAATAAGGTACTTATATCATCTTCGCATATAGTAATGCCTTTAGAATCAACATAAATTTTATCAGGTCCATCATAAGAATCGTTTGTTTGCCAAGTTCCTAATAATGAAGAAGTGATATAATAATATGAAGAAACACCTTCTCTACTGCCATAAGTGGAAACATAGACTCTAATCGTGTTGTCATTGTCCATATATGTTAAGTTGCAAGTATCATTTGTTAGCCATTGATGTTTAATGTTTCCATCTATGACATTTGGTAATTCTTCATTAGGTGTTGCAAAAATAAAAAATCTTGGTGAATAATATAAAGTTGCTAAACCAGTTTCTTTGTTTTGCTTTAAAACCAAACCATTAGAAAAATTGCCAGAAAAACTAACAATACAATGATTTTGAAATCCATTATGGAACATAAAAATGAGATTTAGCAAAGTAAGAATTCCACACAAACTATATGTAAGGATATTTTTTATCTTATTTTTTTTAATCCAAAAGATAGACAATGTTGTAGCAGATAGGATAATCAATTCATTGATGATATAATATAAACTATCGATAACATATTCATAATCATGTCTTTTTAGGATAAACAGATATCCAACTTGTGTAACTAGGCAGACAATAAATATTATCAAAGCAATGATAGAAATTACTTTTTTGATTTTTTTCAAACGTTTACGTTTCTTTTCCTGAGATTGTGTAATATTTTCGATTGCTTCTTCAACTGCTTTTTTAACATCAATTTCTTTTTGGATACCAATTTCACAATTTAATAATTCTGTAACAGTAATATGAAAGGTATCAGCTAAAGAATTTAACATAGAAATATCTGGAAAGCTTAAACCACGTTCCCATTTTGAAATTGCTTTATCTGTAATATTTAGTTTTTCGCCTAATTGTTTTTGCGTCATATTGTTTTCTTTTCTTAATTTCTGTATGAATTTTCCAAATTTTTCATTATCCATTTGTATACCTCTTTTCATAAAATTTATAAGAAATGCAATCTTGTTGTATACAAAAAATACTATCATTTAATGGGATTTTTATCAACCGACTGTTGGTAGAATTTGTGGAAAACGTTGATATGAAAGGAAAAATGAAGTGATAAAAAATTTCAAGAAAATGTGATTTAGAACGATGAAAAATATAAAAAAATAAAAGTTCTCAATCTTATTTGAGAACTTTGGTGCGAACAACGTAGATATTTACAACTCTTTTCACACCTTTAGCGATTGATACAAATATCAATCAATTTGTTAAAGTATATCATAATTTTTATAAATTTCAATATATTTAAAAAAAATTTTTATTTCTTTACATTTTATGTGAATTGTAGTATAATATAGCCTATAAATAACTCACATAGTGAGATTTAGGAGGTTATCATATGTTATTTACAGCAAGAGAAGCACGGGAAAGAACTGACAGTTTGAAAAACAAAAAGCTTAAAGACGAAGAGATTATGATTGAGTCCAGAATCGTATCAGCTGTGAAAAACGGCGAAAATTTATGTCGTTTTGAATATATTTCGCCTGAAATGATTCAGTGGCTGAAAAGCTTGGGATACGTCGTGGAGGTCAGTATAATCCATCCCTGCCGTGAGACAATAATAGTCACATGGTAACAAATTATTAATTCAATTTATTAAATTGGACAACATCACTTTTTCAATTGAGAGAGTGATGTTTTTTTGGTGCGCCCAGAGGGATTCGAACCCCCGTCTTCAAGTTCGTAGTTGGCATACGCTCTAAAATATATTTCATCCCTGCATATTATAAATCATTTCATAAAACAGTATTTTTTT
>CALXJS010000032.1 GCA_944388685.1 uncultured Clostridia bacterium | reverse complement strand
ATCCTCCTATGTAAATCTCTTTTATTACCTTTATATATTATACTAAATAAAAAATAAATTCAAGGGGATAATATGATTTTTTCAATTTATTTTTAAATTTGTAAAATACCACATAGAAATTCAAGGAGGAGAAGCTTTGTTTTAAGCAAGAAATTAATTAAGGTTGCTAATCTAAATATGAATTTGAATTTTGCTCAAGGAAATAATAAATATGAATAAAAAGATACATTTATGGTATCTTTTTTCTATAAAAAAATAATAGTTGCACACAAGTTTATTTTTGTAAAATTGACACACATACAAAGTTCAAAATTTTTATAAAAAAGGTTTGACATTTTTATCTATTTAATAGATAATATATTTGTAAAACAAAAAGAGGAAAGAAGAGAAAATTACTAAGGAGGAAATATAGATGTATGTATTTAATAGGATAACAGTAAATCCACAATTACCAAAGAGAATAGAAAAGTTAGGAGAAATATCAAATAACTTATGGTGGTCTTGGAATACAGAATTTTTAAGATTGTTTCAAAAAATCGATATGGATTTATGGGAGCAATGTTCAAAAAACCCAGTAAAATTCTTAAAACAAGTATCACAAGAGAGACTTGAAAAAGCATCTAAGGATATAATATTTTTAAAAGAATATGATAAAGTAGCAGAGAATTTTGAAGACTATATGAATAGTAAAAGCACATGGTTCTCTAGTAAATACCCAGGAAATAAAAAGGATTTAATTGCATATTTTTCAGCAGAATATGGACTAGATGAAACCATACCAATTTATTCAGGAGGACTTGGAATTTTATCTGGAGATCATCTAAAATCTGCAAGTGATTTAGGAATTCCACTTGTGGGAGTAGGGTTGTTGTATAAAAATGGCTATTTTAATCAGAAAATTAATGGATATGGACAACAAGAGACAGAATATAATAATATTGATTTATATGATTTACCAATTCTCCCAGTAAAGGATGACAAAGGTGATGATTTAACCATTTATGTTAAATTTCCAAAAAGAAGATTATATCTAAAAGTATGGCAAATTAACGTAGGAAGAGTTAAACTATATTTATTAGATTCTGATATTCCTAAAAACAATGAAGAGGATAGAAATGTTACACTACGATTATATGGTGGAGACCAAGAAATGAGAATTAGACAAGAAATTGTCTTAGGAATGGCAGGTGTTAGTCTTCTTACAAAATATCTAGGATTGAAACCAACAGTTTATCATATGAATGAAGGACATTCAGCATTTTTAAATTTGGAAATTATCAAAAATATTATAAAAGATAAACAAGTTTCGTTTGATGTTGCAAGAGATATTGCAAGCTCTAAAACAGTATTTACAACACATACACCAGTACCTGCTGGAAATGATATATTTCCAATAGAATTGGTGGAAAAATATTTTAAAGATTTCTGGCCAAGATTAGGGATTACAAGGGAAGAGTTCTTGAAGTTAGGGATGAAACCAGGACCAGATTTAGATAAAGGGTTTAATATGGGAATATTAGCCTTAAAAATAGCAGGAAAGAAGAATGGTGTAAGTGAACTTCATGGTGCTGTTTCTAGAGAATTATTTAGTGAAGTATGGCCAAACATTGCTGCAAATGAATCACCAATTGGATATGTGACAAATGGTATTCATACTTGTTCATGGCTAGCACCAAAATTAAAAGAATTATATAACAAATATTTAATTCCATATTGGCAAGATAATATGCACCATGATTATGTGTGGGAGAAAATAAAAAACATCCCAGATGATAAATTATGGAGTGCCCATGTAGAAAGAAAAAGAAAACTAATAAATTTAGTAAAAGAAAATACAACAGAAAGATTAAGAAGATCTGGATATAGTTATGAGGAGATTAATGAAATTGTATCAAAGTTAAATCCAGATGCACTAACGATTGGATTTGCTAGAAGATTTGCTACATATAAAAGAGCTACATTAATATTTAAAGATATTGAAAGAATGACACAAATTATGAATAATACAGGAAGACCAGTACAATTAATCTTTGCAGGAAAAGCACATCCAGCAGATAAAGAAGGGCAAGACTTAATCAAATATATCCATGAAGTATCAATGATGCCACAATTTAAAGGTAAGATATTCTTGCTAGAGAATTATAATATAGCTATGTCAAGATATTTAGTAAGTGGTGTAGATGTATGGTTAAATAATCCAAGAAGACCAATGGAAGCTTCAGGAACGAGTGGACAAAAAGCGTCAGTAAATGGTGTTATCAACTTTAGTGTGCTAGATGGATGGTGGGCAGAAGGCTATACACAAAATAACGGCTGGACAATCGGAACAAATGCAGAATATGATTCTTACGAAGCACAAGATATGGCAGATAGCCAAAGTATGTACCATACATTAGAGGAAAAAATTATTCCGACATATTATGATAGGGATAGAAGTGGTATATCAAAAAGATGGTTAGAAATTATGAAAAATTCTATCATGACAACAGGAGGAAAATATAGTACGGCTAGAATGCTTGTAGATTATACAAATCAATTATATATTCCATTGTGTAATTTAACAAAGAAATATTATGAAAATATAGACAATGTAGCAGCATATAATGCTTGGAAGAAGGATTTATACGAAAATTGGAAGGATATTAAAATCACACAAGAAAATAGTAATCTTGATAATATAACGATTGATGCAGGAAATAATATTGAAGTAGGATGTGAAGTACAATTACCAAATATAGATGTAGAAAATGTGACAGTAGAAGCATATTATGGAAAAATATTAGACAATGGTGTTGTAGAAAATGTAAATATCATTCCAATGCAATTACAAGAAGCAGATGAAGAACACAGAAAATATTATTTTACAACGAAAATTGAATTAACAACAGGTGGAAATTATGGTTACACATTTAGAGTAATGCCAAAACATGAAATGATATTAGAGCCAGCAAATTTAAATTTAGTAAAATGGATAACCAAATAGGGATGTATCAAATCATCTCAAAATGAAACAAAAGGGACAGATATATCAAAAAAGTTATAAAAAAATATTTATATTAATTAATTTATGAAATGACGAATGTGAATGAAATCATATTAGAAAATTTTAAGGTATCTAATAGGAGAATCTCAAACTTGCTTTGAGAGGTGCCTGTTAGATACCTTTAGATTTTCTATATGATGTAATGTTAGCCGAGGAATGTAATAAATTAATTAATATAAATATTTTTATATAATAACCAATTTCAATAATTCTGTCCCTTTTATTTCATTTTGAGATGATTTGATACATCCCTATCGTTCAATTTTATGTGTATAATCCAAATTATTCCAAGAATCATATTCATAACCAATCGTGTAAACATTGGTAGCCCAAATATCTTTTTCTAATAAATATTTAGAAGTTTTGTTATTACTTGTATCCATATATTTTTTGACAGAAGTAATAATTTCTAATTTTGGATTGGCTTTCGCAATTTCAGAAATTAGGTATTGTCCTTTTTGATTAAATCCTAAAACTCTGATATAGGGAATGGCTTTTTTAGATAATGCCATATCTTTTTTCGTAATGCCTAATAGGGCATATAATAGAATTCTTTGAAGTCTAGTATTGGTATAACGTTTCGATTTGATAATATTTAAAAATTCTACGACACTATTACAAGAATTCGCTGTATTTTTTATAGCATTTTGTAAACCTTCACTAACATCTGGAAGTTCGGAGATTTCTTGAATAGACATTTTTCGTAAATTATAGATAATTTGTTTTTCAAAGACAGACAAATCTGGAACAACATGACCGACTTTTATATTTTCTAAAAGAATAGAGAATGTATTTTCAGGAACGACTTTTCTTAAAATAGTCCAACCATTATTTTTGACAATATTTCTAATAGCTGTGGCACTTGCAACATTTCCGTTATTTGTTGTATCATGATATCCTGCATTATATCGTTCCATGGTAATAGGAATAATAGGACTGTTGAGTTTTTTTAAGGCTTTTAAATATTCGATTCCTAAAATGTTATTAGGGGAAGAAAGAACATTTGAAAATTTGCGAATATCATTTAAATACATAAGTAAGGCATTTTCTCTTGCTTTTGGGAAAGATAATCCTTTACTAAGTTCATGTGATAATATATTTTTATAGGGTTTTGGTTCTTTATATAAAATATCTGCTATCATATCTAATGTAGAGATATTGCCTGATTCAGAACCAAAAGAAAGATAATCTACAAATTTTAAAGAATCTAAGATTTTTATAGCACCTTCTGCAAAGTTTTCAGCACTGGAAATAGAATAAAGTAACGGAAGTTCAAGAACTAAATCAATACCGTTACTTAAAGCAATTTTTGCCTTTTCCCATTTATCCACTAAGGAAGTAGAACCTCTTTGGGTAAAATTACCACTAATAACAGCAACAGAATAAGAAGAACCAGTATTTTGGAGTGATTTTTGTAAATGATATAAATGGCCATTATGGAAAGGATTATATTCTGCTATAATTCCAATAACTTTACTCATTTTTCAACTTCCTTTCTGAAAATATTGTATAATTTTTAAATTACTGATATAATAGTATCACAAAAAATAGAAAAAGACAAATAAAAACAAATTTTAAATAGTGTATTAAAAAGTATAGGTTAAAATAAATGGAGGTTTTTGTGGAAAAAGTTATTATATATACAGATGGTGCATGTTCGGGAAATCCAGGACCTGGCGGTTGGGGGTCTATTTTAATGTACAAGGAAAATAAAAAAGAGATATCAGGAGGAGAAAGAAATACTACAAATAATATCATGGAATTAACAGCTGTTATTGAAGGTCTTAAATTATTAAAATTTCCTTGTGAAGTAGAAATATACAGTGATAGTGCTTATGTTGTAAATGCGTTTAATCAAGGTTGGATATACAATTGGATGAAGAATAATTGGAAAACTTCAGGAAAAGAGCCAGTAAAAAACAAAGAAATTTGGCAAGAATTAT
Organism: uncultured Clostridia bacterium; assembly: GCA_944388685.1. The sequence goes on along the minus strand of CALXJS010000032.1, from coordinate 13,054 downwards.
ATGCTTTAACCCAAATACATAAGGTGAAATTTATAAAGGTAAAAGGACATAGTGACAATGAATTTAATAACAGATGTGATGAAATGGCAAGAAATGCAATTAAAAATTTAGAATAAATGAAAAAGAAGGAGATGCAATATGATAATAGAACAGTTTATATTTACAGTTATTTCACTTGCAATTTTTGTATACATGTTTTTTAAAATGATAAAAAACAATGATACTAGTTATATAGTCATTTTAATATTAGAAGCAATTGGAATTGCATTAAATTTTTTAGGATTTGCACTTTTTATAGAATTAAACTTATTTTTAAATCTCTTAAAATATGTAGTTTCAATTGTAATACCAGGAATGGTAATCATATTAGAAATGAAAGGTATGACATTAATTGAGATTATAAATATAGCAAGAGCAAGATTTTATTTATCTATAGGAAATGATAAGAAAGCAAAAGAAGCTTTATTGAGTTTGGTTTCAAAAGTACCTGATAGCTATAAAGGACATAAAATGTTAGCAGAATTATATGAAAAAGAAGGCGGTATGAGAAAAGCAATTGATGAATATGTACAAGCAATTGATATAAATAAAAAGGATTACGAATCTTATTATAAAGTGGCAGAATTATTAAATCATTTAGATAAAAAAGATGAAGCAACAGAGATGTTATTTAATTTATTAGATAAAAAGCCTGATATGTACAAGGCAACTGAATTATTAGGAGATATATTGATTTCTAAAGAGATGTATAAAGAGGCAGTAAACGTTTATCAGGAAGCTTTAAAGTATAACCCTGTAAGTTATGAAATACATTATAATTTAGGAATTGCCTATACAATGTTAAACGACTTTCAAAATGCAAAAATATGTTATGAAAAAGCAGCAAATATTAATTCTTTATTATATAATGCAAAATATTCTCTAGCAGAAATTGCCTTAATTTATAAGGATTTAGAAGAAGCTGAAAAAAGATTTTTGCAAGCTATTGAGGAAGAAGAATTATCAGCAGATGGTTATTACGAATTGGCAAAAATATATTTAATAAAAGGAGATAAGGAAACAGCAATAAACTATGTTAATACAGCCATTGATATTGCTTCTAAAAAAATAGTTGACAAGGTTAGAAAGGAACCGTTATTTATACCTGTAATGTCAAGGATATCTATACCATTCAATTTAGAAGAACAAGAAGAAAAAGAAAAATCATTAACGGAAAAAGAAATTAAAGCAAAAGAACATCTAGAAGAAATGGTGGATATTACTAGACATTTAAGTTATAATGATATCAAATTGTTAAAGAAAAATATAAATGAAAAAAACATTAAAAATAGAAATATAGAAAACATAGAAATAGATCGAGACGAAAGACAAAAATAAGGAAGGGTGCATTAACGAAATTAAAGATTTCGACGCACATATATGCAAAATTGCTTTGCAATTATTGTACTAATATAAGAAGTCTAACGTTGTTGTATACTGAAAAATTTTAAATAGAGTCAAGATAAAAGCTGATTTTTCTTATACAATAAAAAAATACTCATAAAATCTGACGGCTACACTATAATGTATAAAAGGAGGATTTTGTGAGTATGAATTTTTGTATTATAGGAGGAGATTTAAGAAGTTTTTTCTTAGCAAAAACATTATCTAAAGAAAAACATGAAGTAAAATTATATGGGTTTGAAAAGCTAGAAAATTTTAAAGAATGTGAGAAATATGATGAAATGATAAGGAATTCTAATGCTATTATTTTGCCAATTCCTTTTTCTAAAGACAATAAGTATATACATATGCCATTTTCAAATCAGGATATCTTAATAAAAGAAATATGTTATTATCTAGAAAATAAAATCATATTTGTTGGAAACATACACCAAGATTTAAAAGAAGAATTGCATAAAAAAAATAATAAAGTAATTGATTTTATGCAAAAGGAAGAATTCGCTATATTAAATGCTATTCCTACAGCAGAAGCTACCATAGAAATAATATTAAAAAATACAAAAAAAATATTACAAAATAGTCATTGTTTGATAATGGGGTTTGGAAGAATAGGTAAGGTTTTAGCAGATAAATTAAAAAGTCTATCTGCTAAAGTGACATGTATAATTACTAATCAAATAGAGAAAGCATGGGCACAGGTATATGGATATGAAACAACAACAATAGAAAATATACAAAATAATTGTACAAAATTAAAACAGTATGATATAATCATAAACACAATTCCTAAGATAATATTTAATGAGGAATTAAAGGAAATTAGAAAAGAAACACTAGTAATAGACTTGGCTTCAAAACCGTATGGAATCGATAGAAAAATTGCAGAACAAGAAAAATTAAACTTTATAGAAGCATTAGGATTACCGCGGAAAATCAGCACCAATAACATCAGCAAAGTATATGAAAGACATCATAAAACAATATATATGAAGAACAAAGATAAACAGTAAATTATAAGGGGAGGAGACATACATTAACATAATTGGAAACACCTCTAGAACAAGGTGTGTCCTCTGACCATAATTAAAGGAGAGAAAGATATGTTTTTAGATATTATAAAATCCATTATATTTGGGATAGTAGAAGGAATCACAGAATGGTTACCAATTAGTAGTACAGGGCATTTAATATTAGTAGAGCAATTTTTAAAATTTGAAAATGTTTCACCAGAATTTTGGTCAATGTTTCAAGTTGTTATACAATTAGGTGCTATACTAGCTGTTGTAATACTATATTTTAAAAAGATATGGCCAATTACCAAAAACAAAAAAAAAGCAATAAAACAAACAGGAATCCTGTCATATTTTGACAAAAATATTATGAACCTGTGGGGGAAAATATTAGTAGGATGTGTACCAGCAGCAATTATTGGATTATTATTTGATGAAACATTTGAGGCTTTATTTTATAATCCAACTTGTATAGCAATTGCATTAATTGTATTTGGTATTGCCTTTATTGTAATCGAAAATTGGAATAAAAATAGAAAAAGCGAAAAAGATAAAAATTCAGAAATTACCTATAAAGATGCCTTAATTATTGGTATATTTCAATTATTAGCAGCTATATTTCCAGGAACATCACGTTCAGGAGCAACCATTATTGGAGGATTATTAATAGGATTATCAAGACCAAATGCAGCGGAATTTACATTTTATTTAGCGATTCCAACCATGTTAGGTGCTAGTTTATTAAAATTAGTAAAATTTGGATTGGCATTTACAGGTGCTGAAATTATTATTTTATTAGTTGGAATGGTAATATCTTTTGTAGTATCTATGTTTGTTATCAAATTCTTGATGAATTATATTAAAAAACATGATTTTAAAGTATTTGGATATTATAGAATTGTACTTGGAATTATTGTATTGGCATATTTCTTTTTTGCATAATCCAAAGTAATAGAATACTATTTTATTACAATTCACAGCTCAAATTAACTTACTCAAACCTAGAAACAGTAATATATAAATATTTTGTGAAATTAAATGTGCAAATGGAAGAATATTATAAATTCTTATATTATCAAGGGACAAATCTCGTTTCTTTGAGAACTTTCTATGTTTTTCTCATTTAATTATATTTATCTGAGTTCTCAAAGAAGCGTAAAGATTTGTCGACGCGAAAAATTGCATAGCAATTTTTCTGTGCAATGTTGTTTTCTTGTTGTATAGGAAAAACTTGATTTTTTCTATACAACAAGAAAGTCGCGGTGCGCCAGCGATTTTGCACTTGATAATGTTAGAATTTGTTTATTCTGTAATGATAGCCATTTAATGAATAAAATATTTATATATTACTGTTTCTAGGTTGTTTTTAAAATTGACTGTGAATTGTAACAAATTTATAATCATCAGTATATTTATAAGATTTTTAAGTTTAAAAAATGATAGATAAAAAAGTAAGCAAATTAATTATTTTTAGTATCTCTCCTATCAGGATTAGGCGAAGAAGCACATAATTTTTCGTATTCTTTACATTTAATCTTGTAATCCATCTGCATACATAAATAGCGGTAATAGCTAAAAGCTTGTTCATACTGCATAATCGGATTAAACATAGGGTCTTTATATAATTCGTTCATATCAAAATTGGGATTTCCCATATTAAAATCCATAAAGGGTGGTTGGTTATAATTAAAATCTCTTTCCATAGAAAAACCTCCATAAAATAAAGTGATTGTACAAAAATATATTCTTATTGTATAGGAAAAATCAGCTTTTATCTTGACTATATGTGGTTTTTTTCGTATACAACAAGGTTAGGCTTCTTAATAAAATATATTTAGTATCAATAAAAGATATTACAAAAGTTTTATTATAAATCAAAATTAAAAAAAGGAAATATATGCATAAATACAAAAACATATAATGCGGAAAGTATGCCTTGTAGTACTTTTCCATAGATATAAGGTTTTATGGATAAATCACTTTTGGAAGTAATACTAAGAACTTGTAATAGAACAGAAATACCTCCAAAACCAAGTAGGAATGCAGTTATAACAATATTGATAGAAAGCTTTTTACAAGCAATATTGGAAATAATGCTAATGCCATTGGTGATTTCAAAAAAACCCGTAAATATAGGTTCAATAAAAGAAGTGTCTATTTGTATCCAATGAAAGAATGGACTTAATAGTATTTCTATAATATGCGTAATTCCACTTGCATTAAAAATAGAAATGATAGAAGAAAAGATAACAACAAATCCTCCAATAACTAAAATAGATTTAATGCTACTAACAATACTTTCAGACAGTACTTCTCCAAGATTAGAAAAAGTAGTAGGATTTTTTCTATGAGAGTATGTATTTGAAGAAAAGATTAGTTTTTCTGAAGGGACGGTTCTTTTCCAAAAACGGAATATAAAGCCAACAGATAAAGAAGCAAGTAAATGAGTAATAAATAGTAAAAGTCCTATCATAGTATTTCGATATAATAAAATACCAACTGAACCAATAATAAACAACGGACCAGAATTATTGGTAAAACTTAAAAGTCTTTCACATTCTTCTTTAGTACAAATATTTTCTCTTCTAAAATTTGTAGCAATTTTTGCACCAATGGGATAACCACTGATAATACCCATAATGAAAGCAAAGGCTCCTTCACCACGTATATTAAACAAAGGCTTCATAAATCGATTTAAAATGTTACCTAAATGATAGATAATATTGGTATGCATTAAAAGTTCTGTGGCAACAAAAAAAGGAAATAAAGAAGGAACAACTGATGTGGCCCAAAGATTGATTCCTGACTTTACAGCTGTTAAATTAGTGTTTGAGAATAATAATATAGAAATCGTGAATAATAAAAATAAAATGGAAATAAAATTTCGTTTTAATTTTATTATAAAAAAAGTATTTTTTGAAAGCATAAAATCCTCCTTTATCCTAATAAATAGAAAATTAGAAGTTGATAAAAAATTTTCATAAAAATGGAAAATATGGTTGACTTTTCATATAAAAGATAATATAATTGGTTCATCATTTTTATTCAATTAAAATTTTTAGTTCTAATTTTAGTTCTAATTTTGTATCTTAAAAATTTCAATTTAAAATAATTTTATTCGAGGAGGTGAGGAATATGCAGGAAACTTTAGAACTTATTTTACAAGAAATAAGACAAATAAAAACCAAAGTAGATCAAATAGAAAAGAAAGTAGATACTTTAGAAGAAAAATTTGATCAAAAATTATCAGCATTAGAAGAAAAATTTGATCAAAAATTATCAGCATTAGAAGAAAAATTTGACCAAAAATTATCAGCATTAGAAGAAAAATTTGACCAAAAATTATCAGCATTAGAAGAAAGATTTGACCAAAAATTATCAGCATTAGAAGAAAAATTTGACCAAAAATTATCAGCATTAGAAGAAAGATTTGACCAAAAATTATCAGCATTAGAAGAAAGATTTGATCAGAAATTGTCAACTTTAGAAGAAAGATATGATCAAAAGTTATCAGCACAAGAAGAACGCTTAATAGAAATGATGGATAAGAAGATTGAAGAAGCAATTAGTAGGCAAAGCAAAGAAATTGCAACAGAGTTTCACAATTTAATAAAATATTTAGATAAAAGATTTAAAAAGATAGAAGATAAATTAGATGAAGAAATTTTAAATAATAAGATAGCACATGAATCTTATGAAGCGAGACTATACAAAATTGAAACAGCACAAAGCTATTTAGAGAAAAAAATTATTGGCTAAAAGAAATAAAATACAAATTAAATGAATAAAAAATGAGAAAATGCACATACCTAAAATAGAATAAAGAAGGGAAGTGCATTTTTTTATGAAAGATAAGAAATACAAAGAATTTGATAAAAAAAGTAATGAAGATTATGAGGAAAGGGTTAATAGCGGACTAGAAGAAAAATATGAAGTAGGAGAAGATAGTACTAAATATGGAGAATTTATTTCTTCTTATTTCGCATGGATTTCTTTACCAAATCAAAAGGAAAGAGCAGAAGAATTAGATGCTATGACAAAGAATGAGAAAGACAAGCACTAGCGAAATCAAAGATTACGAAACATATATATATGAGGTGTAAGCGAACCTTGTTGTATATAAAATGATATAAGATCAAGATAAAAAGCGATTTTTCTATACAATAAAAAGAAGAAAATAAAAGAAAAATAGAAAAATAATGAGAAAAAACATAAAAAAAGATAAATTTTGTTAAAAATGCGAAATATTTAATGAAAATATGTATAAATTAAATAAAAATAAAGTTGAAAAAATAAAAAAAAAGCGTATAATAATAATGTAGGTCAAAGAAAGTCAAAGTCAAAACAAGGAGATGAAACCAATGCGAATATCAGATATAATAGAAGAATTTATAAAAGATTTATTTGATGATGACAATCAATTAGTGGAAATACAAAGAAATGAATTAGCAGAACATTTTAATTGTGTACCATCACAAATCAATTATGTTATATCAACAAGATTTAAACCATCTCAAGGCTATTATGTAGAAAGCAAAAGAGGTGGAGGAGGTCATATTACCATTAAAAAAGTAAATAGTACAAAGTCAGACTATTTTATGCATATTATAAAAAATATAGGAGAAGAAATGACTTCAAATGATGTGGATATATTAATTAATGACTTTCTAAGTTATAATTTAATAACCAAAGAAGAAGCAAAACTTTTGAAAGTAGCAACAAGTGATAATGTGTTACTTTTAGCAAAAGATGTAAAAGATAAATTACGAGCAAAAATTTTTAAAAATATGTTGTTAAACATAGAATAAAAAGGAGGAATTATTATGTTATGTGATAATTGCAAAAAAAGAGAGGCAAATGTTAGATATTCAGAAAATATCAATGGTGTTAGAAGAGAGTTAAACTTATGTGAAGAATGTAGTAAAAAGTTAGGAATTGGAGAAATTGGATTAGATATGCCAATTAATTTTTCTAGCTTTTTTGGAGATTTCTTAGAAGATTTTTCAAATGCAGAATTCATGCCAATGTTTAATGAATTAAAATCATTAAAGTGTGACAACTGTGGATATACCTTTGAAGACATTGCAAATACTGGAAAAGTGGGTTGTGCAAATTGCTATGATGTTTTTCAAGATAGATTAGAACCTATTATTAGAAGAATTCAAAGTAGCAATCATCATGTAGGAAGATTAGGAAAAAGCATTGATAAAAAAATAGAAGAAAAACAAGCAAAGAAAGAAAATAATGCACAAGTAAAAAAAGAACAAACGCCAGAACAGAAATTGGAGAGACTAAAAGAGGATTTGAAACAAGCCATTAAAGAAGAACGATATGAAGACGCTGCTAAATTAAGAGATGAAATCAAGAAATTAGAGGAAAACAAATAACATAAATTTCATTATAAAGAATAGACTGGTAAGTTTGAAAAATGTTTTTCAGCAATTTATAAATTATAACTATTAAATAATGAAAGTATATGAAATGTTAAAGAAAGGATGATACAGAAAATGAATTGGTATTTACAAAGTGGAAAAGAATCAGATATAGCAATCAATACAAGAATACGATTTTCAAGAAATATTCAAGGGTATAGATTTAATTTAAGTCCAAAAGAATTACAAGAATTAGAGAACAAAATAAAGGAAAATATCTATCAGATAGGTTATGGACTAAGATTTTTAAAATTACAAGATATGGATGACATCACAAAATTAAGTTTAGTAGAAAAAGGACTAATAAATTATAATTTTGCTTTCCAATCAGGTAATATTGGAGCAATCTTAGTGAATGATGAAGAAAATATTTGTATTATGGTAGGAGAAGACGACCATCTAAAAATACAAGTATTTAGTAGTGGCTTAGAGTTAGAAAATACCCTAAATTTAGCCATTGAAATTGATAAAAAGATAGAAGACATATTTGGATATTGTGTTAGTAAACAATATGGTTATTTAACCGCTTGCCCAAATAATATTGGAACAGGATTGAAAGCGTCTGTAAAAGTACATTTACCAGCTTTAGCAAAAACAAGAAATACAGAAAAGGTATTAGAAGCAATTAACAATTTTGGTATAAATATTAAAGGCATTTATGATGAAGAAGGGCATATTGTAGGAGATATGTATGAAATATCTAATAAGAAAACATTAGGTATTACAGAAAATGAAATTATACAAAATATTAAAATTATTGTAGAAAAGGTAATAAAACAAGAAAGAGAAGCAAGAAGATTTCTAGCAAATGAAGGCATTGAGGTTGAAGACTTAATTTATAGAAGTTATGGAATTTTAACAAATTGCAGAAAAATTACCATGGAAGAGGCACAAAATTTATTGTCCACTGTAAAATTAGGTGTGGACTTAGGAATTTTAAAGGAATTATCTGATTTGCAAGTTCAAAAATTGTATTTATATATTCAGCCAGGTAATTTGCAGAAATACTTTGGAGAACAGTATGAAAGATTAGACAGAGAAATGAAAAGAGCAGAGATGATAAAACAAGTTATAAATCAATAGGAAAGGTAAGGTGATAATTATGACATATAATTTTACAAGTAGAGCAAAAAAGGCAATAGAAATTGCCAATGATGAAGCAATCGAACTAGGACATAGATATATAGGAACAGAACATTTGCTATATGGTTTAGCAAAAGAAGGTAGCGGTGTGGCTTCTAAAGTCTTGGAAAATCAAGAGATTACACCAGAAAATATCATTGATGTAACCATTGAATTGGTTGGAAAAGATGAGGCAATCGATGAAACTTTAGGATTTACTCCAAGAACGAAAAGAGTTATTGAAAATGCTTTTATCGAAGCAAGAAAACTGGGATATAACTACATAGGAACAGAACATCTTTTAATTGGTTTATTGAGAGAAGGCGATAGTGTTGCAGCAAGGATTTTAATTGAATTAAATGTCAATATTCCAAAATTATATGGCGAAATTATAAGAGTCATTAATGAAGGAGAAGACTTAGCAGGAGAGACAGATAGTAAAAGTTCAAGAAAAAAATCAGGAAGTTATAACCAAACACCAACATTAAATCAATTTGGAGAAGATTTGACTGAAAAAGCAAGAGAGGGAAAATTAGACCCAATTATTGGAAGAAAAGAAGAAATTGAAAGGGTTATCCAAATCTTATCAAGAAGGACAAAAAATAATCCATGTTTAATTGGAGAACCAGGTGTTGGTAAAACAGCTGTTGTGGAAGGTTTGGCACAAAAAATTGTGGCAGGAGATGTTCCTGAAATTTTGAAAAACAAAAGGGTTGTAACTGTCGATATTTCAGGTATGGTAGCTGGTGCAAAATATAGAGGAGACTTTGAGGAAAGAATTAAAAAAGCTTTAAATGAAGTTAAAAAAGCTGGAGATGTTATCCTATTTATTGATGAAATTCATACAATTGTAGGAGCAGGTTCAGCAGAAGGTGCAATAGACGCAGCTAATATCTTAAAACCATTATTAGCAAGAGGAGAAATCCAATTAGTTGGTGCGACAACATTAAATGAATATAGAAAATTCATTGAAAAGGATTCTGCTTTAGAGAGAAGATTTAGTCCTGTAACCGTTAATGAACCATCAGAAAAAGATACGATTAGCATTTTGAAAGGTATTAGAGACAAATATGAGGCACATCATAATGTAAAAATAACAGATGAAGCAATTGAAGCAGCTGTAAAATTGTCTGTAAGATATATTAATGATAGATATTTGCCAGATAAGGCAATTGATTTAATTGATGAGGCAGCTTCACGTGCTAGACTAAAAACATATACTGAACCAGACTCTCTAAAAGAATTGGAAGAAGAAATTGCTAATGTAAGTAAGGATAAGGAAGAAGCTGTTAAAACACAAAAATTTGAAAAGGCAGCGTCTTTTAGGGACAAAGAAAAAGAATTAAAAGCAAAATATGAAAAAGAACAAAATAAATGGAAAAACAAAAATAACAAATCTGTAACAGATATTACAGAGGAAAATATTGCAGAAGTTATCGCAAGTTGGACAGGAATACCAGCTAAAAAGATAACAGAGGACGAAAATGAAAGATTAAAAAATCTTGAAAAGAATTTACATGAAAGAGTTATTGGTCAAGATGAAGCTGTAGAGGCAGTTGCAAAAGCAATTAGAAGAGGAAGAGTTGGCTTAAAAGATCCAAAAAGACCAATTGGTTCATTCCTATTCTTAGGGCCAACAGGTGTTGGTAAAACAGAATTATCAAAAGCATTGGCAGAATGTCTATTTGGAGATGAAAATGCCATGATAAGAATTGACATGTCTGAATATATGGAGCCACACTCAGTATCTAAATTAATCGGTTCACCTCCAGGATATGTAGGATTTGATGAAGGTGGTCAATTAACAGAGAAAATAAGAAGAAAACCATATTCTGTTATCTTATTTGATGAAATCGAAAAAGCACATCCAGATGTTATGAATATGTTACTTCAAATACTAGAAGATGGGAGATTAACAGATAGCCAAGGCAGAACTGTAAACTTTAAAAATACAGTTATCATTATGACATCTAATATAGGTGCAAGATTGATTACAGATAAAAAATCTTTAGGTTTCTCAAATAGTAAAAATAATGAAGATGTTCAAAAAGATTATGAAGAAACCAAAAAAGAAGTTATGGAAGCTTTGAAAAAAGAACTAAGACCAGAATTTATCAATCGTATTGATGAAATTATTGTATTCCATAAATTAACAGATGAAGAAATTGATAAAATTATTGATATTATGCTAAAAGAAGTAGTTAACAGATTAAAAGAACAAAAAATCAATATCGAAATAGAACCATCTGTTAAAAAGTTAATTGCAAGCAAAGGAATAGATAAAAACTTTGGTGCAAGACCTTTAAGAAGAACAATTCAAAGTGTATTAGAAGATAGCTTAGCTGAAGAAATATTAGATGGCAAATTAAAAAAGACTGGAGTTAACAAGATTAGTGTTAAAGATGAAAAAGTAGTTGTGGAGAAATAAGGATAGTTAATTATTAAGTGAAGATAAGTATAAGAATAGTATTAAAAATAAAAGTTCATAATATTATAAAGAAGAAAGCCTTGGGTTACAAGGCTTCCTCTTTCTGGACAAAGATGAGGTGTTTTTCTTCGTCGGTATCGTTTGAATACCGATGAGTTCCACCTTTGGAACAGTAATATGTTATTCCTGTTCCTTCGTCCAAATACCACTCACATCCACGAAGATGATCGTGGAGTGAGATACCCGAATGGGGCATTACAATGAGTTGCCCCATGCGATAGCATTCACTCGTGGTTCTGCTTTCAAACATTGTACGGACAAATATTTCCCCGTACGCAACTTTTTCTTCAGCAAGCTTACAATAGCCTGCCGGGATAGGAGTTTTTTTCTTCATTTTCATTTCTCCTTTTTCTGAATCACTGTTTACGAGTAACATATATATTATACTATAAATTTACATAAATTACAAGATTTTGAATTTAAGAATACATTGAAAAATCAAGGAATACAATAAATATGTGAACTTTTTGTGAAAAATAAAAAAATAGTATTGACATTTGATAAAAATGGGTATACATTATTAGCAGTCATAAAGATAGAGTGCTAAAAATTAAAGGAGGTAATTAAAATGATTAAACCATTAGGAAGTAGAGTATTAATAAAAATGAAAGAAGGCGAAGAAACAACCAAAAGTGGAATTATACTAGCACAAGGTGCACAAGAAAAACCACAAGTAGCAGAAGTAATAGAAGTAGGACCTGGCGAAATGATAGATGGAAAACCAGAAACTATGGTCGTAAAAAAAGGCGATAATGTTATTGTTAGCAAATATTCTGGAACAGAAGTAAAATATGAAGGAACAGATTATATAATTGTAAAACAAGATGATATATTAGCTGTTGTTGAGTAAAAAAATATGAATATTGCAAAGAAAAATAAAAAAGTTTAACAAAAATATAAAAAAATTGCCAAATAGGCTCGTCCCTTTTGGCAATAATGAGAAAGGAAGGATTTTAAATGGCAAAAGTTATTAAATTTGGAGAAGATGCAAGAAAATCTTTATTAGAAGGTGTTAACAAATTAGCAGATACTGTTAAAGTTACATTAGGACCAAAAGGAAGAAATGTTGTTTTAGACAAAAGTTTTGGAGCACCACTTATCACAAATGATGGTGTTACAATCGCAAAGGAAATCGAATTAGAAGATAAATTCGAAAATATGGGTGCAAGATTAGTTAAAGAAGTTTCAACTAAAACAAATGATGTTGCAGGTGATGGAACAACAACAGCTACTGTTTTAGCACAAAGTATGATTAAAGAAGGTGTTAAAAATGTAGCAGCAGGTGCAGACCCAATGGCAATTAAAAGAGGTATGGACAAAGCTGTCAATACTGCAGTAGAAGGATTAAAAGAAATTAGTTCAGATGTTAATGGAAAAGATGATATCGCAAGAGTTGCAAGTATTTCTGCAAACAATGAAGAAATTGGAAACTTAATTGCAGAAGCAATGGAAAAAGTTTCAAAAGATGGTGTTATTACAATTGAAGAATCAAAAACATCAAATACAGAATTAAATGTTGTAGAAGGAATGCAATTTGACAAAGGATATTTATCACCATA
>CALXJS010000031.1 GCA_944388685.1 uncultured Clostridia bacterium | reverse complement strand
TTTTCATTGAAATATTATTGACACATTTGTAATAAAATGGTAAAATTTACCAGTAAACAAAAGACATAAATTACTGAGTTCCGTATGAATATATAAATTTGAAAGGAATGTTTGATAATGGAAAAAATAACAAAAGAAAAGGATTGTGCATTTTATGCAAGTGATTATCATTTTGAAATGATAAGCCTACCATATATCAGCAAAAGTATTGACGAAAATAAAGAAATCATTATTCTAACAGAGAATAATTTAGAAGATACTGTAAATACATTAATATCTAAAATGAATCTACAAAAAATGAAAAAAGATAAATTGTTGAATCTAGATTGGAAAAATGATGACCTAAAAAAATTTAAAAAGATTAGTAAAAAAAGTAAAGAAAATGCGGATATGGTTATTTTTATTAAGGGAAAACAAAATTATATTGAAAACATAAATAAAAATATTGAAAAATGGGTATTAGCAAGCGATAATATAAAAGTGATTGATTGCTATGAATTTTTTGAAATAGAAGAGCAAATAGAGGAGATTGCAAAAAAATATGATAAAGTCCTAGGGACATCTAGGATTTAGCAAATTAATAAACATTAAAATAAGAAAAAAATTGACAGATAAGAAATTTATCTGTCAATAATTGACTAAAATAAATTTATGGTGTAATATATGAATAATATAAAAAAGAAAGGAAGAATTTTATGGATATACGATTGGAAGAAATACAAAGTGTATTAAAAAAATATGGTCAAGAACATTTGTTAAATCATTATGATAGTCTTGATGAGAAAACAAAAGAAGAATTATTAACACAAATTGCGAATATTGATTTTGAACTTGTAAATGAATTATATAACAGCACAAAAGAGAAAAAAACAAATACAAATGATGAAATTACACCAATTGATTATTTAGATAAATTTAAATTAAAAGAACAATATAAATATTATGAAGCAATTGGAAAAAAAGCAATTAAAGAGGGAAAATTAGCAGCGGTTACAATGGCCGGAGGACAAGGAACAAGACTAGGTCATAATGGTCCTAAAGGAACATATGATATTGGGTTAGATTCTCATAAATCTTTATTTGAGTTATTATCAGATAATTTAAAAGAAGAGGGAAAAAAGTATGGGGTTATTATACCTTGGTTTATTATGACTAGTAGAGAAAATAACAAAGATACTGTAGAATTTTTTGACAAACATAAATATTTCGGATATCAAAAAAATAAAAATATCTTTTTCTTCCAACAAGGTGAATTACCAATGATGGATACAGAAGGTAAAATATTAATTGGAGAAAATGGACTAATAAAACTTGCAGCTGATGGTCATGGTGGAATTTATGAATCTCTAGTAAAAACCAAAATGACAGATAAAATGAGAGAATTAGGTGTTGAATGGGTATTTATAGGTGGTGTAGATAATTGCCTAGTTAAAATGGTAGATCCTGTTCTAATGGGAATTGCAATAGATAAAAAAGTTACAGTTGCTTGTAAATCTGTTGTTAAAGCTAATCCACATGAAAAAGTTGGTGTATTTTGTAGAAGAAATGGAAAACCAAATGTTATAGAATATTCAGAAATTACAGATGAAATGGCAGAAGCAACAGATAAAAATGGAGAATTACTATATGGTGAATCTCATATATTGTGTAATTTATTTAGTATTGATGCGATAGAAAGAATGGGAGCAGAACCTTTACCATATCATGTAGCTTACAAAAAAGCAAAATATATTGATAAAGATGGAAATTTAGTAGTACCAGATTCTCCAAATGCCTATAAATTTGAAGCTTTCTTATTTGATGCCTTTGGAGAAGTAGACGATATGGCAGTTTTAAGAGTAAAAAGAGAAGAAGAATTTGCACCTGTTAAAAATAGTGATGAAAAGGGTGTGGATTGCCCTAAAACAGCAAGAGAATTATATAAGAAATTTTATCATTTAGATTAAAAAGGATAATTAAATAGATTTCAAAGTAACGCAAAGGTTATAGTGTCATACTTCATTTTAAAAAAATATGACACTATAACCTTTGTGTTTTTAGATGAATATTAAGAAAAAATATATACCTCGAGAAATTTTTTATAAATTACTTTTATTATGATGTATTTTATGATAACATAACAGAAGATAAATAAAAAAATAAATTATAAAAAGGAGGTTCTGTGATGAATTATTTGGAGGAGTATAAAAAATGGTGTGAAGGCCCAGAATTTGATGACGAGACAAAGAAAGAATTGTTAGCAATAAAGAACGATGAAAAGGAAATAGAAGATAGATTTTACAAAGAATTAGAATTTGGAACAGCAGGCTTAAGAGGAATTATTGGTGCTGGAACCAATAGAATGAACCAATATACAGTTGGTAAGGCTACACAAGGATTAGCCAATTATATTTTAGAACAAGGAACAGAAAACAAAGGGGTGGCCATTAGTTATGATTCTAGAAGAATGTCTAAGGAATTTAGTATGCAAACAGCATTAATTTTGTGTGCCAATGGTATCAAAACCTATTTATTTGAAAGTTTAAGACCAGTTCCCGAATTATCTTTTGCTGTAAGACAATTAAAATGTACAGCAGGAATTATGATAACAGCAAGCCATAATCCACCAAAATATAACGGATATAAAGTATATTGGGATGATGGCGCACAAATTGTAGCACCAAGAGATAAAGACATTATCGCAAAA
Source organism: uncultured Clostridia bacterium (assembly GCA_944388685.1). Next base: position 15,699 of record CALXJS010000031.1, on the reverse strand, counting down.
GTTAGAGCGGTAGAGAATTTTTCAGAAATAAAAACCATTTCAGAAGAAGAGGCTAAAAACAAAGGATTATTAAATTTTGTTGGCAAAGAAATGGATGATAACTATATTGAAACTTTAAAATCTTGTATTTTAAATCCAGAGATTGTAAAAGAACAAGGGAAAAAATTAAAAGTAGTATATACACCATTACATGGTACTGGAAATATGGTAGCAGAAAGACTTTTAAAAGAAATTGGAATTGAAAATTTATATGTAGTACCAGAGCAAAAAGAACCAGATGGAAATTTTCCAACAGTAGATTATCCAAATCCAGAAGACCCAAAAGCATTTAAATTAGCCTTAGAACTAGCTAAAAAAGTTGATGCAGATGTTGTTCTAGCAACAGATCCTGATGCAGACAGATTAGGTATTTTTGCAAAAGACAGCAAAACAGGGGAATATAAAAACTATACAGGAAATATGTCAGCATTATTAATTGCAGAATATAGAATATCTCAAATGCAAGAAAAAGGAATTTTGCCAGCAAATGGAATGTTTATTACAACTGTGGTATCTTCTGAATTGGCAAAAGCAATTGCAAAAAATTACAACTTAGAATGTATAGAAGTATTAACAGGATTTAAAAACATTGGAGCAGTTATGAGAAAAGCAGAAGAAAATGGAGATAAAACATATGTCTTTGGATTTGAAGAAAGCTATGGTTGCTTAATTGGAGACTATGCAAGAGATAAAGACGGTATTGGTGCTGTTATGGCTTTATGTGAGGCAGCATGCTATTATCAATCAAAAGGAAAAACTTTGTGGGATGCCATGATGGATATTTATGAAAAATATGGATATTACAAAGAAACACAAGTGTCAATTGTTAGAGAAGGTGCAGAAGGTGCAGAAGAAATAAAGCAAATGATGACAAATACGAGAAACAAAGATATCGAAAAAATTGGAGACTACAAAGTATTAACATTTAAGGATATTGAAAAAGATATTGTAAAAAATATGCAAACAGGAGAAATTACCAAAACAGGACTTCCAAAATCAAATGTTTTATATTATGAATTAGAAGATAGCAACTGGTGTTGTATTAGACCTTCAGGAACAGAACCAAAAATAAAACTATATATGGGCGTAAAGGGAAAAACAGATGAAGAGGCTAGTGAAAAACTAGAGAAATTAAAAGAAGATATGTTAGCAGTTATAAAATAATTGTAAAAAAGTTGCCAAAGGGGACGGAGCGATGATTTTTTGCTCCGTCCCCAAATTCATCGCTCCAGCACAATCATTTAATTTTCCAATCTTCCAAATTTCTTTGAATAGCACCAAAAAGATTAGCCCTTATCATTGGAATATTTTTTGATAATGTATAAATCAAATTTTTCATATCTTCTCTTTTAGAAGTACCATCCATAGGACAAACCTTTGGCATAACAGAAATATTATTTTTTTTAATAAATCGTTTAATTTCTTTTTCTGGTGTATAGACAAGTGGTCTAATTAATGTTATTTTAGTTCTATCCATATAGCTTTTTGGAGAAAAAGTGCCAATATTTCCAGTATATAATAAATTCAATAAAAACGTTTCTAAAACATCATCTTGGTTATGACCAAGGGCAATTTTATTACAACCTTGCTCAATAGCAATTGAATTGATAACACCCCTACGCAAATTGGCACATAAAGAGCAGGGATTTTTTTCTTTTCTAATATCAAAAACAATTTCCTTAGCATGGCTATTATCTATAAATAAAGGGACACCTACTTCGTCACAAATGGCTTTTAAAAAGTTGACATCAAAAAACTCAAAACCAGGATTAACGCTAACTGCTATGATATCAAATTTTTTGGGATAAAAGATTTGCAAATTTTTAAATGCTTTTAACATTGTGATAGAGTCTTTTCCTCCAGATAAGCAGACAGCGATTTTATCTCCTTCTTCTATCATGTGATATTCTTCTATTGCTTTTCGCATATGACTTAATATTCTTTGCATAGTTTGTCTCCTTCTATATTTGAATATATATAATAATATTATATCAAAGCTTGTCAAGATAGATAGAAATGTATAGTGATTGAATGTGCAATGTTTTCAAAGATTTGTACTCTCAACTGCAAGAATGGAAGCAGGATTCTGGAAATTTGCACTTTGCGAAAATTTGTGGTGAATTGTAAAAAGCAAAAAAATTTCAATCCATTCTTAATTTTTGCAAAGAACTAGCAATTGACAAAATCGTAAAAAAATAGTATAGTATAAAAATATAAAGATAGGTCAAAGAACTTATAGGTGCTTATAGCTCAGCAGGATAGAGCAGTCGCCTCCTAAGCGACCGATGGGGGTTCGAGTCCCTCTAGGCACACCATACATTACACAAAAAATTCTTTGACCCAATGGGAGAAGAATACATGGAAGAAAAATTTATGAAAGAAGCTTTAAAAGAGGCCAAAAAAGCATATGATAAATTAGAAGTTCCAGTAGGATGTGTGATTGTAAAAGATGGGAAAATTATTGCAAGAGGGCATAATCTAAAAGAAACCAAACAAGATACTACAAAACATGCGGAAATGATAGCCATTCAAAAAGCAAGTAAAAAATTAAATTCTTGGAGATTGCTAGATTGTGAAATGTATGTTACATTAGAGCCATGTAGCATGTGTGCTGGAGCGATTATTCAATCTAGAATAAAAAAAATATATATAGGCACTTTAGATGAAAAAACAGGGGCAGCAGGTTCTGTTTTAAATTTGTTTGAAGATTATCCATTTAATCATAAAGTAGAAGTGGAAACAGGTATATTAAAAACAGATTGTGAAAACATTTTAAAAGCGTTTTTTAAAGAATTGAGAAAATTAAAAAATAAGAATACATAATATAAAAGTAGTATTGACATTTAAATAAAGCTAGTAAACCTGACTTTACATAAAAAGCACCATATAATATACCAATATATATATTGGGAGGTAGAAATGTTAGATAAATTAAAACATCTGACGAAAACCAAAAGTTTTCATATTTGCATGATAATCGTTATTATTGTCGTTATACTATTTATTGTAGGGGTATTGGTTTTAAGATATAATGTAGAAGGAGAAACCAATATGCCATTTGAACTATCCAAAATTGCTATCATTAGTTCTCAAGAAGGAATTGATGATGGGCAAACAGACACAAGATGGTCCTATGATATACATCAAGCAAACGATATTTATTTATATATTGATAAAAATGATAATTATGGAAAAACAGAGGTTATCAAATCTATTTATATAGATAATGTACATATAGATGCAGAGAACACAGAAAATATAAAATTATATAAACCAGATGTACAAGAAGAAAATGTTATATTTAAATATAAGGATGAAGACATTGTACAAAGTTTAGAATATATAGGAGATATGGAATCAGACTTGAAAAATTTAAAGATTGCAAACCAAGGAGGTATTATAGCTTTTAGGTGTTCTAATAATTATGTGGCAAAATACAAATCAAATGATGAAGAAATTAATCATAATGAATTATTAAAAAAAGCTAATGTAACAAATGAAGCGTTACATATCAATTTATCTTTTTATTTAACGATTAAATTAGAAAGTAATAAGGAATATCAAGCTGAAATAAAATTAGAATTGCCAACAGGTGATATAGTAGAAAATGGAAATACAGGGATAGAAATCACCGATTTTGATGATGTTATTTTTAAACGAATAAGTAATTAAATTTCTATAAATATACTTGATTAAATATAAAAATCATTATATAATACAAATGGTATGATATTTAATCTTTGTATGGAGAGTATCCAATAAAGACCTATGAATCTTGTCAGGTCCGGAAGGAAGCAGCAATAAGTAGTTTATCTTTATGTGGTATACTTTCCATAGAGAGATTAAATCATCAGGACCATTTTTTTAAATTCTAGGAAATTATATTTCCTAGAATTCAAAAATCATGTTGCAGAACGATATAAAGGATGTGATAATTGTGGGGTACACAGCACTTTATAGAAAATTCAGACCCTTAAATTTTTCAGAAATGGTAGGGCAAGAACATATAACAAGAACATTAAAAAATCAAATAATAGCCAATAGAGTGGGGCATGCATATTTGTTTAATGGAGGAAGAGGAACAGGGAAAACATCAGCAGCTAAAATTTTGGCAAGAGCCATTAATTGCTTAAATCCTAAAGATGGAGAACCATGTAATGAATGTGAAATATGTAAAGGGGCAATAGCTGGCTCTTTAACAGATATTGTTGAAATGGATGCAGCTTCTAATAACAGTGTGGAAGATATTAGAAGCATTAGAGAAGAGGTTAATTTTTTGCCAACAAAGGCAAAATATAGGGTATATATTATTGATGAGGTACATATGTTATCTACAGGGGCTTTTAATGCACTATTAAAAACGCTTGAAGAGCCACCAGAACATGTTAAATTTATATTAGCAACAACAGAACCTCAAAAGTTGCCAGCAACAATCTTATCTAGATGTCAAAGATTTGACTTTAAAAAAATATCAAATGAAGATATTATAAAGAGATTAGAAATTGTTTGTCAGGAAAGTAATATCATAATTACTAAAGAAGCTTTAAATATTATTGCCACATTAGCTGAAGGGGCTTTGAGAGACGCACTTTCCATTTTAGAGAGATGTATCCAAGATGGAGATAATAAAATAGATGAAGACAAGATAAAAGATTTAGTAGGAATACCTAAAATGGTATTTGTACATGAAATTGTAGAAGCAATTATACAATATGATGTAGATAAAGCATTAATAACAATCAACCAAGTATTAGAAGATGGCAAGGATATATCCAATTTATTATGGGAAATGATTAAATATATTAAAGATATTTTACTATATAAAGCAACAAATACAACACAATTATATAGTGAAGAGGAAAGAAGTAAAATAAAAGAAATTTCTGAAATTGTTGAAAAAGAAAGATTAATTAATTTAGTATATGAACTTTCAAGTATAGAGAATGAAATGAAATTTTCAACACAAAAAAATATTCTTTTTCAAGCAGGGATAATAAAATTATGTAGTCAGATGACTACGAAGGAAAGTGGCGATTTAGAACAAAGAATTCGTAAAATAGAAAACTATTTAAGAAATAATCCTGTAAATATGCAAAACAATACATTACAAGCAACAAATACAGAAATAAAAATGGCATATAATTTGAATACAAAAGTTACACAAAATACAGTAAAAGAAGATAACAAAAAAGTAAATAATCATAATGAACAAAAAAATAAAGCAACAACATATTCTAATAAAGTAGAGGAATATTGGCCACAGATTGTACAAGAATTAAAACAGAGTGGAAAGATTGTTTTATATACGAATTTGATAAATACAAGAGCAAAAGAAATTAATGATATGACAGTCGGAATAGAATTTCCAAATGGCTTAACATCATTTGGTAAAACCATATTAGAGAAACAAGAAAATATAAAAGAATTAACAAATTTGGTATCAATGGCTTCAGGAAAGTCAATGAATATAAAATATATTATAAATACTGGAAATGTAAAACAAACAGAAGAAAAAAATATTAAGAGTATCGCAAAAGAATCAGATATACCATTTAATGTGATAGAATAAAATAAATAAGGAGGAATGAAAATGGCAAAAAGAGGAGGATTCCCAGGAGGTATGGGAGGATTTGGCGGAATGAATATCAATAATTTAATGAAAGAAGCAAAAAAAATGCAAGCAGATATGGAAAAATCTCAAGCAGAATTAGCAAGCAAGGACTTTGAGGCGACAGCAGGTGGAGGTGCCATATATGTGAAAGTATCTGGACAAAAGGTTTTAAAAGAAATCAAAATACAAAAAGATGTTGTAGATCCAGATGATGTAGAAATGTTAGAAGATTTAATATTAACATGCGTAAATGAAGCATTACGAAAAGTAGATAGTGCACAGGCAGATCAATTAGGAAAATTTAATATACCAGGATTTATGTAAAAAGCGTAGTGTGTGTTAACAAAACGAAAGATTTCAATGCACAGATGTAAAGAAATTTAACCGTGTTAAATACGAAAAAATCCAAGTAAAGTTATAATAAAAACAGATTTTTTCTATACAATAAAGACGTGCGTGGAGGTACAAAATGTCATTATATTCACCATCAATTGAAAAATTAATTGAGAGTTTTGAAAAATTACCTAGTATTGGACATAAAACTGCTGCAAGATTAGCATTTTATATTTTAAATAGTTCTGAAGAAGAAACCAATGAATTTGTAAATTCAATCTTAGAAGCAAAAAAGAATTTAAAATATTGTAGTAAATGTTATAATATTTCAGATACAGATCCTTGTCCTATTTGTAGCAATCCAAAAAGAGATACATCTTCTATATGTGTAGTTGAAGACGTTAGAGATATTATTGCTATGGAAAAGACACATGAATTTAAAGGGGTATATCATGTATTACATGGATCGATATCACCTATGAATGGCGTAGGACCTGACGATATAAAAATAAAGGAGTTATTATCAAGATTGATGGAAGGTACTGTAAAAGAAGTAATTCTTGCGACAAATCCAAGGGTAGAAGGAGAAGCCACAGCAATGTATTTATCGAAATTAATAAAACCTTTAGGTATTAAAGTTACTAGAATTGCACACGGAATACCAGTAGGTGGAGATTTAGAATATACAGATGAAATCACACTAACAAAAGCCTTAGAGGGAAGAAGAGAATTATAGCTTTAAGATATTTGGACGTAATATACATGTTTATATAATCAGAAATACACATCTTTTGATGTGTATTTCTATTTGCATGAATATTATTTAATTTAATTCTTTTAGCAAAATGTCACAAATTGCTTGTGTAGAATGTATCTTAGCTAATTTTTCTGTATTTTCTTTCATGGTTTCTAATTTTTCAGGATCAGAAAATAAATTTTTTAAACTTTCTTCTATATTGTCTTCTTTTTTTATCCATATAGCAATTCCATTTTTTACTAAAAATTTTGCGTTCTTTTCTTCTTGACCTGGAATAGGATTAATAACAACCATAGGTAGATGAGAAGCTAAACTCTCTGTAGTTGTTAGTCCACCAGGTTTAGTAACAACTAAATCAGATACACTCATAAATTCTGGAACCTGACTAGTATATTCAAAAACGATAATACTGTTTTGCCTTTTATAGTTAGAGACAATTTTATCAAAAGCAAGTTTCATTTTTTCATTTTTTCCAGCAATAGCAATGATTTGCATATCTTTACAATACCTAACAAAACCCTCGAAAATTTCAACAGTTCTTGTTTTTCCTAATCCAAACTCTCCACCACCAAAAAATAATATAGTTTTCTTTCCTGATTTTAAATTCAATTCTTTTAATATTTTTTCTTTGTCATAAGATTTTAAAAATTTACTAGACAAAGGAATTCCTGTTGGAAATATGCAATCTTTGTCAACACCTTTACGTACTAGATATTTTTTCATTTTATCATGTGCCACAAAGTAATAGTCAGTAAAATCTGAACCAACCAACCATTGATCATGTGGTGCGAAATCTGTCATAATTGTAGCAATTTTTGCATGTATCTTTCCTTTCCTTTTTAAATAACTACACATTTGACTTCCAAAAGGATGTGTAGAAATAATTAAATCAGGTTGCTTTTCTCTCAAAAGTCTTAATAATTTAATGGCCATAATTTTATTAGATCTGCTTGTAATATGAGCAAGGGGACCTTTTTGAGAATCCGAATAGATTCTTCCCCAAGCCCAAGGTGCTTTTTTTGCCATTTGGTTATACGCTTTTGTTGTTACTTTTTCTATCGTTTTATTAACATATTTCATACAATCAATTAATTCTACATGTACATCTTTATAATGTTTTTTTATGTATTCATTAATGGCTTTAGCAGCATTTAAATGTCCGCCACCATATGAAGCATAAAAAATTAAAATATTCATAAAAACCTCCATTCGAGCAATTTAATGCTTTAACAAAATTTAAATCAAAAACTTCTGATTTCTTTTTTGTTCAATTTTAACATAAATGCAAGAAAATTTCAAAAAATGGAATAAATTTTTGCAAAAAAGAAAAAAATAAATATAAAAAATAGAGGTGAGAATGTGAAGAATATATTAAAAATTATAATGGTATTTATTTTATTAATGATAACATTTCTTATATTGGTTATTTCCAATAAGGACAATGTTAAACAAAATATTAGTTATGCAGCAACATCTCATACATCAGATATTCAATTAATGGCAAGGGCTATTAATGGAGAAGCAAGAGGAGAACCTTATGAAGGACAAGTAGCTGTTGGTGCAGTTATACTAAATCGAGTAAAAGACTCTAGATTTCCCAATACGATATCAGGTGTTATCTACCAGTCAGGTGCTTTTACAGCAGTTTCTGATGGACAAATCAATAGTCCAATAGCCGAAGATTCGACTGTATATAAAGCAGCACAAGATGCCCTTAATGGATGGGATCCTACAGGTGGCTGTGTATATTATTTTAATCCAGATACAGCAACAAATAGTTGGATATGGTCAAGACCACATGTTATTACAATCGGAAAACATAGATTTTGTAAATAAGGAAAGGGAGAGAAAATATGAATAAATTAGTAGAATGGAAAGAAAGATTAAAAAAGGGACATATGCTTAGTATTATATGTGTATTATTAATCATTGTTGCTATATTAGGCATTATCTTATATAAAAAACAAAGAGAGTATAGGCAAGCTTCAGAAAATTCCTATAATATGGCTTTCTACGAATTAGTTGACTATGTACAAAATGTAGAAACATATTTGGCTAAGTCATTGATTTCTACAACACCAGAACATGGTGCTGAAACATTAACACATTTATGGAGAGAGGCAAATCTAGCACAAAGTTATTTAAGTATGTTACCAATTGAAAGTCAGGAATTAGAAAATACAGAAAAATTTTTAAATCAAGTAAGTGATTATAGCTATTCATTATCTAGAAAAAACATCTATAATGAAAGTTTAACGGAAGAAGATTTGACAAATTTGGAAGAACTCCATTCTTATAGTACGGAATTAGAAAACACATTAAATCAATTATCAGAAGATTTAAATAGTGGAAGATTTGAATGGGGAGAATTGACAGAAAAGGGAACAGTAGCATTTGCACAACAAGTAGATAATATTTCTAAAGAAAGTTTCAGTAATTTAGAGGAGAATTTTCATGAATATTCTGGATTGATTTATGATGGAGCATATTCAGAACATATAACCAGTACAGAGAAAAAAGGATTAACCGGTGAAGACATAGATGAAAATAAGGCACAGCAGATAGCAGAAGATTTTATTGGAAAAGATAAGATAAAAGAAATAGCTAGTTTAGGATTGTCAGAAAATGCAACAATTCCTGCTTATACATTTTCTGCAACCAGTAATAATGATGAAAATATAAATATATCAGTTTCTCAAAAAGGCGGACATATCATTTATATGAATACAAATAGAGAAGTGAACACGGAAATCTTATCACAAGAGGAAGCAACCCAAAAGGGTAAAGACTTTCTAAACAGCAAAGGATTTTCAAATATGCAAGAGACGTACTACATTACACAAGAAGGCGTTACAACTATAAATTATGCTTATGTACAAAATGATGTTATGGTATATTCTGACTTAATAAAAGTGAAGGTAGCTTTAGATAATGGGGATATATTAGGAATAGAGACAACAGGATACTTAAATAATCATACAGAAAGAGATATTCACAATGTACAAATTACACTTGATGAAGCAAAGGCAAACTTGAATACAAAATTAGAACTTACAAGTGAAAAACTGGCAATTATACCGACAGAATGGCAAACGGAAATATTATGCTATGAGTTTAAAGGAACAGTCAATGATAAACAATTTTTAGTATATATTAATGCGGAAAATGGAAGAGAAGAAGATATTTTAATTATAACAGATACACGGAAATGGTGTATTAACTATGTAAACTAAAAAATTAGGTTGTCCTTTTACAACCTAATTTTTTAGTGTCTTTTATAGGTATCTTTTGATAATAATTCTGTACTTATGACTTGACCATTTTGTTTTAAAATTCTATAAGCTTCTGAATATGTTGAAGTAGAAGTAGTTCCTGTAACATAAGAGGAAATTTCTACATCATATTCATTGTTGGTCTTTAAACCATAAATTTCAAATTTAGCAATACCACCTGAAACAGAACAAACCAATTTGATTGGATAATCTCTGCTATTTTTAAATTTAAAATCAATAGAACCATATACAACAGTTGCATCTCTACTAGCAGTCACGTAAGAAGGAACAAATTGATGATTACTTCTTTCTACAATTTCTAGATTCGCATATAAAACAGCATTGTATAATGTAGATGTGATTTGACAAATTCCTCCACCTAAACCATCAACAACTTCTCCACTAACATAGATTGGTGCTTCTTTATATCCAGCAGAAATTGTTCTTTCACCAACAACTTGATTATAAGAAAAAGTTTCTCCAGGCATTAAAACAGTGCCATTAATTTTTGAAGCGGCTAATTGTAAATTTGTTGTTCTATCTCTGTCACTTGCAGAATATCTAGTAGAATATGTAGAGAGTAAATCTGGAAATGCCTCAGTACCAATCATATTTGTCGTTACATTCGGATATAAAGTTTTTAAAGGTATTGCATATTCTTCTTTGTCCTCTAATAACATATTTTTGGCTTCATCCAAAGAAATGTTAAAATCTAATCCGTTTTCAGATGGATATACAGCATAAGGTTCTTGTGTATAATATGCATCCACAGGTTCTTTATAAATTTCACTATAAATTTTATCTATATTAATTTCAGAAGGTTGCTTAGAAACAGTAGCGATTTCTAACGTTCTATTTTTTAAAGTTAAATTTAAAATTCCATTTTTTATATATGTACACATTTGATCAACATTTACAACATTTCCTTCAGAACCTTTTGTTATAATTAAATTACTACCATCAACATAATAACCACTTTCAATAACAGTATCTGGCAATTTAGAAGAAATATCATTTAGTGCAGTTCTTAATTGGTCTTCGTCTATTGAAAAATTAGGTTCTATATCTATAGAAGCAATCAGTGTTTTTAAAGCAGTGAGACTGTTTTCAAATACATTTCCAGATTTTCCAATTGTATAAGCACTATTTACAGCAGAATCGATATCAAAACTTACATTTAGTGCTGAAAGAGGGATACTAGTTTGGTAATCATTATGTACTAAATTGATATTTTCTGGTAAATTTTCATTAATATAATTTTGTACTTTTTCTTTAGCTTCCTCAATTGAAAGATTAGAAACATCAATGCCTTTTATATAAACTCCAGATATGATAGATTGATTGCGATTATTCAAAAAAGTAAATATGAAAAAAGCAATCATTACGAAAATAATAAAAGCCAATACTAAAATTCCAAATATTTTAGCAATTTCAGATAAAGCCCCTTTATTATTTGAAATATCATAATTTTCTACTGGATGAAATTCTTGATGTTGTGGTTTATTTATTTTTTCTTCTATTTCAATATTTTTTATAGCCATATCAAACTCCTTTTATGATATCTCTTACATTATATCATAACTCGTCGAAAAAGCATAGAAAAAAACGATAAAAATAAAAAAAGGAAAAAAATAAAAAAATTACTAAAATAAATTTATGAATAAAAGAGCATACTAACAATGTAAAATTGTATATGCAGTTTTATAATTTTTATTATTTAGGAGGAAATATGTCTAGAAATAGTAAATTAATTTCTGAAAATTTAAGAGAAGAAATTGCAAGAGAATTAGGTGTATATGAACAAGTGAAAAAAGATGGAGGAAGCTGGGGAAATGTTTCTTCAAAAGATTGTGGAAACATTGTTTCAAAAGCAATTGAAATAGCTAATAGAACTGTAGAATAATTTTAAAATATTAGATAGAACCATAAATAGTTCTATCTAATATTTGTTTTTTTTAGTTTTAGTTGCAAAAAAATGAGATTCATCATATAATTTAAAAAATAGAAAAGAGATGAAGAGGTGAATAAATGATGAAATTATTGACAATACAAGATATAGTAAATTGTACACAAGGGACACTAATTAATGGAAACAAAGATATGAACTGTAAAGGCTTTTCAAAAGATACAAGAACCATAAAAGAAGAGGATATGTACATAGGAATAAAAGGAGAACATTTTGATGGAAATCTATTTTGGAAAGAGGCATTAAATAATGGAGCAATGGGAGTTATTGTTCAAGATATAGCATTTACAGAAGCGGATTTAAAAAAATACCAAGATAAAATCATTATAAAAGTTAAAGATACTTTGCAGGCTCTTTATAAAATAGCAAGTTATAAAAGAAATTTATATTCTATACCTGTTGTAGCTATAACAGGTAGTGTAGGAAAAACTAGTACAAAAGATATTGTAGCAAATGTGGTATTACAAAAATATAAAACAGTAAAAACGATAGGCAATAACAATAATAATATAGGGTTACCATTTACGATATTAAATGCTCCTGAAAATATAGAAGCAATGGTATTAGAAATGGGAATGAATCACTTTGGAGAAATTCATTTACTTTCTGAAATAGCCAAACCAACCATATGTATTATAACAAATATTGGAACATCACACATTGGAAACTTAGGTTCAAGAGAGAATATATTAAAAGCAAAATTAGAAATATTAGATGGGGCAGAAAATCCGTACATAATTGTGAATAATGATAATGATTTGTTACATAAATGGTATGAAGAAAATAAACACAAACATAATATAAAAACATATGGAATGGAAAATAAGAGTGATATATATGCCCAAGATATACAATTAGAAGAACAAAGTAGTCAATATACTATCTGTATAGAAAATCAAAAAGAAAAAATACAAGTTCCTGTTGGAGGAGCACACTTTATTTTAAATAGTTTATGTGCCATTTTAACAGGTAAAATATTAAACATCCCATTAAAGGAAATAAAAAGAGGGATAGAAACATTTCAGTTAACTAAAAATAGAATGGAAGTTATAGAAATTGATAAAGGTATTAAAATAATAAATGATGCATACAATTCTAGTGTAGAATCTGTAAAAGCAAGTTTAAAATATATGAGTCAAATGAAGGCAAATAGAAGAATAGCCGTATTAGGAGATATATTGGAAACAGGAAGTTTTGCAAAAGAGATACATGAAACTGTAGGTAAAATTGTATGTGAGAATAAGATAGATATTCTTATTTGTAGTGGAGAAAATGCAAAATATATCGTAGAATCTGCCAAAGAGAATACATTTAATGAGAAAAATATATATTATTTTGAAAATAAAAATGAAATTGTTCGTCTATTAAAAGAAATAGAATTGCCAGGTGATGTAATATTAGTAAAAGCATCAAATGGAATGCGATTTTTTGATATAGTAGAAGAAATAAAAAAATAAAAGTAAAGGAGAGAATGCTATGAAAACAAAAATAGGACTTATCTTTGGAGGAATGTCAACAGAAAATGAAGTTTCTGTTATGTCTGCAAATTCCATTCTAAAAAATTTGGATAAAACAAAATATGATATTTTTCCAATATATATAACAAAAAAGGGAGAATGGTACCAATATAACAGACAAGATGGTATTGAGATAGAGGAGAATTTAAAAAATTTAGATAAAATAGAAAATATATGGCAATACTTACAAAAAATGGATATATTTTTTCCAGTTTTGCACGGACTATATGGTGAAGATGGAACAATTCAGGGACTATTTGAAATATTAAAAAAACCATATGTTGGATGTGGTGTATTAGCATCAAGTGTGGGAATGGATAAAGCGTATACAAAAATTATTTTTGATAGAGCCAATATTCCTCAAACACCATATATATATCTAAAAAAAGGAAAAGAACAGTATACATATATTAATAAAACTTTTGATGAAAAAAAGATATCTTTAGAAGAAGCTGTAGAAATAGTAGAAAAAGAACTAGGTTTTCCTGTATTTATTAAGCCAGCAAATTCTGGTTCAAGTGTGGGAATTAATAAATCTAAAAATAAAGAAGAATTAAAACAACATATCCAATATGCAGAGATATTTGATAAAAAGATTTTAATTGAAAAAGGTATTCAAGGGAAAGAAGTAGAATGTGCCGTACTTGGTAATGAAGAAATTATAGCTTCTTGTGTAGGAGAAATCAAACCTGCTGACGAATTTTACAGTTATGATGCGAAATATAATAATGAGCAATCAAAAATCATCATTCCAGTAGACTTGGATGAAGAAATTTCAGATGAAATAAGAAAATTGGCTATAAAAGCGTTTAAAGCAATTGATGGAAAGGGATTATCAAGAGTCGATTTTTTTGTAGAGAATAAAACCAATCAGGTGTATATTAATGAGATAAATACATTACCAGGTTTTACAAAAATCAGTATGTATCCAAAACTTTTTGAAGCAGTAGGAATAAAGTATAATGAATTATTAGATAGGTTAATTGAATTAGCAAAAGAATAATGATTAAATGTAATTTGTTTCTCTGGTTATGACAGTCTAAAGTCTATGTCATTGTTCTTGCCCCAATTTTATGTTAGTAAAATTGTATGTAATTAGAAGATTTGAATCCTATGAATGGTAATATTTTCTAAAAACCTTTAGGATGATTTTTTATAAAAGTATAGATTTTTTGATTTTTTATGATATAATAGAAACACCTGATTATTGGGGAGGATGTCAAATGATTTTTAAAGATTACTATAAAATTTTAGGATTAGAAACCAGTAGGGTTTCTATTGATGAAATAAAAGTAGCATATAGAAATGCGGCAAAAAAATATCATCCAGATGTAAATGTGGGAGATAGTCTAGCAGAAGAAAGAATAAAAGATATAAATGAAGCGTATAGAATTTTGTCAACGCCAAGTTCAAAAAGGAAATATGATAGAATTTGGAATTCTCGTAATTTAGTAAATAAAAAGTTTAATTTAAAAGGAAAAGATTCCATAGTAAAAATGTTTTTTGGAAATATCAAGAAAGAAGAAAATGCGAAAGATAAAAGGCAATCAAAAGAACCATTAAGAGGAGAAAATGTAGAAACAGAAATAAATTCTACAATATATGAAGCTTTTTATGGATTAGATAAAAAAATATCCTTAAGAACGGTAGAAGGAAAAATGAAAACTTTTACAGTGACGATTCCGCAAGGAATTAGAAATGGTGAAAAAATAAGATTAATTGGCCAAGGAAAACCAGGCGTAAATGGTGCTAAAAATGGAGATTTATTTATAAAAATCAACATAAAAGATGATAAAAAGTTTAAACTTCAAGGATGTGATTTGTATACAGATTTACAAATAACACCATGGGAGGCAGCTTTAGGAACAAGAGTTAACATACAATCAATTGATGAAGAAACAAAAGTGTATATTCCCCAAGGTGTACAAAGTGGAGAAAAAATAAGAATACCAGGAAAAGGATATAAAGATGGAAAAGGTTCTAGAGGAGATTTAGTAGCAGAGATAAAAATAATGGTACCTAAAAAATTAACAGACACAGAAAGAAAGATTTTTGAAGAATTAAATCAGGTATCATCATTTAACCCAAGGAAAGAGTAGATAAAAACGGAAATTTACATAAAATAAATATGTCAATAATTTTTGAATATTTCACTAAAAAATAGCTTTATTTTATTAGCGAATATTTCACCATATGTACAATCT
>CALXJS010000030.1 GCA_944388685.1 uncultured Clostridia bacterium | reverse complement strand
AAACAAAGAAAATGAAATTGTCGCGATTTTTCATGGCACTTTGTGCCAAGCGAAGCGATGGAATGGAGGTTAAAATGAAATTTATAAATACTGAACATCAAAATTTTTTTGAAGAAAAACTAAAAGAACTATCATCATATGGAAAAACAGATGTATATTATACATCCTTAGTTTACACATTAGGAATAGCAGAAACTACAAGAGATCATTTTAAAGAAATATTTGATATAAAAAAGGGAGAAATAAATATAGATTCAATAAATGCAGCATGGCAAACAAGTACATCAGCTAAAGTAACTAGGATGGCATTTAGTTTATGGAATAGATGTGCATATGATAGTACAGAAGATTTAGAAAATGGAAATAAGTCAAGTTACTATAATCCAAGTGAAATTTTTTCCTGTTCTTATGCTCCTTTTTTTTATGAAGGCATCAAAATTCGATATCCAGAATATACAAGTTAAGGAAAATAATTAATTGGAAAAGAATAAAAATGGATAGATAGGAAATAATATTATAAGCACATTGACAATTTAATATTTAGGAGGTTATTCATGGAAGATTACATTAAAATCAAAACAAAAATGCAATTAGGAAAAAGTAGCAATATAAGATTTGTGCAGGACAAAGATATTGATGATTTAAAAGATATAAAAATTAATACAAATAAAACAAAATTAGAAAGAATAATGGAATTTTTACAGACTGTTAAAAATCCATATATGTTTATTGTGGATGGAATAAAAGTAAAGTTTGAATTTGCTAAAGATGGTCCAAATATTAACGATTGTATAGAAAATTTGATAAAGAATAAAAACATTTAAACAAAGTTAAGTTTATTGTAATAAATATGAATTTATGTTAAAATATAAATAGCTAATTTATAACTTTGTAGGAAGGAGGAATGATGCCTAGAAAAAGTAAGTATAATGAACAAAATCTGAATTACCAAAGTAGTGCTATTTTTCCAAAAATGCAGAATCCATTTCCAGCACCGAATAAGAAGATATGGTATATTGCTAAATATATAAGATTATCTCGTGAAGATGGAGATGATAAAGATGAAAGCAATAGTGTTGTTAGCCAAGACAAAATACTAGATGGCTTCATTAGAGAATTAGCACAAAATAGTAATGATGAATATGTAGTATATGATACTTACATTGATGATGGCTATTCTGGTACAGATTTCAATAGACCTGATTTTCAAAGATTATTACGAGATATGAAAGAAAATCACATTAATATGATTATAACAAAAGATTTATCTCGTTTGGGAAGAAATTATATAGAGGTTGGTAATTATATTGAGCAAATATTTCCTTTATTTAATATAAGATTTGCAACAAAATCTGAAGATATAGATAGTTTTTATAAGCCAAAATCTGTTAATAGCATAATGGTTCCTTTTAAGAATTTAATAAATGATGAATATTGTAGAGATATATCTAACAAGATTATTTTAGCAAATACAGCAAGAAAGAAAAACGGACAATACTTAGGTTCTTTTCCTATATATGGATATAAAAAAGATCCGGAAGATAAATACAAATTAATAATAGATGAAGAAGCAGCAGAAGTTGTTAGATTAATTTATAAATTATTTTTAGAAGGTAAAGGAAGAGTAACGATAACGAAAATATTAAACGATAAAGGAATTGTCAATCCTACAACATATAAGCAAAAAACACTAAAACAAAAATATGTAAATGCTAGTAATATGAAAGGAAATACACTTTGGAGTGATTCTACAGTAGCTCGTATATTAAGAAATCGTATGTACACAGGAACTTTAATACAGGGAACAAAAAAAATGTTGAATTACAAAGTTCATAAATTAGTTAATGTTCCAGAAGAAGATTGGATAGTAGTAGAAAACAATCATGAAGCAATTATAGATAAGGAAACATTTGAAAAAGTGCAAGATATTATATCAAGAGATACTAGAATTAAAGGTGATGGTACTGGAGAAGTTTCTTTATTTGCAGGGTATATAAGATGTGCAGATTGTAAAAGAGCAATGAATAAAAAATCTACAAATAATAAATTTAAAACATACTATTATTATGTATGTAATACGTATAGAAAAAAATCTAAACAAATATGCACTAAACATACTATAAGAAGTGATTATTTAGAAAAGGTTGTACTAGAATCAATTAAAGTACAAATAGATTTAGCTATTGAAATGGAAAAAATAATAAAAAAGATAAATAAATCAGAAAAGAGAAATTTAGCCAATTCAAATCTGGAAAAAATGATAAATTCAAAACAAAATGAATTAGAAAAATATAAAACATTAAAAAAGTCTGTTTATGAAGATTGGAAATTGGGAGACATTTCGAGAGAAGAATATCTTGAATATAAAAGTAGTTATGAAAAAGAAATAGAAAACATAGAAATGAATATTAAATATTTAGAAGAAGAAAAAATTAAATATAAAGAGCAAATACTTGGTGATAATAATTGGATTGAAAGTTTGAAGAAAAAGAAAAACATAACTAAATTAACAAGAGATATTGTAATAGAATTAATTGATTGTATATATGTACATGAAAAAGGAGATGTAACAATTAAATTTAAGTTTGCAGACGAATATGAAAGAATGTTAGAATACATTAAAATGAATGAAGAATTAATGCTCGAACCAAGAGCTATTTAAAAAATAAAAAATTTGTGTCAAAATAACCGTGGCAGGTGCCATTGCTGCTCCCATATTATTACCATCTTTAATTCCCATATCGATAATCTTTCCTGGTGTAATATGTGTAATATAAGGGCCAGAGCCATTTTTAGCTACAATAGCTGCTCCAGAGCCAGTAACAGTCCATTGACTAGTCTGGGGTCTTTGATTTCCTAACTCTAGAGGGAATCGAAATTGTTTTTCGGCACTACAAAAATGGCTAGAAGTTGCACATAATACATGATTAGCAAAACTTTCGGCACAAATAGCACCTAATGTTAGCGACTCTACAAAAGTAGAGCAAGCACCAAACACTCCAAAAAAAGGAATTTGCAAATCGCGTAAGCCAAAACTAGAAGAGATACATTGATTTAATAAATCTCCAGCAAACATACAATCAATATCATTTGCTGAAATACCGTGCTTTTCGGATAACCATATTTACAGTTTCCTTGATAATTTTACTTTCTGCTTTTTCCCAAGTTTTTTCTCCCCAAAATTCATCATCTAATGTCTGGTCAAAATATTTTGCCATAGGTCCTTCTGCTTCTTTAGGTCCAACAATAGAAGCACATTCTAAAATAGAAGGTGGGGTTGTAAATTTTATTGTTTGATTTCCTAATTTTTTCAAAAAATCATCTCCTTTTGAATGCCAATATTGCTAAATTGCCAAATTGCCATTTTGGCCGTTCCTTTTGGCAATTTGGCAACTTTTAAACTAAAGTTACACTTTGTGTATTAAATATTAAATAGATAATACCAACTAAAATAGAAGTTGAGATACCAAAAACTAATACAGGTCCAGCAACTGTAAACATTTTTCCACCAACACCCATGACATATCCTTCAGATTTATATTCCATCGCAGGAGAAACAATTGAGTTTGCGAATCCTGTAATAGGTATTAAAGAACCAGCACCTGCAAATTTTCCGATTTTATTAAAAATATTTAGTCCAGTAAGAAATGCAGATAGTCCGATTAGTAAAATGGAAACAATTGTGCCTGAAATTTGAGTATCAAATCCTCTATCTTTGCAAATATTAAGTATAATTTGACCAAGTGTACAAATTAATCCGCCAACCCAGAAAGCATTGAAACAGTTTTTTAATATAGGTGAGTTGGGAGATTTCTTATCTACATATTCTTGATAAGTTTTCTTTGTTTCTGTTGGATTTTCCATAATGATTTTGTATGATTTATTTTATGAATAAAATAATCATACACTCCTTTCTTTAAATTTTATACATTACAGCAATATGGATATTAAGCATCTTTATTATCTTTTCTATTTAAATCAATAGAAAAAGAAATATCTAGGTCAACAAAGTATTCAGAAATTTTATCTCCACTGATACTTGCTCTTTGTTCTAAAATTCTAACATCTGAAAGATAATCAATTGTTTTAGAAGCTTCTGCAACTGCTTTTACAATAGCATCTTTCCATGATACAGTTGAATTACCAGTAATAATTAAATGTTTTTTTATTTCCATAAATTTTACCTCCAAATCTTTTAAAAATATGGTTTCCAAAAAATAAAAAAATATACAAAATTACTAGAAAAAATAAAAAGAACAGTATATAATGAGCAGGAGAACAATTGGGGACGTTTCTTTTTGGGACATTTTTAGGGAGTTTGAGGACAGAAAGGAAGCAAATAATATGATAGATATAGCAAGAGAAACAGCATTAAAAGCGTTATATAAAATAGATAAAGAAGAAGCCTATTCTAATATTGCTTTGGATGAAATTATAAAAGAAAATAAGCATAAATTAGACGATAGGGATATTGGATTTATTTCAGAAATAGTTTATGGAGTCACCTCATGGAAATTAACTTTGGATGAAATTATAAAGAAATATTCTAAAATTAGATTGAAAAAAATTTCTCCATGGATTTTAAATATATTAAGAATGGGGATTTATCAAATTGTATTTTTAGATAAAGTTCCAAAATCAGCAGCAGTTAATGAAGGTGTTAACTTAGCGAAACGTTATGGACATAAAAGTAGTTCCAATTTTGTAAATGCAATATTAAGAAAAGTTGATAAAAAAGATTATGAGGCATTTTTTCAAATTGAAAATGCTGTGGAAAGAATTTCTAAAACAACAGCAATGCCAGAATGGATTGTTAAACACCTATTAGAAGAAAATAGTATAGATAGAGTTGAAGAGATATGTAAGAATTCTAATTTGAAACCCAAAATTAGTATAAGAATAAATTCATTAAAAACCAATAAAAAGGCGTTAGAAAATTTATTAAAAGAAAGAAATATAGATTTCCAAGAAGCCAAATTAGAAGATTTTTTGATTTTAGATAAAGTGAAAAATATTGAGGGGTTAGACTTATTTCAAAAGGGATATTTTACTATTCAAGATGAAGGGGCAGGATTGATTGCTTATGCATTAAAAGCCAAACCTCATGAAAAGGTATTAGATGCTTGTAGCAGTCCAGGTGGAAAAACAACATATTTAGCTGAAATGATGGAAAATAAAGGGGAGATACAAGCTTGGGATTTACATCAACATAGAGTTAATTTGGTGGAAGAAAATGCAAAAAGACTAGGAATAAATATTATTCAAGCAAAATGTCAAGATGCAAGTGAATATAAAGAAGAATATAAAGAAAAATTTGATAAAATTCTTTTAGATGTACCGTGTTTAGGGATAGGCGTTCTAAAAAGAAAACCAGATATAAAATGGAGAAGAAAAGAAGAAGATATAAAAGAAATTACAAAAATACAAAAAAGCATACTAGAAACTTGCTCAAAATATTTAAAAGAAAAAGGAGAAATGGTATATGCAACATGTAGCATTTTCAGTGAGGAAAATCAAAAAATAGTTGAAGAATTTTTGCAAAAAAATTCTAATTTTCAACAAATAAAAATACCAATTAAAGCCTTTGAAAAAAATATGGATAAAAAAGGGAATATCCAATTATTTCAAGGAATAGAAACAGATGGATTTTTTATATGTAAATTACAAAAAAAATAAATATTACAATTACATTACAGTTGAATTACAATTATATTAAATGTATTGATTTTTAAGGAAATAATGATAAAATGTATTAGAATAAATTAGGAGAATTGCTAATCTTGATGAAAGTTAGAAATTTATTCAAGTATCAAAATTTATGAAATGTAAAAAATATGAATAAATAAAATAAAAAAGGAGCAAAAGATGGCTAACTGTTTAGGATTATATGTAGAGAACAATATAATTAAATATGCAAAAGTCTCAAAAGAACACGAAAAAATAAAAGTCGAAGCTTTTGGGGTTAAGTTTTACGATAATCTAGAAAAAGCGATAGATCAAATTGTCGAAGAAACATATAGCTATAAAACACCAATAAGCATTAACTTATCAGAAGAAGTGTACAACTATTTTGATATGTTTTCAATGCTTAGTAATAAAGATCTAGCAAAAGCAATAAAGACAGAATTTGAAATGTATTGTGGTGACCAAGGATATAATCCAAATGTTTTTGAAACAAGATATGTAGTTTCTAAAAAACCAGTAGAAAAAGAAAAATTAAAAGTTATTCATATTGCAGCAAATAAAATAGAATTAACCAAAAAAGTACAAGTATTAGAAAAAAACAAATTAACACATATAGTTCCTGTTTCTATGACAATAGCAAATTTAATAGAAACCAAACCAAAAGAAAATTGTTTAATAGTAAATATAGAAGACAATACAACAGTAACAACAATATTAGATGAAAATATATATAATATTACTGAGTTTGAAGAAGGAAGTCTAGAATTTTTAAGAAAAATCAACTTAAAAGAAAATTCTTTAGCAAAATCTTACGAAATATGTAAAAATACAACAATTTATACATCAGAAGGAAAAGATCTTCAAGAAACAGAAATCGGTTATTTGGAAGATATAATGCCAACTTTATATACGATTGTTGGAAATGTAAGAAAGATTATCAATGAAAGTGAAGAAAAAATAAGCAAAGTATATCTAACAGGAACAGCAACTCTAATTAATAATTTAGATTTATACTTCCAAGAATATTTGAACGAAATTGATTGTCAAATATTAAAACCATATTTTATAAGCCCAACAAAAGATATTAGTATTCAAGATTATATAGAAGTAAATTCAGCAATATCTTTAGCATTATCAGGACTTGGACAAGGTGTACAAGGAATCAATTTTAAAAAACAAGGTTTTAATGAAAAAATTCCAGATTGGTTAAAAATAGAAGTAAATCCAGGAAAAGAAAAAAAGAGTAAACTTGCAACATCTGGATGGTTTACAAATGATTTGCGAGAAAAATTAGATAAAACAGAAATAAGCTTGTTAAGAACAGCAGGTGGATTATTGATATTATTTATTGTATATAGCTGTTTTTCTGTATTACTAAATAATCAGATGGAAAATAAGGAAGCACAAGCACAAGAATCTATCAATAGTACAACAGCACAAATTCAATTAGTTGAAAATGATAAAACAAAAATAGAGTCTAGAACAAATGATTATACAGAAATGATTCAAAATTTGCAAGACTTAAACGATAGAATTACAGACGCAAGCAAAACAAGAGATGCTATACCAAATCTATTAAATCGAATTATGTTTATTATACCAGAAAATGTGCAATTAACATCAATTAAAAACACAACAGGAACACATATAGTAATTGAAGCACAATCAAATAAATATGAACAATTAGGTATGTTTAAAGCAAAATTAGATACAGAAATGTATTTAACAAATGTAATTTCTACTTCAGGACAACAAACAAATAATGTTATTAAAGTAACAATAGAGGGAGATTTACCATGAAAAAATTATTAATCCTAATATTAATTGCACTTATATTAGCATTAACAATTTTTACAATTATGAGTGGGATTGAAATTGGTAGTTTTCAAGTATTAGGAATCACACAAATCCAAGACAAAAATGCGGAACTAGAGGATACTGTAACAGAAGCAACCAGACTAGCAAGTTCAAGTTTTCCCAGTGCAGTTAATGATTTAAATGAAAGTATGGATAATTTACAAGAACAAAAAACCACTTATGAAGATATGGTAGCAGTTAGTGATTCTGGTGATGTCCAAACAGCAAGTCAATTGTCAAACTATAATTTAGATTTTTTGTGGACACAGATAGGAACACATGCTACAAGTGAAGGTGTTAATATTGATATGGCATTAACACAAGGAACAGGTGGACAAAATGTATATAATATAAATTTTACAGCAGTAGGTAGTTATGTTGGAATTTCTGAATTTATACGTGATATAGAAGATGATTCAGATTTAGCATTTAAAATAGAGGAATTTTCAATGACAGCAGGAGACTCTACATCACAGTTAAGAGCAACGTTTGTATGTAAGAATATACCAATAGAAGGAATTTCTTCATTAGATGCATCAACATCATCTCAGACTAATGCAGGAAATGCAGGAAATACAACAAATAGCACGAATGCAACGAATAGTGCAAATACAACCAATACAACAAATTCAACAAATACGACAAATACAACTGAATAGAAAAGGAGAGTAATATGGCTAAAAAAATAATAAAAGAAATCATTATTATGTTATTATTATGTCTAGCAATTATTCTAATACTTGGTGTATTATTATATGAATATGTACCAAGTAACAAAATTATACCAGAAGAAGTATCTTACACGACACCAACGGCAGTACAAGAAGAATTAAGTAAAAGTGAAGATGTGGAAAGTGATGAAGTTATTTTGACATATAGTGTAGATTCTACAGATTTGGATAATTATGAAAGAATCAACACATATGTACCAGGAAAACCAAATCCATTTTCATCATATGAAACATCAGGAGAAGATACAGATCAAAGTGGAAGTTCAACAGGAAGTAGCAACTCAGGAACAAGCACATCTACTGGCAACAACAATTCAGGAAGTTCAAATACTTCAACCAGTACAGGTGGTTCAGAATACTATCCTGATACAGGAACAAAATAAAATCTAGTTATTAACGTTATGTTTTTTTAAACATAAATAATATATATTAATTTATTTCAAAAGAAAAGGAGGAAAAACAAAATGAGAAACCAAAGAGGTATTACTTTAATTGCCTTAGTTATCACAATCATTGTATTATTAATTTTAGCAGGGGTGTCAATTGCAATGCTTACAGGAGATAATGGAATCCTAACAAGAGCAAACCAAGCAGCATTTAAAACAGCTTTTGCAACAGCAAGAGAAAATGTTGCTAATACAATTAATGAGGCTATGACAAATCACTATGGCAATGTATATGTTGATGATGGAGATTCTACTATTGCAACAGCTATTAAAACAGCTTTGACAACAGCATACTCTTCATCTGGAACAAAAGATGATGGTGGAGCAACAATATCATATTCAGCTGCTACTACAGGTACAGGTAAAGGAACAATTACTATTTCATTTGATGATAAAACACAAACTGGTACTGTTACAGAATCAACAGGTAAAGTTGAATGGGGAGCAGCACCTACAGCTGATTAATATGAAAATATTATAAAAAACAAGCCATACGCACACTTGGTGTGTATGGCTTAAATATTAAAAGGAGAAAAAATGGATATACTACTATATATAATAATATTCATAATGGGAACTGTATTCGGTAGTTTTTTTACATTAGCAATATACAGAATACCTAAAAATCAAGATATAACACATACACATTCATATTGTCCTAATTGTCATCATAAATTAGGCTTTTTAGACTTAATACCTGTATTTAGTTATATTTTTTTATTAGGAAAATGTAGATACTGCAAACAAAAAATTAGACCAAGATATTTTATTATTGAAATGCTATCAGGTATTACATTTGTAGTAGTAGCGTATTTAATGAATATACAAGTAGATAATTTAAAACTAACCGTTCTAGCTGAAGGTGCATTTATGGCACTTTATTTGTGTTTTTTATTCATTATGGCTGGAATTGATTTAGAAAATAGAAAAATAGAAAAAGCAATTTCTATGTATGGAGTAATATTATCTATAGCATATATAGTATATCTATGTGTAATAGAACATGCTAGTATATATAGATATATTATATATTTAATCTTTTATGTGTTAATACTAATTTTGGATTCAATCACTTTAAAAAGATATGCTAAAAACAGTTATGTAAATGGAATCATATTAACAGCAATCACTATGAGCATTTTTACAGGAGAATATGTAATGATAAATACAATCATTGTAACAGCACTTGCCGTTTCCTTTAATTTATTATTACATAAAATACAGAACATTAGAAAAAAAGTTAGAAGAGAAGAAAAAGATTATGGAAAAAGTGTTAATTATGGTTTTTACTTGGCAATAGCGAATATATTAAACGTAATATTTGTATTAAGTTGGTATAAATTTTTTATTTAGTTAAAAACTAAGAAAGGGAATTTTATGAACAAACAAAGTGAAAGAGGAATTACAACAATAGATGTTACAGTTTCTGTTATATTAATTACATTATTTGTAGCATTAATTGCAACCTTGATGTATAACATTAATTCAAACCAAAACGCAATAGAAAGAAGGTCACAAGCAATTAATTACGCAATTAATGAAATTGAAAAACTAAAACAACAAGATTTTACAGAATTAATAGATACCGACGAGTCTACAAATGAATTTGAAAATATAACAGATGGAGGAAGTGCAACAGGTTATGCAAAAAAAATAACAATAGTAGATTATGCAAATTTAGCAGAAAATCAAGGAAATACATCAATTATATCTGGACTAGTAAAAAAGGTAACAGTACAAGTAGCTTATAAAGAGGGAGACACAACACAAACAGTTGAATTATCAACTGTTATAGGGAAAAATGATTAAGGAGACTAGCTATGAAAATGGAAAAAGGTGTAACATTAATTTCAGTAACCATTTATGTAATTGTCATGGTAATCATTGTATCAGTAATAACTGTTTTAACTTCATATTTTTATAAAAATGTAGATGTGAATTCTGCAAAGGAAGATTTAAATCAACAATATACTAGATTTAATGCTTACTTTACAGAAGAAGTAAACAAAAAAGGAAATCAAGTACTAACAATCAGTGATATAGACGAAAATACTACAAACGAAGGCGTGCAAAAGTACATTTGGTTTTCTAGTGGAAATCAATATACATTTATACCAGAAAATAAAGCAATATATATGAATAATGTTAAAATTGCAGAAAACATAACAGATTGTGATTTTGAAACAACAGAACAAGATGGAAAGACCAATATAACGGTGGTTATTAAAGGGGAAAATTTTGAAAGGACAACAACATATACTTTAGTGGAATAACAAAAAAATTTTAACAATAAAACAGCGAAAGAGGTGGTATTATGGAATTAAAAAGAAGACAGCCAATTGGAGTGGAATTGGTTAAAAGAGGAATTGTAAAAGAGGAAGATATCGAAAGAGCATTAGATTATCAAAAAGAACATCCTAATGTAAAAATCGGAGATTGCTTATACGAACTAGAAGCATGTGATCCATATATCCTAATTACGACTATTGGGGAAATATTAGGTGAAAAGGGAATACTATTAAGTAAAGGTTCAATAAAGATTAATATCGAAGAATATATATCTTTAGATATTGCGAAAAAAAATAAAGCTATCCCATTTGAAATAGAAAATGGAAAAATTAAAGTTTGCTTTGCCAATACAGTTAATAGAAGAAGTATCGAAACAATTCGATTATTATTCTTAAACAAGGGATTAATAATGGAAACATATATTACCTTTGAAAAAGACATAATGCAAATATTGAAATCATTAGAAGGAAAGGCAACAACCGATATTAATGAATCTGGTGTAACGGTTATTAATTTAGTAGATAGTATTATAAAAACTGGAATTGAAAAAAGAGCCAGTGATATTCATATAGAGCCAATGGCTACATCTATTCGTGTTAGATATAGAATTGATGGAGAATTATTTACAGCTGCTAATTTGGATAAAGAAAAACAACAACAAATTATTGGTAGGTTAAAAGCAATTTCTAATATGCACCAAGAAAAGCAAGAATCACAAGATGGTAGAATTTTGCTATATGAAGATTATAATATCCGTGTATCTTCACAACCAAATGTCTATGGAGAAAAATTTGTTTTAAGATTATTAAAGAAAAATGCGAATATCAAAAATATATTTGATTTAGGGTATTATGGAGAGGAACAGGAATTTGCAAAAAGTATTAATAAGAGAAATAGTATAACAATTATTGCAGCACCAACAGGTGAAGGAAAAACTACTTCTTTGTATAGTATCATTGATTATTTAAATAAGCCAGAAATTAATATTACAACAATTGAAGATCCTGTTGAAATTAGAATCCCAGGACTAAACCAAATTGAGATTGACAATAGAACAACTTTTGCAGGTGCATTGAGAACTGTATTAAGACAAGACCCAGATATTATCTTAGTAGGAGAAATTAGAGATAGAGAAACAGCTGAAATTGCAGTACAAGCTGGACAAACAGGACATTATGTATTATCAACAATTCATACAATTGATAGTATAGAAGTTATCAATAGGTTAAGGAAAATAGGGGTTTCAGATTATGATATTGCAAGTACGCTTGCTACAGCAATTTCGCAAAGATTGGTAAGAAGAATTTGTCCAAAATGTAAACGTGAAAGACAATTTACAAAAGAAGAAAAGGATATAATCACCAATATATTAGAAAAATATGGCGAAAAAGTAGATTTTAAAGATAATAAAACCTATGATGCAATTGGTTGTGATTATTGTAATGGAACTGGTTTTTATGATAGAATAGGAATTTTTGAAGTTCTAAATATGACGGATGAATTAAAAGAATTGATTGTTTCTGGTGCTTCTAGTATGGAAATCAGAAAAAAAGCATTGGAAGAACATTATAGACCATTAATTGTCGATGGAATTAAAAAAGTATTAAAAGGAGAGACAACATTAGATGAATTAAATAAAAAATTGTTGTTCTTCTAATAAAAATAGAATGTTGGAAAAGATTGCTAAGGAGGAATTGAAAAATGAATATGGATAAAATATTAGATATGGCAATTGAAAAAGATGCATCAGATGTTCATATGATATGTGGAAATAAACCAATGCTTAGAATTGCTAGAGATTTAATAGAAATCGAAGAAATGAAAGAACTAACAGAAGAAGACATGGCAGAGGCTTATGATTACTTGGTAAAAGGAAATATAGATAAAGATGAAGTCTATAATCAAACAAGAAAATTGGATTTATCATATGAATATAAAGACATTCGTTTAAGGGTGAATATTTCATCATCAGATGATGTTCCTACTTGTACATTAAGATTAATAAAAAATGAATTACCACCATATGAATCATTAGGAATTCCAGATGTAGTAAGAAGGATGACATATCAACCACAAGGTTTGATTTTGGTTACAGGTAAGACAAACTCTGGTAAAAGTACAACATTAAACTCAATGATAGATTATATAAATGAAAATCAAAACAAAAAAATACTAACTTTGGAAAACCCAATTGAGTATAAACATCATTCTAAAAAATCTTTAATTGTACAAAAAGAAGTCGGAAAAGGAAGAGATGTTTTAACATTTAGTGATGGTGTAAAAAACTCTTTAAGAGAAGACTGTGATATCTTAGTTATTGGAGAGATTAGAGATAGAACAACTATGGAAGCAGCAATCGAAATGGCAGAATCAGGACACTTGGTAGTTGGAACTTTGCATACAAAATCTTGTGCTGAAACAATTGATAGAATGATAAATTTCTATGAAGTAAGAGATCAAGCAAGTGTGAAATATTTGCTATCAGCATTATTAAAATTGGTTGTTTCACAAAGGTTATTAAAAGGAATAGATGGAAAATTGGTTTTAGTTCCAGAGGTTATGGTAGTAGATAATATTGTAGCTGGAATTATAAGAAAAGAAAAATTAAGTGTATCTGAAATTGAAGATGCGATTCAAAGTAATTTAGAAAAAGGAAGTATAGGATTAATTAATTCTTTAGCAGAACTTTTCGTAGAGGACAAAATTACATTGGATCAAGCAAAATCACAAGTAGAAGAGAAAAATCATGAAATCTTGAATAGAACGATTATGCAATTAAAAATCAAAAAAAGTGCTAGAAATGAATAAAGAAGGAGGTAAGATATGCCAACTTATGTATATAGGGCTATGACAAAATCTGGTTTAGTGGTAAAAAATAAAATAGAGTCACCAAGTAGACAAAATTTGTTAAAAATTTTAAAAGGCAATGGGCTACTACCAATTGACGTTCAGCAAATTCGATATGTGGGAAAACAGCAAAAAAAGGCGAAAAAGAATATTACCAATATCGAAGAAATTATGAAAAATGTGAATACTACCAATATAGGAAAGAGTAAACCAAAACAATTATCTACAAAAGAAAAAATCAACCTATATTTTGCCAAGACAGAAAAAGTTACAACAAGAGATATCATGATTTTTACCCAAAACTTTTATCTATTAAAAAAGGCCAACTTTAATAATATACATGCCTTAGATACAATTATCCAAAGTACAGAAAATGTATCTTTTAGAGGAATATTAGAAGATATTTTAGCAGGTGTTGAAGCTGGAGAAAATATGTATACCACTATGGAATATTATTCTAATGTATTTCCATATATCTATGTTAATATGATAAAAGTAGGAGAGTTATCAGGTTCTCTTACCAATTCACTAGAACAAGCTGTAAAATACTTAGACGAATCAGATGCCTTAAATAGAAAATTAAAATCAATCTTAATACCAAATATTGTGCAATTTGTATTACTATTAGTTATGCTATTTGTAGGAACATTGGTTGCTATTCCTACTATTCAAGGAATATTTGACGAGATAGGAACAGAAGAAGAATTGCCAGCAGTTACATTATGGTTTGCAGATGTCGTCGATGTCATGATAGCCTATTGGTATATACCAGTCATTATTATTGTGGCAATTGCAGGAGGCATTTTGTTCTATATTCATACACCAAAAGGAAAATATAATTTTCATTACTTTAAATATAAAATGCCAATCTTTGGAGAATTAATATTTGCCTTAGACTTTTCAAGATTCTTAAAAGCCATGTTGCTAAATTTACGTAATGGGATGAGAATACAAGACTCAATAGAAGTCAGCAAAAACGTAATCAAAAATTATGTAATGTTATCAATGATAGAAACCTCTATAAACAATATGTTAACAGGTAGTTCATGGATAGAACCGTTTGAAGAATCAGGATTAGCAAAGTCAATGATAACAGAAATGTTAAAAATTGGTATGCAAACAGACTTAGCAGAAATGATGGAAAAATTAGTAGAATACATGCAAATAGATATAGACAATATCATGGAAAAAATCATGAAGGTATTACCACAAGTCGTATATGCAATTGTAGGAGTTGTATTAATCTTCTTCGTACTAGTTGTATTAGTGCCATGTATTCAAGTATATATGGGAAATTTCTTATTCTCTGCCTATGGAGTTTAAACAATTTGAGACAAATTGGGCCAGGTCGCTTTTTGTATCATTTATTCTAAAATTCGACAAAAAGCGACTGCTTTTGTTTTTATCTATTAGGAAAGTCATATTGACTTTCTAATAGATAAAAGCCAATGCACACAATTTTACGCAAGTAAAATTGGCGCAGAACAAATTTACGGAAAACCAAAGAAAAAATATAAAATCAGTAAAAATGTTAAGGATTTCCGATTTGTTCTAATTACCAATAGATTACAATTTATAGCTAAGCAATTTAAATTAAAGTCATATGATACTATTTTATGAGATTAAATGTGCAAATGAAAGAATATTAACCATTTAACGAATAAAATAGTATCATATGACTTTTCATAGTTTATAAATTGTAACTATAACACTTGCTTAATAATCTTTTTTGAAAAATTTTTATATTATAATGATTTTTTTAAAACCATATGATATAATCAAAACTGAAGTTGTCATTCTATAAAAGAAAGTGGTGAAACAAATAAAATGAAAATTGGAATTGACTTAGGAGGAAGTCATATTGCAATAGGCGTCATTGATACAAAGGGAAAAATATTAGAAAAAGTTGAAAAACGAATTACAAGCACTGAAAAAAACAATATAAAAAAAGTGATAGAAGATTATATTTTTGAAAAAACAGCAGGATTTATCACCCAATATAAAATAACAGAAATTGGTATTGCTATTCCAGGAACTGTTAAGAACGGAAAGGTTATCAAATCTGTAAATTTGGGTCTAAAAAATTATGATATAGTTAAAAATTTGCAAAATAAACTTGATATGCCGATTAATATTCGTAATGATGCAAAGTGTGCAGCATTAGCAGAAAATATGTATGGTGCATTAAAAGGATATACAAGAAGCATTTTTCTAACCTTGGGAACTGGTATAGGGGGTGCTGTGATAGTAAAGGACAAATTATTAGATACAGGAGAGTTACCTGGCTGTGAGTTTGGACATATGATTATTGAAAAAAACGGAAGGTTATGCAAGTGTGGAAAAAAAGGCTGTTGGGAAAAATATGCTTCTATGAAAGCATTTAAAGATGATTTAAGAGAGATTTTAAATGTAGATGAACGAACGAGTGGAAAAGAATTATTAGATATAGTAAGAAAGCTGGCTTTAAAAGATAAAGGACAACAAAAAGTAAGTACTAAGGATATGGCTATACAAAAATTAATAGAAGAGTATATTACCTATTTGAGTATTGGCATATCAAATTTGGTCAATATCTTTGAACCAGAAGCTATTGGCATAGGCGGAAGTTTTGTTTTTTATGAGGAAATCTTTTTGGAAAAATTAAAAAGAAAAATCATAGATGAAAATATGTTATTCAATGAAAGAAAAGAGATTGTTATTCATACAGCTATTTTAGATAATGATGCAGGAATCATTGGGGCTACATTATGAAATTAGTAGTTAAGAAATGAAAGGAGAATTTTTATGAAAGAAGAAAAGAAAGCGACAAGACAAAGCTATGGAGAAGCTTTAGAAAAATTGGGAGAGGAAAATACAGATATTGTTGTATTAGATGCTGATTTATCAGCAGCAACAAAAACAAGTATTTTTGCAAAGAAATTTCCTGAGAGATTTTTTGATATGGGAATAGCAGAAGCCAATATGATGGGTGTGGCAGCAGGAATGGCTTCTTGTGGCAAAATACCATTTGTTAGTACATTTGCAGCTTTTGCAGCAGGACGTGCTTATGATCAAATACGTTCTAGCATTTGCTATCCAAATTTAAATGTAAAAATATGTGCGACTCACTGTGGAATCACAGTTGGAGAAGACGGGGCAACACATCAAATGTTAGAAGATTTGGCATTGATGAGGGCATTACCAAATATGACCGTTCTATCTCCTGCAGATGATGTGGAAACGAAATGTTTAATACAAGAGATTGCGAAAATTGAAGGACCTGTGTATGTGAGATTGGCAAGACTTGCAACGCCAGGTATTTATGAGGAAAACCAAAAATTTGAAATTGGAAAAGCAGTGCAAATAGGAGAAGGTACAGATGCTACTATATTTGCAACAGGTGTAGTAGTGGCAGAAGCTATAAGAGCAAAAGAAATATTAGAAAAAGAGGGAATTCATATACGTGTAGTGGATATGCATACAATTAAACCAATTGACAAAGAAATGATTATCAAGTCAGCAAAAGAAACGAAAAAATTAATTTCTGTAGAAGATCATAGTATAATTGGAGGATTAGGAAGTGCCATTGCAGAAGTTTTAACAGAAGAATATCCATGCAAATTAATAAGAATGGGAATAAAGGATATTTTTGGAAAATCAGGAAATGCAGTAGAATTGTTAAAATATTTTGGGTTAACAAGTGAAGGAATTCTAAAAGAGGTAAAAAAAGCGTTGGCAATATAAGAATCCAAACTTTAGTTGTATAGAAAAACTAGAGGGGGAATACCCCTCTAGTTTTGCCCTCATCTAAAAAAAGATAGAGGGTCAATGAACAGAAAAATCAGTAAAAAAAATAAAAAAACGATTGTTTTAAAATCTAGTTTCATTTTTATTAACTTCTCCCTTCTTTTCTGCTACCGGTTTTCAGTTTCTGTATAAAAGTATACCAAGAGAAGATACGAATGTCAAGGTAAAAAAGATAAAGATATGCCAACTTTGCACAGGGGAGGTTACAGTTCAGTATAAAATCCCGGGAAGATGTATACTGAACTGTAACCAGGAGGCGTCTGTTTTTAAAATCTTCTCAAATGTGAATTTTATGTGAAATTTTTGAAATGAAGAAAAAAAGAGAAAAACAATGGAAAATGCAAAAAAACCAACATTTTCTATTGTTTTTTTATATAAAAACTATTGCAAATTTTGTTCTTTATTGTTATGATTAGAGAGAATAAATTATATAATAGAATATTATGCGAAAAAACACATATAAGGAGAGCAAAAGATGATTGAATTTAGAAATGTTACAAAAAC
Organism: uncultured Clostridia bacterium; assembly: GCA_944388685.1. Next base: position 2,422 of record CALXJS010000030.1, on the reverse strand, counting down.
ATATAGTACAGGAACAAAAGCTGTAAAAAATGCTAACTTTAGAATAGAAAAAGGTGAATTTGCTTTTTTAGTTGGCTCTTCAGGAAGTGGAAAATCCACACTAATAAAATTAATTCTAAAAGAGGAAGAACCAACATCAGGAAATATTATCATCAATGGAAAAGATACAACATTTTTAAAACCAAATAGAATTCCATATTTAAGAAGAAGTATGGGAGTTGTATTTCAAGATTTCAGACTATTACCAGATAAAACTGTATATGATAATGTTGCTTATGCAATGTATATTGTAAGAGCCACACCAAGACATATTAGAAGACAAGTTCCAATGGTACTTTCTTTAGTAGGATTAAGTGGAAAAGCAAAAATGTATCCAAACGAATTGTCAGGAGGAGAGCAACAGAGAGTGGCTTTGGCTAGAGCATTAGTTAACAATCCATCAATGTTAATTGCAGATGAACCAACAGGAAACTTAGATCCTGATACAGCATGGGATATTATGACATTATTAAATGATATTAATATGAGAGGAACAACAGTTGTTGTAGCAACACATGCAAAAGACATTGTAGATCAAATGAAAAAAAGAGTTATTCATGTTAGAAAAGGCGAGATTATAAAAGACGATAAAAAAGGTGGGTATGAACTGTGAAATATAATATATTAGGGTATTTAATTGGAGAAGGATTTAGTAATGTATTTAAAAACAAAAAATCTACTGGTGCTTCGCTCATGATTATGTGTGCAACTATGATTATATTTGGTGTATTCTTAATACTAGGAGAAAATATAAATCATTTTGTAAGAGAGGTAGAGGATGCACAAGGAATTCAAGTATTTGCAACAAGGGAAGCAACAGACGAACAAATTCAACAACTAGGTGATGAAATAAACAATATAAATGGTGTTAATACAATTGAGTTTGTATCAAAAGAATCTGCACTAAATCAAATGAAAGAAAAATTCTCAGAGCATGAAGAATTTTTAGAAGGATATGAGGGAGAAAACAATATTTTTAGTGACTCTTATGTTGTAACTTTAACAGACTTAAATCTACTAAACCAAGTGCAAGAAGAAATTTCAAAATTAGATAATGTAAAAGAAATAACCAGTTCAAATGAAACAGTATCAACATTAATTGACTTGGCAAATGGTATAAAAATTGTAACAGGTGTTATTTTAGTATTACTAATTATTATATCTATATTTATTATTGCAAATACAATTAAATTAACAGTACATGCTAGAAGAAAAGAAATTTCTATTATGAAATATGTTGGAGCAACAAATGGTTTTATTAGATGGCCTTTTATAGTGGAAGGTATGATTATAGGAATCATATCAAGTGCTATCTCAATATTACTAGTAGCTGTTGCATATAACTTTATTGCTGAGCAAATGGTAAATTCACAATTTATGAAAATGGTAGGGGTAAGTTTAGTAGGATTTTCAGATATGTTTAGTTCAATCATATTTGTATATATGTTATTAGGTATAGGAATTGGTGCAATAGGTAGTATCATTTCTATGAGAAAATATTTAAAAGTATAAAGGAGTAGAGCATGCGTAAATTTTTATGTATTGTTTTAGCTTTTATCATCATTTGTACATATATAACTGTTGTATATGCAGAAGACAGTGAAAGCAATTTGACTAACTTACAAAATCAACAACAGGATTTACAAAATCAATTAGATGAATCTAATGAGCAATTAGAAGAAGTGCAAAGTCAGTTATCAGAAAATTTGCAACAAATTGAAAAATTAGATGAAAAAATACAACAATCAGAGGAAAAAATAACGCAATTAGATGAACAAATCACACAATTACAAACAGAAATCTCAGATATTCAAGCAAAATTAGAAGTAGCAGAAAAAAATTATGAAAATCAAAAGCAGACTATGGAAAAAAGACTTGTTGCAATTTATGAGGCTGGAGATACAAGATATATTGATGTTCTCTTAAAGTCAAGTAATATCTCTGAGTTTTTATCAAATTATTATTTGATTACAGAGATAACTTCGATGGATCAAAATTTGTTAGATGAAGTAGAAACACAAAAAAAAGAAATAGAATTATCAAAACAAAAATTAGAAAAGAATCAAGAATCATTAGCAACAGCCTTACAAACGCAAACACAGACTTCGACAGTATTACAAAATACAAAAACATTAAGGCAAAATTATATAGCAAGATTATCAGATGAGGAAAAAGCAAAACAAGCACAAATTGATGAAATAACAGCACAGTATGAAGCTGTTAATAACCAAATATTAGAACTTGCAAAACAAGGACTAGACACAGCATATATAGGAGGCGTGCTTGCTTGGCCAGTACCAGGATATACCAAAATTACCTCAAATTATGGAATGAGGGTACATCCTATTACAGGACAATATAAATTACATACAGGTGTAGATAT
>CALXJS010000029.1 GCA_944388685.1 uncultured Clostridia bacterium | reverse complement strand
TAGTATTTGAAAAATGAAAGGAGAAATGAAAATGGCATCAGTATATTCAGCAGGAGATTTTAGAAATGGAACAACATTTGAAATGGAGGGAAATGTATATAGAATCGTAGAATTCCAACATGTAAAACCAGGAAAAGGTTCAGCATTTGTAAGAACTAAATTAAAAAATGTAATTACAGGAGCAACATTAGAAAAAACATTTAACCCAGGAGATAAATTCCCAGCAGCACAAATAGAAAAGAAAAATATGCAATATTTATATAATGATGGAGGTTTATATTATTTCATGGATAATGAAACATATGACCAAATTCCATTAAATGAAGAACAAATAGGTGACTGTTTAAAATACTTAAAAGAAAATATGGAAGTAACGATTCTTTCATATAAAGGAAATGTATTTGCAGTAGAACCACCAATATTTGTTGAATTAGAAGTTACATATACTGAACCTGGATTTAGTGGAAACACAACAACAACATCAGGAAAACCAGCAAAATTAGAAACAGGTTTAGAAATTCAAGTACCATTATTCGTTGAAATTGGAGATATCTTAAGAATAGATACTAGAACAGGCGAATATATGGAAAGAGTATAGAAAGGTGAATCTTAATGGCTAAACTAAGAGAAGAATATAATAATTTTTTAGAAGATATTGAAAAAAATTTAAAAAATAAAGAAGATTTGGAATATGTAAAAGTAAGATTTTCAATGTTTGTTGATAAAGTAATTGATGAAATGGATATGCTTGTAGACTATAAAACACAAAAAATGAATGAGTTAGAAGAACGACAAAAAGAGATAGATGATAAAATGAACAAAATGCAACAAATTATCGATAATATTGAAAAAGATATATATTCTGATGAAGGATTTGATTTTGAAATTATTTGTCCATATTGTGATAATCAATTTGTTATAGATGTCGATGAGAACAAGACAGAAATAGAATGTCCTGTATGTAATAACATTATAGAATTAGATTGGTCAGGAGATTTAGAAGAAGATGCAGAATGTAATGGAAGTTGTTCAGGTTGTCATGGATGTGATGACGACCAAGAAGAACAAGAGGATAAAAAGCAATCAACTCAAGGCGAAGAAAATAAAGAAGAAAATAATGATGATGATATGTAAAGAAAAAACACTAAAATTCATTTTTAGTGTTTTTTCTTGCTATTAGGGATTCTTATCATATAATAGAATTAATAATTTTAGAGAAAAAATGGGGAATATATATGAAAAGAGAGGATTTAAGAAAAAATATACTTCCAGTAACTCTATATAATACAAATTTTGTTAATTTGGGATGTATCCTATTGAATTTAGTTTGAAATATACAAAGACTAGAATTATCAGAAAAAATCTAATGGATTTTGATAATTACCATCTATTCGGATTCCTAAATGTAGATGGGTTCCAGTTGTGGCTCCATTGGTAGGTTTACCACTTGAGTCAGAATATTGGTTACCTTTTACCCCATAAACATATTTGGGACCAACATACCCAATGACTTGTCCTTGTTTTACGATATCTCCCACTTTAACAATATAATTTGGAGAACAATGGCAATAAGTAACTTTATAATTATCAAAAGAAAGGGTAATAGTATATCCACCAGCACCTAAAAATTGGGTAAAAGTAATTTCACCATCAGCTACTGCAATCAATTTTGTTCCTTCTGGTGCAGGAATATCAATACCAGAATGGAAAGAAGAAGCACCAGAAGTAGGAGAAACTCTTTTACCAAAATAAGAACTAATTCTCGTATAACCAGGAATAGGCCAAACAAAACCATCTGGATTGATAGAAATGATTTCAGAATCTAAATTATTTTGATAATAAACACCATTTGAACTTATGATGGGAGTAAAAAAGATGGTAATGAATAAAAGTAAAAAAATTAGGATGTATATAAAAGATTTAAGAGTTTGAAAAATAAAAATCACCTCATTTAAATAAAAATGATAGAAAATAAAATCACTATTGCAATGTGATAAAAAGATTTTAAAATGAAAAATTTAAATTTAAATAGTATAGAAAATTTATTAAAATGTTAAATTTTCTATACTATTTTGTAATTGTTCTAAAGAAGAATTGTTAGTTAATGTATAAGTTGAAGAGTATCCGTATTCATCTAGTGCAGTATATGTTAATCTGTTTAATAAATCTTGTTCTTTCCAGTTATTCAATTTTCCGTTTTGTTCTAAACGTTTTTTTAATCTAATATATCTCTTGTCAAAATCGCATTTAACGCAAATGGTATAATCAATTTTTAAAAACAAATCATTGAGCAATGGAAGGAATACCCAATCTATAATAATAGCATTTACAGTATTTTCAGTATTTCTAATATTTTCTATGCTATTTAGAATTTCTTTTTTTATATCTTTTTCAATTGTTTGTACCCAAATATTAATGCTGTTTATAGATTTAGTACAATAATTCAATAAATATTCTAGTTCAAAATCTATTTTTTCAAGACCTAATTTATTGATAAGTTCATTTTTATGTATATTTGTATAATAGTGCATAAATTTGTCAAGATCTAGAACAAATGAATTTTCTATTTTATTATGAAGTAATTTGGTGACAGTAGTTTTTCCACTTCCACTCCCACCATAAACACCTATAATTATCATAATATTTATAATATTCCTTTCTTGCTTTGGCAGGGGTAGAAGGATTCGAACCCTCACAGGCGGTTTTGGAGACCGATGTGCTACCATTAACACTATACCCCTATAAATTAAACACAGTTAATATATTAGCATAAAAAAAGGATTTTATCAATATTTTTTTAAAAAAATTCTTTACTTTTTTTAATAAAGATAATACAATATATGAAACAAATATTGCAAATGAGAACGAAATATCATATATTAAGAAATTTTTGAGGAGGAATTGTTATGTTAAAATCAATGGATACTTTAGTAGCACTTTGCAAAAATAGGGGATATATTTACCCTGGTTCAGAAATTTATGGAGGTTTAGCAAATACTTGGGATTATGGACCTCTAGGAAATGAACTAAAAAACAATGTCAAAATGGCATGGAGAAAAAAATTCATACAAGAAAGTAAATACAATGTAGGATTAGACGCAGCTATTTTAATGAATCCAACAACATGGGTAGCATCAGGACATGTAGGCGGTTTCTCAGATCCACTAATTGATTGTAAAGAATGTAAAACAAGACATAGAGCAGATAAACTAATAGAAGAATGGGCACATGAAAATGGAAAAGATATGATTGCAGATGGTATGTCTGACCAGGAATTAATAGATTTTATTAATGAAAATAAAATTCCATGTCCAAATTGTGGAAAAACAAATTTCACAGATATCAGAAAATTCAATTTAATGTTTAAAACATTCCAAGGAGTAACAGAGGATAAAACAGCAGAAATTTACTTAAGACCAGAAACAGCACAAGGTATATTTGTAAACTTTAAAAATGTGATGAGAACCACTAGAAGAAAATTACCAATGGGAATTGCACAAATTGGAAAAGCATTTAGAAATGAAATTACACCTGGAAACTTCACATTTAGAACAAGAGAATTTGAACAAATGGAACTAGAATTCTTCTGTAAACCAGGAACAGATTTAGAATGGCATGCATATTGGAAAGAATTCTGTAAAAATTGGCTATTAAGTCTAGGAATGAAAGAAGAAAATATCAGACTAAGAGACCATTCAAAAGAAGAACTTTCACATTACAGTAATGCCACAACAGATATTGAATTTACATTCCCATTTGGTTGGGGAGAATTATGGGGAATTGCAGATAGAACAGATTTTGACTTGAAGAGTCACATGCGAGTTTCAAAAGAAGACTTTACCTATACAGACCCAGAAACAAACGAAAAATATGTACCATATTGTATCGAACCATCTCTAGGAGCAGACAGGGTTGCATTAGCATTTTTATGCAATGCCTATGATGAAGAAGAAATTGGAGAAGGAGACACAAGAGTAGTATTACATTTACATCCAGTATTAGCACCATTCAAAATAGCCGTACTTCCATTATCTAAAAAATTATCAGAAAAAGCACAAGAAGTACATGAAAAATTATGCAAGAAATTTATGTGTGACTATGACGAAACAGGAAGTATTGGAAAGAGATATAGAAGAGAAGATGAAATTGGAACACCATATTGCTTAACAGTAGATTTTGATACACTTGAAGATAATACAGTAACTATTAGAGATAGAGATACCATGGAACAAATTAGACTTCCAATAGATGAAGTAGCAAACTGGTTAGAAGAAAAATTAGAATTTTAATTTTGTCCAATTGGGGACGTTTCTTTTTGAGACATTTTATGATAGCAATGACTGTATCGTGTAAAGTCCGCCCAATCGTATGTATTCCAACATTTATTATATAATTGTAGAACCTAAATTTTTCATAAAGGAATTTATAAAAATTCCTTTATTTTTTTATCATAATTGTATATAATAGGAAAGAAAATAATATTGCAAAAGTCGCCAAAGGAGATGTTATTTTGACAATTTATAATAGATAATAAATTAAAGAACGGAAGTGGTTAAAGTGAAAAAATTGCCATATGGAATTAGTAATTATGAAGAATTAGTAGAAGATGGATATTATTATGTAGATAAAACAATGTATATAGAAAAAATGGAAAACTTAGCAGAAAAAAGGATTTTATTTTTGCGTCCAAGAAAATTTGGGAAAACGTTATTTACAAGTACATTAGAAAACTATTACGATTTCAAAAAAGCAGATAAATTTGAAAAATTATACGGAAACACATATATAGGAAAACATCCAACAAAACTAAAAAATAGTTATCATATATTAAAATTTAATTTTTCAGGGATAGATACAGAAAATGAAGAAACAACAATAAAAGGATTCAAAGAAAGCGTTGCGATATCAATAGATGGATTTGCAAAAAAATATTCTTTAGATTTTTATACAAATCCAGAATTAACAGCAGAAGGATTATTAAATGCTTTAATAGAGGCTTTTAAGTTACAAAAAACAGACGAAAAAATCTATGTCATTATAGATGAATACGATCACTTTGCAAATGAATTACTAGGATTTAATACAAATCAATTTAAAAATTTGGTATCAAAAAACGGGAAAGTAAGAAAATGGTATGAAATATTGAAAAAGGGAACAGAAAGTGTAGTAGACAGAATATTTATAACAGGTGTAGCACCAATCACATTAGATAGCTTAACATCAGGATTTAATATCAGTTCAGATAAGACGCAAGATGAAAGATTTAATGCGATGATGGGATTTACGGAACAAGAACTAAGAACATTGATGAAAGAACAAAATATAGAAGAAGAAAAACAAGAAGAATTATTGCCAATAATGAGAGAAAATTATGATGGATATAGATTTTCATTACATGGAAAAGAAAAAATATATAATTCTAATATGTGTTTATATTTTCTAAATAGTTATACAGAATTAGGAAGAATACCAGACCAACTAATTGATATGAATATAGCAAGTGATTACACAAAATTAGGAAAAATGCTAGATTTGTGCAAAGGAGAAGAAAGAGAAAACGTAATCGAAAAGACAGTATCAGGAGAAGGGATTGTTAGTGATATAAGGCAAAAATTTAATCCAGCCATGGAATTTACAGAGATGGATTTAATATCTATGTTATTTTACTTAGGATATTTAACAATCGCAGGAGAAGAATTTGAAAAGCCAGAACTAAAAATTCCCAATAAAGTAATGAAAGAAATTTATTCAGAGTACTTTTTGGAGATTTTAAAACAAGAAACAGACTTACAAGTAACAGAAAGTGATTATAATGAAATGCTACGAGAAATTGCATTAGAAGGAAAGATAGACAAAATTGTAGAAATGTTAGGAAAATATTTAAAAAATTTATCCAACAGAGATTACCAAAGATTTGATGAAAAATATGTAAAATTAATTTTTTACTGTATAGCCATGAACTTAAAAATATTTAGATTAAAATCAGAAATGGAAGTCCAAAGAAAATACCCAGATATTCTGTTAATACCAAAAGACCAAAGCAAAGGATATAAAGGTGTGATGATAGAATTTAAATATTTAAAGAAGGAAGAAGCTGGAAAATTAAAAGAAAAACAAGAAGAAGCAAAAAAGCAAATAGAGGAATATGGAAACTTTGAAGAAATAAAAGAGATAAAGAATCTAAACAGCTACACAGTAGTAGCAGTAAATGATAAAATATATGTAGAAAAAATACAATAAAAAATCTTTAAGTTCGAAACTTAAAGAAAAAAATTAAAAATATAATATCAATAAAACACAGTAATGTCCAATATATCAGGAGGAGACGGAAGTTCAGCAGGAAAAGCATATCAGATACAATAGAAATTTATAAGAGAAAAAAGGAAATTCCCAAATTTATAACCAAATAAATATAGAGCGTATATAATCTAGTGAGTGAAATTAAATCATCACTAGATTTGTTTTATAATACACACTATTTTTTTCTAACATTTTATGATAATATAGTATATATGAAAATAACCACAAGCATAGAAGAATAAGAAAAAGGAAGAGAAAAAATGAACTACAGAATTACAAATGGCTCTATATCTTATGGGGCCGAAACGATATTAGAAGAAATCAATTTTGAAATAAAAGAAAAAGATAAAATAGCCATTATTGGAAGAAATGGAGCAGGAAAAACCACATTTCTAAATGCCCTTATAGACAATGACATTTTAGAAGAAGGAATTGGAGAAGAAAAATTTCATGTATACAAACAAGGAAATCCTGTCATTGGCTATTTGAAACAAATGAATTTTGAAAATTCTAATAAAACCATGTTAGAGGAAATATTAGAAGTGTATGAGCCTTTATTAAAATTAGAAGAAAAGATACAAGAAAAGGAAAAAGCGTTACAAGACCAAACAGACGAAAAAACAATCAAAGAATATACTAATGCCCTAGAACAATATGAAATACAAGGTGGATATCTGTATAAAAAAGAATATGAAACAGCGATTAAAAAATTTGGTTTTAAAGAAGAGGATAAAAGTAAAAAAATAAGTGAATTTTCTGGAGGACAACGAACTAAAATTGCCTTCTTAAAATTGTTGTTAAGTAAGCCAGATATTTTATTATTAGATGAACCAACAAACCATTTAGACATTACAGCCATTGAATGGTTGGAGAATTACTTGAAAAATTATCCAAAAGCCGTTGTGATTGTATCACATGATAGAATGTTTTTAGATAAGATTGTGAACAAAGTATATGAAATAGAATATGCTAGCATGGTGGAATACAAGGGAAATTATATAGATTTTGAAAGACAAAAAAGAGAAAGATATGAAAAACAATTAAAAGATTATGAATATCAACAAGCGGAAATTAAGAGATTACAAGCCATTGCAGATAGATTTCGATATAAACCAACAAAAGCCAAAATGGCATTATCCAAATTAAAAAAGATTGAGCAAATGACAATTATCGAAAAGCCAGAAGAATATGATTTAAAAACATTTTATGCAAATTTTGATGTCAAAACACAAAGTGGAAAACTTGTATTAAAAGTTGATAAATTACAAATAGGCTATGATAAGCCAATTGCAGAAGTATCTTTTGAATTATATAAGGGGCAAAAACTAGGAATCATCGGAGAAAATGGAACAGGAAAATCCACATTATTAAAAACATTAAATGGGGATATTCCTAAAATTAGTGGAGAAGTTGAATTTGGATATCATGTGCAAACAGGATATTTTGACCAACAGATGGAATTTTCTAATCCAGAAAATACAGTATTTGAAGAAATGGCAGAAACGTTTCCAGAATTAACAACGACACAAGTAAGAACCTTATTAGGAACCTTTCTTTTTACAGGAGAAGATGTTTTTAAGAAAATAAATGTATTATCAGGAGGAGAAAGAGGACGTTTGCAACTGTGCAAAATTCTAAAAAGCGAACCAAATGTCTTGTTACTAGATGAGCCAACAAATCACATGGATATTTTAGGAAAAGAAAGCTTAGAAAACATCTTAAAAGATTATACAGGAACTTTAATTTTTGTTTCTCATGATCGATATTTTGTCAATAAACTAGCAGATTGTATATTAGAATTTGATAATGGAAAGGTAACTTTTTATGATAAAAATTATCAAGAATTTTTGGAATACAAAGAGCAGAACAATATAATAGAAGAACAAAATAATTCTAACATAGAAAGTATAGAAAACATTCAAAGTGCAAAAGAAAAAAAGAAGGAAAACAATCCATATTTTATAGAAAAAGAAAGAAATCGAATACAAAATAAAATGAACAAAATTGAAAAAGAGATAGAGGAAAAAGAAAACAAAATTCAAGAAATTGAAAAGGAGATGACAAAAGAAGAGATTTGCTCAGACTATATAAAATTAAATGAATTACAAGAAGAAATCCAAAAAATCAATCAAGAAATAGAAGATAAAATGCAAGAATGGGAAAATTTGAATAATGAACTTTAGAAATAAAATATTAATTTAAGATGTTTTAAAAATTGACCATAGATGGTAACACTAATTATGTTATTATTGGATTTTTACGATAAAAGCTATTGAAATTTCCATAAAAAGGTTATATAATGAAAGAGTTGGAATTTTATAGTTTAGGAGGATGTAAAATGGTAAAAATAGCATTTTTTGACACAAAAAATTATGATAAGGAAGTATTCAATAAATATAATAAAGAATACAAATATGATATTACGTATTTTGAATCAAAGTTAAATAATGAAACAGCACCACTAACAAAAGGATTTGATGTTGTATGTATCTTCGTAAATGATAAAGCAGATAGCAAAACACTAAAAATATTAGAAGAAAATGGTGTTAAAATTTTAGCATTAAGATGTGCAGGTTTCAATAATGTTGCAATAGAAGATAAAGGAAATTTAAAAATTGTACGTGTACCTCAATATTCACCATATGCAGTTGCAGAACATGCTGTTGGGTTATTATTAAGTATTAATAGAAAATTATATAAATCATATCAAAGAACTAGAAAATATAATTTCTCTTTAGATGGATTATTAGGGTTTGATATTCATGGTAAGACAGTCGGTGTTATTGGTACAGGAAGAATTGGAAAAGCCTTTATTAATATCATGAAAGGATTTGGAACAAGAATTCTGGCTTATGATACTTATCAAGATGAGAAATTTAGAGAAGAAGTAGGATTTGAATATGTAGATTTAGATACACTATATAAAGAGTCTGACATTATTTCTCTACATTGCCCATTATTAAAAGATACAGAAAAAATGATTAATAAAGAAAGCATTGCAAAAATGAAAAAAGGCGTTATTATCATTAACTGTAGTAGAGGAAAATTAATCAATACAAATGACCTTGTTCAAAAATTATCAGAAGGAAAGATTGGTGGAGTCGGATTAGATGTATATGAAGATGAAGAAGAATTTTTCTTAAGAGATATGTCTAATAGCTATGTAAGAGATAAAAACTTATCAATTTTGCTTTCTATGCCAAATGTATTTATTACTTCTCATCAAGCATTCTTTACAAAAGAAGCATTAAATAAAATTGCGAGTGATACATTAGAGAATATTAAAAATGAAATAGAAACAGGAACATGTGAAAATGAACTTTAGGGATTAGTCCTTAAAGTTCATTACTTTTTGTACAGAAAAATTTTGCTAAAAAGAACATTTATAAAATGTAAGATAAATTTTGTATAAGAAAAGTGTGATTTTATAAAAAATAACCCCAAGAGGTTTTTATGTATGCTATAAATGATTGTAAAGTACAAAACAAAGGATAAAAATGGATTTGAAAAAATATGTATTTGAAAATTTAGAAAAAGATATTATAAATAAAATTTATGACAGTAAAAAAGAAAAAAATATTATTCACAAAATTTATTGTAATGATATGGAAGAGTTACAACATATGAATAAAACGAAAGAATATGTGGAAGTAACGAGCAGAATAAGAAAAATGGAGAGAAAGCTATTTCAAGAATTTTCCAAAGAAAATGTAGAAAAATACATTGAGTATACAAATCAAAAAATAAGTATAGAAGCTGAAAGTCAATTTGAATTAGGATTTAAAACAGCTATTAAAATCATTTTACAGGCATTAAAATGATTCTAATAGGACAAATTTAGTTTTACATTAACTAGTAAAAGTCTAAGCTGGTGGTATTTAGTTTTTGAGTTATTGGGATTGTTTTTTTGTATGATTCATATATTGAACTAATTTTCTAATAATATCTTTTTCATTTTCACCCAAATTATTAAATCCAGCTATTGTATCATCTAATTGTGTATCTGACATAACCAGATAATCCTTTAAAACAATTGTAGGGGTTACTTTATATAAATTACATAATTTTACTAAAGTTGTTAAACTACCCTTGGTTTTATTACGTTCTATATCTGATACATATCTAGGAGCAAGACCAAGAGACTCGGCAACTTCTTCTTGAGTTAATCCTAAAGAAGTTCTGATAGTTTTTAAATTTTGACCAATTAAAATTTGTAAATTATCTTTTTCCTTTTTCATTATAACCTCCAGTTGATAAGATTATTTTTTTAAAAATATTTGAAAATATGTATAAATCAATATTAGAATATCAAAAATACAAATTAAATAACATGACCAAAAAACCACATTAACGTGGAAAATAACTTGAAAAACAAAATTCATTATGCTATACTTTCTTTGTACAAAAATATAAAAAAAGAAAGGAAAGTGAAAAGCAAATGATGAAAAATAAGGAAAACAAAAAGACAAGTCAAACAAAGGGAAAGATTCAAACCCGAAAAAACAAAGGTATTACATTAATTGCGTTAGTAATAACAATAATTGTGTTATTGATTTTAGCAGGTGTTACCATTGCGATATTGACAGGAGAAAATGGAATCTTAACAAGAGCAACAGATGCAAGAGAAGAAACTAGATATGCAACAATAAAAGAAGAAAAAGATTTATGGGAACTAAATAAATTAGCAGATGAACAGACAGGAAGTAATTCAGCAGAAGAAAAGGAGGATATTATTAATCGACTTTGGGAGAATGGGACAATAACAGATGAAGAAAGAGAAAAATTACTTGCGGGGGAAAGTATTACAGTAGCAGATAAAAAGATTTCTTTTGGTGCGACATTGGTAGAATTGTTTGAAAATGCACAAGCTGATAATTGTATTGGAGGAAGTGCGTGTACGCAAACGGCTGAGAGAAAACATCTACATATAGGTGACTATATAAATTATAAACCAGCAGATGAGAGTGCGACAACAGGAGCATTAAGTGAAGAAGAAACAGGTTATACTGGTGGAGGAGATTATAGTGCATACCAATCTTATACAGTAAGTGAAGATACGAGATGGAGAGTGTTAGGGCTAAATGAAGCAGAAGATCAAATATTAATAACAACAGAATCACCAATAAAAAAAGATGAACAGACTGCAGAACGGTGAAACAGGAAAACAAACGACGCCATATCTAATTTTACAAGGAGCAGAAAGTTACATAAATTGTAAAAATACATTAAATAAAATATGTAATATATATGCAAATCCAAGTATCGCAACAGAAGCAAGAAGTATAACTATCAATGATATTAATCATGCATTAGGAATTGCTGTAAATGAAGAAGAAAACTATATGTATAAATTAGAGGATGGTACACGTTTAAATAATGGTTATACAGGTTATTTTGGAGATTCCTATACGTATAATGATGGAGATTATGCACCAGAAAACTATATGAGTGATAAATATGAAAAGGATTATGGAAAACAAAAAGTGGGAGAGACTGTGGACGGAAATGCATATTATTATTCGTATAATATCGCTGGAACAGAAGGAGAAAATAAAACTTTATATGATTTATTGTTTGCAGGTACAACATCAACAGATAGTTATAGAAAAAGCTATTGGCTAGCGTCTCCTGGAGTCTATGCGGGTTTTGGCCGTGCGGATTTCGGGCCTGGCGTTGTCGGCGGTGGCCGCGTGAGCAGCTACCTCTACTTGTTCGATTCTAATGGCCGCTGGAGTGCGTACAGGATGGCTGTGCGCCCCGTAGTTTCTCTAAAATCTAGTGTCACATTGGAAGAAGCAGGTGGATTAGGAAGTACAGCAGGAGATATATGGACTAATTGTGAAAATAATGACCCACAAATAGATTCAGGATACTTAAATGGACCAGATGGATTAGTATCAAGTGAAAATTAAATAGAAAGTAAAGTTTTCCCAAGAAGGCCTTTGGACTTCTGGGGAACCTTTAAAAATGGAGAAAAAATGGGAATTATTAATATAGTACAAAATGTAAAAGAAATTCATTACAAATATATTGTGTTAGTAAAAGTAGGGAATTTTTATTATTGTTATGGGAGAGATAGTTATATTATTTCATATATATTTAATTATAAAATCAATATATTAAATCATAATATGTATACCTGTTCTTTTCCACAAAATGCATTGAACAAAGTAATAAGCGTATTAGAAGAAAAAAAGATAAATTATATTATTTTGGATAGAAGAAATAATTATGAAATTATAGAAAAAAGTGATAATAAAAATTTGAACAAATATGATGAATTTTATGAAATAGGAAAAAAGAAAAATGTAAGCAAAATGAGAATAGAAAAAATATATGCATATTTACTGGAAAATAGGGAAGATAAACAATTAATAGAAGGAATAGAGAAATTAATCAATGAAAGAAGAAAAGTTTAAAGTAATCAATTTTATTCGAGAATTTATTGTGTATATAGATAAATATTTAGTGAATTTTCCTAAAAAAGATATGGAAATAAAAACAAGAATTAGAAACTTAAGTTATGATATTTTAGAAGAGGCTTATAAAGCAAATATTTCCGAGTCTGCAAATCGAATGGAAAGATTAGATAGTATTGTTGCTAGGATTAAAGTAATGGATTTCTTACTAAATCTTTGCTATGACAAGCAAATTATCAATTTGAAAAGATATGTGAAATTTGGAGAAAAATTGGATGACATAGTAAAATATACAATAGGTTGGAAAAAATCAATAAAAAATCAAAATGAAAAAAATTAAAAGTGGGCTTGGTTGATGAGGCTAGCGTCTCCTGGAGTCAATGCGAATTTTGGCAATGCGAATTTCGGGCCTGGCGTTGTCGACGATGGCAACGTGAACAGCAACAACAACTTGTTCAATTCAAATGGCAACTGGAATGCGAACAGGATGGCTGTGCGCCCCGTAGCTTCTATACACTGTGGTTATATAATTATAAATTATATAAGAGATAATATAGAAACAAACCATAGTCCTATAACAATGAAAATTGTTATAAACAAAAAATAGATAATTATATTTGTTAGTAGAGAAATCGAAGGGGAATATAATTTAGTACTGTTTTTAAAGTAGTTAATTAATAACTACTTTTTTTCTAATGAATTTATAACTAATGAAACTACTTAGGTAACTTGGTAAAGAGATTTTACCAGTTGTATAAAGATAGTTCTTATATTTCAATTTCCTTTTTAAACTACGATATTTTCCATATTTTCCAGATATAGTTCTACCTAAAAAAATAAAATGATTGGTATTTTTATAAATTCTACTTTTGTTATTTAAAAATAATTTTTCTTTAGATAGAAATAGCTTTATTTTTTCAAAACAATCTTTTAAATAACTTTTTGAAGGATGAAATAAAAGAAAATCATCTTGATAACGAACATAATATTTTATTTTTAGTTCTTCTTTTATGTAATGATCTAAATCATTTAAATAAAAAATAGCCAAAACTTGACTGGTCATATTTCCAATACCTAAGCCATTTTCTTCACTGTCAATAATTTTAAAAATAATATCTAAAGCATCTTTATCTTTTATTTTTCTCTTCAGTTTTTGCTTAAGAATTTCTTGGTTAAGGCTAGAGAAAAACTTACTGATATCACATTTTAAAATATAATAGGAGTCATATTTTATTTTGCACTTTTTATGATACATTTGTGCAAGTCTTAAACCTTCTTTGCTTCCTTTATTTTTTCTGCTGGCAACATTTTCTGGTATTAAACAAGGAAGGATTGATGGATATAATAAATATCTTGCAACTAAATGATTTATTATCTTATCATGAATACTTTGACTAACAATCCTTCTTTCTTTGGGTTCATAAATAGTAAAAATATTATAAGGTCCAACCTCATAACTTTTATTTTTTAAAGTATTATAAATTCTAGTAATATAAATACATTTATATTGTTTATAATTAGCTACTTTTCTTTTATTTTTAGTATTTCTGCATACTTCATTAAATGCACTAAGAATATTCTCAAATTTATATATTTCAGGATATAAATTTCCTTTTCTTTTCATATAGCATATACCTCCATTTTTTAGTATTTTTCATTAGAGAGAATTCGTTTAGCCTTATTAGAAATCTTTTCTATTAAGGCAAAAGCTTCTGAAACAGATAATTGATAATAGTCAATCTCAGATAAATCCCTAATAAATTGCTTTATTTCTTCATTTAATACATAATTGAAATTAGAATAGGTAGAAGTATTAGAGGAATCAATAATATCAATTTCATAATTATTCAATTTTATTAAATGAATATATTTATCTGCATTTTTTACAGGAAATCCACACTTAACGATTGTTTCGTTCAGATTTGTTAATTTTAAATTTAGAAGCTTTGACATTTTAATGGCATCCTCATCCAAAAAAATGTAAAAAATACCACTTTTAAATAAATATAATTTAGAAGAATTTTCTAATTTTAAAGACTTATATTTTTCATATAATTTACTCATAACAAACATTCCTTTCTTACGTTTATGCCATTATAAAATAAATTAGAAAAGTTATCAACCTTATAAGGTTTTTAAAATGGAAATAAAAGGTAATTAAAACTAGTAACTGGTTATTGTATAATTAATACCAATATATTGGGGATTAGGAGATATAAAAATGGAATGGTATGAGAGATTTTTGAATAAAGAAAAATGGGTAAAAAAATCAACAGAAATAGAAGGCAATCTCTATGATAGGTTGAAAGAAATATCTGAAAATGAACTAGATGCCTCTGTTAATAAAATTGTGGATGCTTGTATAGACGACTTAGAACTAGGCGAAAAAATTGTGATATACAAAAAAGAAAATAACGACATTAATGTCGCAAGATCAGTTATTATAAGGGAATCTATGTATAAAAAGCTTGAAGACATGCGAGAAAAATATGGGATATCCATATCTAAATTAATTAACATCGCTATTAGAAACGGTTTAGAAAAATATGACAAAAAGGATAAATAAAATGGGATTTTAATAGTAAAATCGGAATTATATAAAAAATGATTACAAAGCAAATATGCACAAATTTTCAAATTATATGAAATATAGAAAATAGTTTATGAAATTAGGTAAAAATTTTACAAAATTAGAAGGTAGCACTGAATATGTTACCTTTTTTTTATTCAATAGGAAACAATATGAAACTTTTTTTGTCTCACAACTTAAAATGAAAATAAAAATTTCTTAGAGTCTAATACTCTAAGAAAAATTTTTTCAATTAAATTTTAGCAGTAAAATATAACAATGTCAATAAAAATACTTAAAGAAATTTTGAAAAAGTATATGTAAAAATTTCTAAACGTTTAATAAATTTTTAGATAATAAAAAATATTAAAAGCCAGTAGTACCAACAATTTTAAATAACATTCTAATTTCTTAGAGTATTAGACTCTAAGAAAAAAACGAGAAATAAAATACGACAACATATTGACTTAATTCAATAAAATATATAAAATAAAATTGCTAACGGAAGTATTTCTGTAAATAATGCGTACATTGAAAAACACATCGTAGGATTGGTATAAAAAGTAAAAAAAAGTGAATACTATTTACGAAAATAAATGTTCAATAGGATAGTTTTAAAAGAAAATTTTATATAGAGTTAAGTTAAAAGCAAATTTCCAATGCAAAAAGCGAAAAGATGAGCACAAATGAATATTACATAAAAAATCAAAAGAAACAAAAGAAAGGAGAATTTAGAAGAAATGAAAAACAAAGAAAATAGAAAGAATAGAGGTATAACATTAATTGCCTTGGTCATAACAATTATTGTTTTACTAATATTAGCAGGGGTTACCATTGCAACTTTAACAGGAGAGAATGGAATATTAACGAGGGCAAGTGAGGCAAAAGAAAAAACAGGAGAAGCAAATGCGGAAGAGCAGGTGCAAATAGCAGTAGCAGGAAGTATAGGAAGAGATGGAAATATCGATAATGATGATTTAAGGGATAACTTGAATCAAATAGAAGGAATAGAAGATGTACCAAATCCGATCACAGATGACAGTTATCCATTTACAGTAACGGTAGATGGATATCCAGTTAAAATTAGTAAAGATGGAACAGTAAAGAAACCAGGAAAATGGGCAGAGACAACAAATACAGAGGGAGAAACAGTAATAACAGATGGAACAACAGAAATAAAAATAGGAGACTATGTAAATTATGACCCAACAAATGGAGGAGCTATAACAGATACAGATACAGAAAATGGAATTAATTATTCATACAAATCTCCAGCAGGAACTGTAAACTCTGATACAGGTGAAGACGGAACAATGAATAGAGGAAATGGATATAGAGATCAATATTTTAGTGTAGCAACAAACACGAATGGATGGAGAGTGCTAGGAATAGATGAAGACACGGACGAAATCTTATTAATCTCAGCAGATATAGTGGGGCCAGTAAGTGGAGGATTTGAAGATGGAGGTCAATATTATTTCTTTTTAAGAGGACAAACAGGATATCAATATGGTGTAGATGAATTAAAAGCTATATGTGCAATATATGGAAAAGGAAAAGGAGCCAGTGGAGCAAGAAGCATTGATGTAGATGATATCAATAAAATCACAGGATATGACCCTAATAATACAGGAAATGGAAAGCCATACGAAGATGGGCAACTATGGGAATATGGAAATCAAGTGACATATACCAATAATGGAAGTAGTATAGGATATAGCGGAATAAATGAAATATCAAGTCAAACAAGTCCTTATAATAGTTTCAGATATTATGATGAAAGAAATGAATTATGGAAAACATTAGCAAATGGAGACAATACAACTTTAAGAAATACAGAATATTCTTATTACCCAAATACATTAACAACAAGTGAAAGTGGGACAACTGCTGGAATAGAGACAAGTAGTACAGAGTATGAAATGTTATTTTCAAGAACATCAAGTGGTCAAGAATACTGGTTGGCTTCTCCGTATATTGGAACAGATGAAGGCAATGTTGGCTTTGGCTTGCGCGTTGTGTCTGGCTACGTGGATTATAATTTCTTGTTCTTCTCTTATGATTATCTTTGTACCATTCTCACCTATTACGGTGTCCGCCCCGTAGTTTCTCTAGAATCTGACATCAGTATAACAGAAGGAGAAGGAACATCAGTAAGTACAGCACATCAGATACAATAGAAAAATAGAAAAGGTAGTAAAATTGGCTTACTACCTTTTATTCATATAATAGGAAAGTGATACTTTCCTATTATATAAAAGTCGCTATGCTCCAACGGTTGCACACAATTTTACTTACGTAAAATTGGCGCAGAACAAATTTACGGAAAGCCAAAGAAAAAATATAAAATTAGTAAAAATGTTAAGGCTTTCCGATTTGTTCTTATTAGGAAAGTCATAAGATCAAATCTTTTTAATTATACAAATTTCTTTCATATAAATCTTGAATAAAAACATCCTTTTCTTCAAAATTATCAATAAAGCCAACTTTAGCTATATTTTCATTAACCCCTTGAATCCATACAGGTCTATCATCATAAAACACATCACATTTTTCTTTATTATTTAAAATCGAATGAATTCTTTCCATATCCATAACAAATCCCTCCTATGTATTATCATTATTTAAAATATATCCAGAAATATGAATTTTATTCATAAACTTTGATGATTTTTTCTCCATCCCAAAATCATCAACAATCCAGGTTGACTTATAGAATGTTTTACGTTACAATGAATTGGGATGCAAAAGGAGGAAATATATGAAGATACAATATAAAGATAAAATTATAGAAATCGATAAGCCAATGACAATTTGTGAGGCTTTAAAAGAAGAAATTAAAAAAAATCCATATACTGTATTGGCAGCAACTTTCAATAATGAATATAAAAACTTAGCATATTGCATAGAAGAAGATGGAACAATAGAGTTAATCGATACATCATCAAATGAAGGAATGAAGGTGTATAGAAGAACATTATTGTACATCGTAGGAAAAGCATTTGAAAAAATCTGTCCAAATAAAAAAATGGAAGTGAATTACCAATTATCAAATGCTATGTTTTGTGATTTAATTGATGAAGAAGTAACAGATGAATTTATAGATCAATTGACACAAGAGGTAAGAAGAATTGTAAAAGAAGATCTTCCTATTAGACAAGTGATTATGAATCGAGAAGAAGCAACAAAATTTTTTGAAGAAACAAAAACATCAAAAGGAAGACTACAACTAGATTTGGAAGATAATCCTGAAATTTTTATGTATTATTGTGAAGATTACTATAATTATTGTTATGGAACATTAGCAAATCGAACAGGGGTTACCAAAATATTTGAAATTGTAAAATATAATGATGGATTTTTAGTAAGATATCCAAGTCAAAGTGATCCAGAAAGAATGCCGAAATTTGTAAAAAATAAGAAATTGGCATGGGCAATGGAAGAATATGATGATATTAATAAGATTTTAAATATTGATAGACTTTATCGAATTAATGAAGCAATAGAGGAAGGAACAGTTAAAGATATTATTTTATTAGCAGAAGCATTGCATGAAAAGAAAATTTCCAAAATGGCAGACAATATTGCAAAAAATAAAAACATCAAAATGGTATTAATTGCGGGGCCATCTTCATCAGGAAAAACCACATTTGCACAAAGATTAGGCATTCAATTAAAACTAAATAGACTAAAACCAGTGACGATATCTGTAGACAACTATTTTGTGGAAAGAAAAGATACTCCAAGAGATGAAAATGGAGATTATGATTTTGAATGTTTGGAAGCCATTGACTTAGAACTATTTAATGAACACTTAACAAGATTATTAAATGGAGAAGAAGTTGAAATGCCAGAGTTTGACTTCTATGAAGGAACAAAGAGATACAATGGTAAAAAGCTAAAACTAGAAAAGGACGAAGTATTGGTAATAGAAGGAATTCATTGCTTAAATGACAAATTAACAAGCAAAATACCAGCTGAACAAAAATATAAAATCTATATCAGTGCTTTAACGGTGTTAAACTTAGATAGATTTAATAGGATTTCAACAACAGACACAAGATTAATAAGAAGAATAGTAAGAGACCATCAATTTAGAGGATACTCAGCAAAACATACAATTAGTACGTGGAATAAAGTAAATGAAGGAGAAAAGAAAAATATATTCCCATTTCAAGAAGAAGCAAACTTTATTTTTAATACATCACTCGTATATGAAATAGGGGCATTAAAACCAATCGTTATGCCACTATTAGAAGAAATCACAAAAGAAGACAAAGAATATGCAGAAGCAACTAGACTAATTAATATGTTAAAATATTTTGAAGAAATACCAAAAGAATATGTACCAAACAATTCTCTATTAAAAGAATTTTTAGGTGGAGGAGACTTTAAATATTAGGAGAAAATATGGAAAGTAGAAAATTTACAGAAATAGACGAAGAATTTATATGTGAAAATTGTGGGAAAGAAGTACCGAAACTGGGCTATTCTTGCCGTGACCATTGTCCATATTGCTTACATTCAAAACATGTAGATATAAATCCAGGAGACAGACAAGAGACTTGCCATGGGGATTTAGAGCCTGTTTCTCTGGAGATAGATAGCAAAAAAGGATATGTGATTATCTATAAATGTAAAAAATGTGGGGCTATTAGAAAAAATAAAGCGGCAAAAGATGATAATATGGATTTAATTATAGAGTTAAGTATTAGAACATTTTTTTAATTTTTTATCTAGAAATTGTACAATATATTAAAAGTGTTTACAATTTATGTAAAAAATGATAAAATATAAACATGAAACTTGTAGTGTATTAAATAGGTATTATACCTAGATGAGAGGAGAAAGAAAAATGTTAAATGAAATTATGGAAAGAAAAGAATTAAGAAACCGGAGATTAGTTGACTTATTTGAAGAAGAGGTTATCAAAATAGGAGATGAAATTCCCTATAGGCATAGTGAGAAAACATATTTATCACCAAAGGAAAAAAATGGTTATTGTGATCAAACGTTTTCTACTAAAGGAATAGAGGTGAAATGGCAAGCTATAGGTGTAGAGCAGTTTTCTGGAGAAAGATGCTTGAAACTCATAGCTAAAGATCCTGTTTTTGAGTTGAAAATTGCAGGAGCAAAAGGATATTTATATGGCGTAGAGGAATTAAACAAAATATCACAATTATTTGTGGCAGAAAAAATAGCACAAGGAGGAAGAAGTATAACTATTGAGGATGTAAATCAATTGTTAGATGTAGAGGTAGATAAGAACGAAAGAAGAGTCTATCAAAAAGGATATTCTTCTGATGATATTAATACGAGAAAGAGTTTTTTGAAATTATGCCGTCCAATAGGAAAGTATTATAATCCAGAAAGTTTTTTGGAGAAAAAATATGCTACTAATGAAATAGTGTATACGGCGTATGAATACAGGAAAAGTTCTATAAAAGGTAAAGAAAAAGAAAAAGAAATCGTATTTTCACAAAAATATGATTATTGGTTAGCTTCTCGCGGAGTAAATATGCCTTTCGATGATATCAATGCTACTTTTTGTTTAGCCAGTGTGACTTTTTATGAAGTTGCTTGGAGATACTCGGTATTTTCTTCGTTTGTAGGCATAGGCATAGGCAATGAAAAGTATCAATCTCGCTTCTATATGCGTCCAATCATATATCTGAAGTCTAATGTTACATCTAATACTTTTTTGAGGGATTTTCATGAAAGAGAGAAAGAAAAAATTCAAAAAGAACTAAAAAATAAGCAGCAAGAAATAAGAAAAAGAGAAAAAGAATTGCAAGAAATAAAAAAAGTGGAAAAAGAACTGCAAGAAAGACTTAAAAGAATAAGTCAAATGGAACAACAAGAGTAAGAAGGTTTTAACAGTATAAAACAGGTCACATTGTGGCCTGTTTTTTGTATATTATAAGTAATCTACCGGCTATGCCGGTAGTAACATAAGCTTTAGCTTTGTAGCAAAGCAACTCCTTTCATGCT
>CALXJS010000028.1 GCA_944388685.1 uncultured Clostridia bacterium | reverse complement strand
GAAATTTGAATCAAATTATAACTTGGAACTTAAAAATATTGAAATCTAGGGAATTCCCCAGCCAAAAAAACTCATACCAGGGGTGGAATAAAGTTGTAAAATTATAATAAAAGTGATATAATATTATTACACATGGCAATGCCCATATGTAGAGCACAGGCCTTGCGTAGAAACCCGTTGACAGTAGCAAAATGGAGGTAGAAGAATGAATGAATTAATATGTTTAAAAGAAGAGTTGCGGAAGACAAGAAAAGCTGACTTAAGTCCACAAGACAAGAAACGATTACAAAAAATAGTTGAAAGATTTCACTATATCTATGCTGACTTAGAGACTGAGTGTAGCAAGACAGAAATACTCCTGTTTGAAATGGAATATTTAAACATGTTCTCTAATGCAGTAGAACCAATGAAAAAGATTGTTGCAAACAAAAAAGAAGAAATAAAGGTCTGGAAAGAAATTTTGGCAGCAATTAGGTTATTAGATTATTAATTGCTACCAAGTCAGGCAGAGATTCTTATAGTCTCTGCCTGATTACATTTTATTCAAAAATTTTTTAAGCCCTAATAAAATTCTTTCAATTTCTTATAGATACGTTCCTTATCAAATATAAACATAAAACATAAATAAAATAGAACAAACAAAGCAATTTGAATAATTGTATTTAAAGAAAAAGAAGAAACTTGTATATGTAATATTTTAATTAATAAATAAGAGACTAAACAAGCAAAAACAGGTCTTACAATAAATTTTTTCAAATTTATAGAATAATTAATTTTTTTCTTTAACTGAATACTACTAATCGTAAAATTCAAAAACTCACTCACAAAAATACTCAAAATATATCCATACATTCCCATAATCGGAACGATAAAAAAGATAATCGAAATGGTAACTACTAAATCAATAATATTGCAAACCATAACGCTTACTTGTTCATTAATGCCTTTTAACATATTGTCAATGATATTATCTATATACATAAAAAAGATAAGAGGAGATAGTATCTTAATCCATTTTCCAGCTTCTATGGACTGATAAACCATTAAACTAATGTCATTGGCAAATATGATAAAAACGCCTGTAACACAAATTGAAAAGATAAAGGTAACTTTAAAAATTGTATCACAAACTGTCTTTAGTCTGTTATAATTCCCGCCAGCGAGCAGTCTGGAAAATTCTGGAACTAATAATCCACTAAAAGAACCAATTAAAACATTTGCAAACATAATCACAGGCATAACCATTCCGGCCAATCATACCATAATTAGAAACAGCTAAAGAATAGGACATTCCAGATAATTCTAGACGAATGGGAATTAGAAACTGTTTTAAAGAAGAAAGTCCAGAACGTATGCAAGAGGTTATGCTAATCGGAAAAGCAATCGTAAAAATTTTTTTCTTCATCTGCATAGGTAAGCTTCTTTTAGATATGTATTTTCTCCTATCAATTAGATAAAAGATAATATTTAAACTAAACGAAAATACTTCAGATATGACATCAGCTAAAATAAGTGAAATACAAATTGTTTCAACATCTTTAGTGTCATAAACATAAAGTAAAATAATGGTTGCAATAATCTTGACACCTGTTTCTAAAATTTGAGAAATTGCACTTTTATATGGTTTCTCAACAGAAGAAAAATACCCACCAATGACAGAAGAAACAGCAATTAATGGCAATCCTAAAGAAATCAGATAAAGTGGAATTTCAGAAACCATATCCTTTAGCCAAATATCTGAAATGATAGGTGCAAACAAAATCACACAAATAGAAGAAAGAAAGCCTAATAGCACAGCAAATAAAATAGATGTTTTAACCGCTTTTATACCATTAATATAATTTCCTTTAGCAAATTCTTCAGAAACAATACAAGTACATGCAACGCCAATGCCAGAAGTTGCAACAGTAATTGCAAAACTGTATACAGACATAATTAAACTAAAAATACCAATTGCTTCTGAACCTACTTTATTGGCCACAAATATATTAAAAATTAATCCAATACCACGCATAGTAAGTGCTGTTATAGTTAAAATAATACCATTAATCAAAAATAATTTTGTCTTTCTCAAAATATCACCTTTCTAAATGATATTAGAAAAAAACAAAATTATGACCGTTTCCATTTTGTCCAATTGGGGGACGTTTCTTTCTGAGACATTTTTAGATTTACTTATGTTTCTTACAAAAATAATGTATATCATATTTTATTTATTAAATGGCTAACATTACAGAATATACAAACTCTAGCATTATCAAGTATGAAATCGCTAGCATACTGCGACTTTCCTACTTGATAATGTAAGAGTTTATAATATTCTTCCATTTGCACATTTAATTTCATAAAATATGATATACATTATTTTTTGTTTTAAAGCAATATTAACATAAAAATGTCTCAAAAGGAAACGTCCCCCATTGGACAAAATTTAAAAACTATTCTGTTTTTAAACTCATTAAAGTGACATTTACTAAACCTTCCGTAATAGAGGATAATATTTTTATATCATTTCCTGTATCATTTCTGAATTTTAAATCATAACTACCATAGGCAACAGCTGCATCTTTGCCATCTGGTACATAAGGTACATGGTTACTATGAGGATGACGCTCAATAACAGTTAAACCAGAAGTTTCTAAAACAGCATTATATAATGTACTACTAACTTGACAATTACCACCACCATAGCCTTTTTTCTTGTTTCCATCATGATCATAAATATCAGCTTTTAAATAACCTTTGCTACTTGTAGCAGGACCTACCGTATCACAAAATGAAAACGTTTCACCATTTTTAACAATGGTTCCATTTAATGTAGAGGTTGTAATTTCCATGTTTTTTGTTCGATTAGAGTCATTAGAATAAATTTTTGTGGAGAAAGCAGACAGTTGTTCTTCTACTGTTTTAGATGTATTATCTGTAGATGAGGTATTTTCAGAGGCTGTGTTAGCGGTTTCGTTAGTCGTAGAATTATTAGAGGCAGTATTTTCTTCGTTAGAATTATTTTCTTTATCAGAGTTGTTATCCTCAGTTGAAGTCCTATTGGCTTCATAATTTGTTTCTTCATTATTTGTATTGGTATTTTGTATATAAAAATAAACGCCAAGTCCAATTAATATAAGCAAACCAATAATAATGAATATTCCCAATTTTTTATTCATTTAAATCACCAATTTTATTGTAACCAAAACTTTAAAAATTATTGACAATTCACGAAAAAATATATATAATTATATATGTATATGAAAGAAAGGAAGAAAACATATGCTTGCTAAATATTGGAAAAAAATTGGAATGGTTGTTTTAATAGTAGCTTGTGTGTTTAATGTAATGAATAAATTAGTGCATAAACTTTCACTTAACAGTGAAATGCTATCTTCAGCACAATATGTATATGATCAACAGCAAAATGAAACGAATAATGAAAATAACACAAATTAGGTCTTGAAAAATAGAAAAATATATGTTATGATAAGAAAGCATGTAATCGAAATTAAAGATTTCTATATATAAATGTGAAGATTGCCTAGCAGTGCTTCACAATTGAAAGAAGCTTAAAATATTGTATATAGGAATGGCGTTTTTGATAAAATAGAAACGAGAATCTGTATACAATAAAAAATAATTATAGGATTTCAATTTGAGAAAGAGGTGAACAAATAATGAAAGAAGGAATACATCCAAACTATAATCAAACAACAATCACATGTGCATGTGGTAATGTTTTAGAAGTTGGTTCAACAAAAAAAGATATTAAAGTAGATATATGCTCTAAATGTCATCCATTCTGGACAGGAAATTTAAGACAAGAAACAGCTGGTGGTAGAGCAGATAGATTTAAGAAAAAATACGGACTTGCGTAAAATAAAAGTAGAAGAAAATCTACTTTTATTTTTACTTTTATTATTAGGAAAGTCATGCTGACTTTCTAATAGATAAAAACATATTGCACACAAATTTTGACTTGCGTAAAATTTGGCGCACGAACAATTACGTGGACTTTAAAATGTTATAAACAGATAAAATACTCAAAAAGAGCCCGCTATTGTTCTTGATAAAAATAGTAATTATCTATATAATTTAGCGATTTCATCAGAAGTTAAGAGATCAAAAACCTTAAGTTTAGTCTTTTTTCCAGACAAAGGAGAATGAAGTGTACCTTTAGGCGTTAAAAAAACCAAATAGTTATATGAAGAAATAAATAGTTCTACATTTCCATTGTCATTTGTATCAAATCCATATCCAAATTCAACAAAAGCATTATCTTTATTTAAAGTTAAAAGTGTTACATAAGGTCTAAAATATTTATTTTTATCTAAGATTTCATAGGTTACCAAAAATACATTATTAAAAGAAATTCCTTCTAATTCAAAAAATTTGATAAATTTTATATCAATTAGATTTAATATTCGTGCTTCATCTAAAAGATACATATATTCTGATAATTCTTTTATTGGTATGAGTGTTTGATTAGTTAAAAAGTAGGGATTTACAGTATTACCAGTTAAGGCATCTACATAAGATTTCATGTCTAACATTCCCCATAAATCAAGCAAATTGTGATCTAGTTTGTTTCTTATATTCTTTTCTTCAAGATTTTGTACATTCAATGCTTGTAAATCTTCTAATGTTATATTTTTAGAAGAAGCTTTAGCTTGTTTATAGACCAATTCTACTTGCCCATATCCTTTTCTTTTAGAATTTTTAGTTTTTAATAAAGAACTAAAATCTCCCATAATGCATAAAAATCCTCCTTATTTAATTTTATTCATATTATATCATTAAAAATTTTATTAAAAAAGATTTAATTTCAAATTTCTTGCAAAAATCCCGAAAATATAATAAAATATGCAAAAGATGGAGGGGTTAATCGTGGATACAATAAATGAAGTAAAAAAACAAGAAGAATATATAGAAAAAATAAAAGAATTAAATAAAGGAAAAATTTTAAAATACCATATTTTAACAATGGGATGTCAATTAAATGAGAACGATTCTGAAAAACTATGTGGAATGTTAGAAAAGATGGGATATGTTAGAACAGATAACTTTCAAGAAGCAGACCTAAACTTATTTAACACTTGTTGTGTAAGAGAAAACGCAGAGGATAAATTATTTGGAAAATTAGGAGAGTTAAAACGTGTAAAAGAAGAAAAAGGAACAATTATTGCTATTGGTGGCTGTATGATGCAAGAAAAGCATATAACAGATAAAATTAAAGAAAGTTATCCTTTTGTCGATATTTTATTTGGAACACATACATTATATCGTTTTCCAGAAGACTTATATAAAGCTTTAATTGAAAAGAAAAAACAAGAAGACATTTTAGATATAGAGGGAGAAATTTATGAAGGTTTGCCAATCAAAAGAGATAGCAATATTAAGGCATCTGTTACGATTATGAATGGTTGTAATAATTTTTGTACTTATTGTATTGTGCCATATGTAAGAGGAAGAGAAAGAAGTAGAGAACCAAGAGAAATTATAAAAGAAGTAGAAGAACTTGCCAAACAAGGATATAAAGAAATTACATTATTAGGGCAAAATGTTAATTCTTATTTACGAGTAGAAAAAGAAAAAGGAAAACCATTTGAAGCATATCAAGGTGTCAATTCTTTTGCAACCTTGTTAAGAGTTATCAACAAAATAGATGGCATTGAAAGAATACGATTTGTTTCACCACATCCAAAAGATTTTACAGATGATGTAATAGAAGCAATTGCCGATTGTGATAAAGTATGCAAATTGGTACATTTACCACTACAATCTGGAAATACAAAAGTATTAAAAGAAATGAATCGAAAATATACCAAAGAACAATACCTTAATTTAGTAAAAAAAATGCAAGCAAAAATACCAAATTTAACTTTATCAACAGATATTATTGTGGGATTTCCTGGAGAGACAGAAGAAGAATTTGAAGATACTTTAGATGTTGTAAGAAAGGTAAGATTTGAACAAGTATTTATGTTCATCTATTCAAGAAGAGTAGGAACACCAGGAGATAAAATGGAAAATCAAATTCCAGAAGAAGTAAAACATAAACGTTTTGATAGATTAAAAGCTTTAGTGGAAAGTCAAATAGAAGAAAATAATCAAAAATATGTTGGTACTATCCAAAAAGTGCTAGTTGAAGGAACAAGCAAAAATAATGAAAGCATGTTAACAGGAAGAACAGACAGCAATAAAGTGGTTATTTTTGAAGGAACAAAAGAACAAATTGGAACAATGGTTGATTTAAAAATCGTGTCAGAACATATGTGGTATTTGAAAGGAAAAATATAAGTAAGGAATGTGAGTATAAATGGATTTCGGATTGTCAAAAGAAGTATTAAGTCAAATAAGAAACATAGTAAACGAAAATCAAAAATATCAATTTAAAATATTTGGTTCAAGAGCAAAAAATACATATAAAAAAACGTCAGACATCGATATTGCGGTTTTTGAAAATGTTAGCAAAGAAGACGAATACAAAATACGAAATAGTTTTGACTTATTAAATATTGTATATAAAATTGATTTAGTATTTATAAATAAACATACAAAGCCAGAATTCTTAAAGGAAATTATGGAAGAAGGGGTGGAAATAAAATGAAAAGATTTGAAGAAAGAAAACAGGATTTAGTAAATGCTACGAATAGATTAAAAGAAGCCTTAAATGAAGAAGAAAGTGAATTAATGATAGATGCAGTATTACATAGATATGAATTCACATTTGAACTTGCTTGGAAAACACTAAAAGATTATTTAGAATATTTAGGTGTGACAATGAATACAGGAAGTCCAAGAGAAGTAATAAAAGAAAGCTTTGCACATGAATTGATTTCTGATGGAGAAGTGTGGATAAAAATGATGCTTGCGAGAAATTCATTATCTCATTTATATGATGAAGAAACATCTAGAGAAGTATATGAAGAAATAAAAAATGAGTATATCTACCAGATTGAAAAACTAGTTGAAACATTAGAAAAAGCTAAGAAAGAATAATATGAAAAAGAAAGAAGGAAAAATACGAAATGGCAGAAAACAAAGAAAAAGAATTTTCACCTATGATGCAACGCTATCTTGAAACAAAAGAACAATACAAAGACTGTATCCTATTTTACAGGCTAGGAGACTTTTATGAAATGTTCTTTGATGACGCAATTACTGCTGCAAGGGAATTAGAAATTACACTAACAGGAAAAGACTGTGGACAAGAAGAAAGAGCACCAATGGCAGGTGTACCACATCATGCGGCTGAAATGTATATATCAAGATTAATTGCAAAAGGATATAAAGTTGCGATATGTGAACAATTAGAAGACCCCAAAACGGCAAAAGGAATTGTCAAAAGAGGCGTTATTAGAGTTGTTACGCCAGGCACAATTGTAGAAAGCAATATGCTGGAAGAAAGAAAAAATAACTATATCATGTCTATTTTTAAATCTGGAATTTATTTCGGAATTAGTGTATGTGATATATCAACAGGAGAATTCTATGCAGCAGAAATCAAGGACAATAACAATTTTCCACAACTGTTAGATGAGATTGCAAGATATTCTCCATCAGAGTTAGTTATCAATTCTAATTTGGCAGATTGCACAGAAGAAATGAGTAAAATCAGAGAACGTTTTAACGCATATATTACAAGATTTCAAGACAAATTTTTTGATACAAAGCCAGACATTATCAAATTGCGATTTAATTTAGTAGATACCAACCAAAAGCCAATTGAAAATATAGAAGAAAGAAGTTTTGCAGTAGCAAGTATCAATGCACTAATTGAATACATAGAGCAAACACAAATGACGAGTTTAGACCATATTAATAAAATTACGATTTATCAAATATCCAAATATATGTCTTTAGACATCAATGCGAGAAGAAACTTAGAAATTACAGAAAAAATGAGAGATAAATCTAAAAAAGGAACCTTATTATGGGTGTTAGATAAAACTTCAACTTCAATGGGAGGAAGACATTTAAGAAGATGGCTAAATGACCCATTGATTGATACTTTAGAAATTAATAGAAGGCTAGAAGCAGTAAAAGAATTAAAAGAAAATGTTATGCTTAGAGGAGATGTTATTGACAACCTAAAAAAAGTTTATGACATTGAAAGATTAGCAGGAAAAATGGCTTATGGCAATGCCAATGCAAGAGATATGATTACATTAAAAAATTCGCTAGCAAGATTGCCAGAGGTTAAAAGTGTTTTACAAAACTGTAACTCTCCTATGTTAAAAGATATTTATGAAAACTTGGATGAACTACAAGATATTCATGATTTAATTGAAAAATCTATTGTAGAAGATCCACCAATGACAGTAAAAGATGGTGGAATTATCAAAATGGGATATAATGAAGAGGTAGACAAATTAAAAACAGCTACAACAGAAGGAAAAAATTGGATTATTCAATTAGAAGCTGAGGAAAGAGAAAAAACAGGAATTAAAAATTTAAAGGTTGGATTTAACAAAGTGTTTGGCTATTTTATTGAAGTCACAAAATCAAATTTAGACCAAGTTCCTGAAAGATATATCAGAAAACAAACTTTAACAAATGCGGAAAGATACATCACAGAAGAGTTGAAAAACTTAGAAAACCAAATTCTAGGAGCAGAAGAAAAAGTCGTTATATTGGAATATGATTTGTTTACAAAGATAAGAGAAGAAATCGCCAAAAATATTGTTAGATTACAAAAAACAGCAACAATGGTATCTACTTTAGATGTGTTGGCGTCATTTGCACAGGTGGCAGAAGATATGAATTATTGCATGCCACAAGTAGACAATTCAGGTGTGATTGATATAAAGGGTGGACGCCATCCAGTAATTGAAAAAATGCTAGGTGCAGGAGAGTTTGTAGAAAATGATACATATCTTGATAAAGATGAAAATAGACTATCAATCATTACAGGACCAAACATGGCAGGTAAATCAACATATATGAGACAAGTTGCCTTAATTACCTTAATGACACAAGTGGGAAGTTTTGTACCAGCAGAAGAGGCTAAAATTGGTGTAGTTGATAAAATCTTTACAAGAGTTGGTGCTTCTGATGACTTAAGCATGGGACAAAGTACTTTCATGGTAGAAATGATGGAAGTAGCAACCATTTTAAAAGAAGCAACGTCAAACAGTCTAGTCATTTTAGATGAAATCGGAAGAGGAACTTCAACTTATGATGGCTTGTCTATTGCCTGGGCAGTAGCTGAATATATAGCTAATAAAGAAAAATGTGGTGCAAAAACATTATTTGCTACACACTATCATGAACTAACAGAACTAGAAGAAAAAATAGAAGGTGTTAAAAATTATTCGATTGCCGTTAAAGAAAAAGGAGAAGATATTATCTTTTTAAGAAAGATTGTGAGAGGCGGAACAGATGAAAGTTATGGTATTCATGTTGCAAGATTAGCAGGTGTTCCCAAAATGGTAACAGAAGAGGCAAATAAAATCTTAAAATCTTTAGAGAGAAAAAATATTTTAACTGGTAAAAAAGAAGAAAAGAAAGATAAAAAGCAAGTAGAGGGACAATTTGATATGTATAATTTTAAATTAGCAGAAATTGCCCATGAAATTGATAAAATTAATCTAAACGAGTTAACACCAATTGATGCATTAAATACATTGGTAAAGATTAAAGAAAAGATGAAGTAATTTGATAATACCTATCCAAGTGAGGATGGGTATTACTTATATAACTATAAATTGACATAATGTCCATGAAGATGATACAATAATATACGGAAAATTTTAATTAGAGGAGAAAATTTTGAAAGATAAGTTAGAAAAATGTAAAAGAATTATAATATATACAAAAAAACTGCATAAAAATGATAGCATATATTATCAAGAATTTCTTGAAATTTATAAAAAATCACAAGAAATATTAGGACAAGAAGGAATTTTTTTAAATGAGAAAGAATTTGCAGAACAAATATTAGAGATTACTTTACTATCCTTAAAAGCTATGAAATATGCAAAGGGTTCGGCAAAAATATTAAAAAACTATCAAGTTGATTCTCAGGATATAAAAAATGTAAGAGAAAAACTGATTTGTCAAGAAAGATTACATAAAGACCAACAATTAACTTATGATATGATAAGGAAGTTTTTTGAAAATGAACAATATTTTTTGCCTTTAGAGGAAAAAGAATACTTTGAAAAAATTCTAGATATTACAAATTTTAGACATAGAAATATAAAAGCCAAACCAGATAAAGCAAAGACATTAATATTGGAAAATGAGGAAGTTAGTGATGAAGAAATTAGAAGTTTTAAAGAAAAACTTTTAAAAGAAGAAAAACTACATTCAGGTGATGCATTAACATATGAGCAATGTAGAAATTTATTTGAAAAACATCATATCAGAATATCAGAGATAGATTTCATGAATGAAATATTAGATATAACAAATAGGTCCTATACAGAAGTTAGGTGGAAACCACAAAAAAGAGTGAGGATTTTAAAACAAACAACTCTAAATAAAGAATTAATTTTAAAAATAAGAAGTCATATCATCTGGAAAGAAAAGCTTTATAAAAAGCAAGAAATGACTTATGATGAAATTAAAGCAATTTTTGATAAATATTATACTGTTCTATCAGAAATAGAATTTGCCGAAAAAATGTTAGATATAACTGAGGCAAGTCTCAGAACAATCAAAAGCAACGGAAATAAAGCAGTTATATTAAAAAACTTAGAAATAGATGAGAATACAGTATCTAATTTTAGAAAAAAACTTATCCAAAAAGAAAATTTACATATAGGAGAGATGATAAGTTATGAACAATTTAAAAGGATATATAATGAGAATTATTTCCCATTAAATGAAAAAGAATTTGCAGAGAAAATATTAGATATTAAGCAAGAAGTATTTGATAGTTTGAAATTTACTAATAACGCAAAAAAGAAAGTGATTATATTACAAAATGAAAAAATTTCTCCAGATGAAATTAAAGCCTTACAACAAGAAATATTAAAGGAATTACAAATAGGCGAATGGATAGATATAGATTGTTTGAGAGAAATATATAAAAAATATCCTATTAGATTATTAGAAAGGGATTATGCAGAACAAATATTAGAAATTCCTAAAAGTAAATTGCATGATATGAGAGGAAAAAGAAAAATCAAAGCAAGAATTTTTTTAGGACTGTTAGAAAAATATGGTACAGAGATATCTAAATCTCTTGATAGTAATGGTTATTATTTAGGATATAGGATAGACTTAGAAGAATTTGAAAAAATTCATGAAAAATTTTGTAAACAAGGAACCAGAAGAACTTTTGCTGAAGTAATCGGTGTTGATATACGGAATTTTACGAAAAGGCTTAAAACAACCAATTTTAAACAAAAGAATAAAAAAAGCAAAAGATAATTTTAAAAATAGTATAAAAAATACAAATGTAGAATTTCATTCAAAACAAGAAATAGAAGAATTTGCCAGAGAAAACAATATTACATTTGAAGAATCTCTAAAATATGTGTTAAGTATATTTTTTTATGATGTAAAAGAATTGAAGAAAATATTAGAAAAACAAAATGGATGTTGGTATGGAAAGAAAAAAATTGGATGTTCAACAGAATTTATACAAAGATATACAGATAGAATTATGAATTTATCTAA
Organism: uncultured Clostridia bacterium; assembly: GCA_944388685.1. Next base: position 10,563 of record CALXJS010000028.1, on the reverse strand, counting down.
AGCTATCGCTGTGAAATTATGTGACAATTATAAAATGTGGTCATTCGTAGAAGACTATACATCAGATACGTTTCTATATATTGTGGAAAAGTGTGGAGATTTAGAGAAAAATTATGAAGACGATGAAAATACCCTTTTTAGAAAAATAACGTTGAGAACTAAATTAGCAATAAAAGGTAAAATGATACTGGATAATTTTAAAATAAAAGAAAGTAGAACATGTTACAATACAGACAAATATGGAAATCTTGAAGTAAAAGACGATAAAACAGATGTAGAAAGTGAAACTTTAAATAAAGTATATGAGGAAGATAAAGATATATCACAAATAAAAATGGAAATTCTTAAGAGAATTAATATGGGAGAAGATGTAGATGACGTACTAGAAGATTTATCAGAGAAATTAAGCTGTGATAAAAACGAACTAGTAATGAAAATCAGAGAATATTATATTGAAAATATGAATGAAGGCATTTCGCATTAAAAAATAAGAAGAAATAGCTTAATCTAAGAAATAAAAGGTTTAAGCTACTTCTTTGTAATATTAAGGAAAGAATTGATTAAAAATTAGAGTTATTTGAAGTAATACCATTAGAAAATGTAGAAGAAATTTTGACATTAGATAAAAGAATAGGAGATAAACTTATGTAAGAATATAAATCAAAAAACCACTTGACATTAAAGAACAAATGTTCTATAATATAGACAATCAAAATAAGGATGTGGTAATTATGAATGAAGAAAATAATATTATACCAACAGATGAAAAATTAGACATAACAAAATATGAAACGGAAAACATTAAAAACTTAATTTATATGATTAGAGGAAAACAAGTAATGTTAGATAGTGATGTGGCTATGTTATATCAGTATACAACCAAAAATATAAATAAAGCTATGAAAAGAAATATTAATAGATTTCCAGAGGATTTTTGTTTTCAATTAACAGAAAAAGAAGTGGAAAACTTGAGGTTCCAATTTGGAACCTCAAGTTTAAACAAAGAAAATTATGGTGGAAGAAGGTATATATGGATAAAGAAATATTAAAAATAGAAGAATTTATAAAATCGTATGTTCTAGAGGATGAACGTGTACTAATTTTAGTATCAGGAGGAATTGATTCAGATGTTGTTGCAAGATTATGTTATAAAGCATTAGGAAAAGATAGAATTAAATTGTTATTTGTTAAAGAAACAGAAACAGAAGCAAAATTCGTAAAAAATGTAAAAAATTTAGCAGAAGATTTAGAAACACCACTTACAATTGTTCCACTTGAAGGAAAAAGTATGGAATTTATAAAAACTTTAGAACAAGCAGAAAATGAACCTATCTTTAATTCTAAATTAATATTAGACCCAGCAAAAGCAAAATGTTCTATGAGATCAGCAATTATTTCTTCTTATCAAGACAAAGGTTTTATTATTGCAGGTTGCACCAATCTTACAGAATATGAATTAGGATTTTTTATGACATTTGGAGATAATTTGGCACATTTTAAACCAATAGAACATTTATATAAAACAGAAGTCATACAATTGGCCAAAGAAATTGGAACAAGAAGAGAAGTAATTGAGCAACCAGCAACATCGGGATTCTGGAGAAAACAAGAAGATTTAGAAGATATTGCTTTTTGGATATTTAATCAAGGACCAATTATGAAGGCAAGAAAATTTAGTAAAAAAGAAAAAGAAGAAATTTTTAAAATAAAAGACCAATTGACTTGGGAGAAAATTGATAATTGTTTGAAAGATTTAAGAGACAAAAAGAGAATAGAAAAAATAGCAAAAGAAACGGGATTATCTACAAAAATAATTGAAGGGATTATCCAAATTACGAAAAAGGCAAAACAATATAGAAATCGAGAAATTATGGTTTCAATGAAAAAAGAAAAATAAAAGGAGAATTTACCGAACGAGGATTATATCGAAAAAATATAAGAATTAAAAGGGAGTCAGTGTGGCTTCTTTTTGTTGAAAAGGAAAAGTTGTTTTTTCTTTTCAACAAATAAATTTATCGCCAAAAATTCCCATAGGAAAAAGCAAAAAGAAATGCTAATATAGTATTAGAGGTGAAATTTACATATGAGATTGTTAAAAAGATATGGGGATAAGTTATTAGAAAAAGAACTAAAAGCAAGCTATCGTTTCTTTATAAAAGAAGCAAATGTAGACTTAAAAAGTGAGGGATATGGATTAATAAAAGACAAAGACATGTATGCAGATGAAATTGCAAGTATTGCGTCAGTGGGGTATGGATTAGCAGCATTGGCCATAGGCTGTAATAGAAATTGGATTTCTTATCCAGAAGCCTATAAAAGAGTAAGCAAAACATTAGATACCTTTTTAAATGTAGTTGAAGGAAAAAATGGATTTTTTTATCATTTTGTAAATATGGATACAGGAAAAAGAGAATGGGATTGTGAAATATCGATTATTGATACAGCAATTTTCATATGTGGAGCAATATTAGCAGGAGAATTTTTTCAAGGAAGAATCAAACAAAAGGCAGAAGAGTTATATAGAAGAGTGAATTGGGAATGGTATCGAAATAAAGAAAACAATTATTTTTATATGGGATATAAGCCAGAAACAGGATTTTGGGGACATTGGGATATGTATGCAGAACAACTTATGTTATATGTTTTAGGTGTAGCGTCTCCAACATATCCAATTAGCAAAACCATGTATGATAACATGAAAAAAGAAACAAGTACTTATGAAGGAATAAAAGATATTATTTATACATATTGTGGGACATTATTTACTTATCAATTTTCTCATGCTTGGATAGATTTTCGAGATAGAAAAGACGAAAATGGGATTGATTGGTTTGAAAATTCAAAAAAAGCGACAATTGCCAATAGACTATATTGCATTAAAAATAAAGATAGATTTAAAACATTTGGCGAAAATTCTTGGGGATTAACAGCATGTTTAGGACCTAATGGATATTCAGGTGGATATGGAGCAATACCAGCTTTAGCAGATTTAGACCAGCAAAATGACGGAACTGTTAGTCCATGTGGTGCAGTGGGTTCAATCGTTTTTACACCAGAATTAAGCATAAAAGCATTAGAAAATTTTTACAATCATTATCCAAAGCTATGGGGAAAATATGGCTTTATTGATGGATATAATCTTGAAAACGGAGAATGGTATTCCAAAGAAGTAATAGGCATTGATAAAGGAATATCTATGATAATGATAGAAAATTATTTGTCACAATTCATCTGGAGACAGTTTATGAAAAATGAATATGTGCAAAAAGGATTAGAAATGTTAAATATTAGGCGGAGGTTTCCATGAAACACAAAGAAATATTAGAATTATTAAATAAAATGACAATAGAAGAAAAAATTGGTCAAATGGTACAAATAGCTGGAGATATATTCTTATCAGAGGACAAAAATGCAGTATCAACAGGGCCATTAAAAGATTTGCATTTACCAAATGGAATGATATATTCCATTGGCTCTGTTTTAAATGTTATAGGAGCCAAAAATGTAAGACAAGTCCAAAAGGAATATTTATCAAAAAGTAGGTTAAAAATACCATTATTATTTATGGATGATATTATTAATGGATATAAAATTGCATTTCCCATCCCTATTGCACAAGGCTGTTCGTGGAATACCAAAGTCATTAAAGAAATGGCAGAAATTTCTGCCATGGAATCTAGCATAGCAGGTGCCAATGTAAACTTTTCGCCAATGGTGGATTTATCAAGAGACGCCAGATGGGGAAGAGTGATGGAATCTATTGGAGGGGAAGACCCTCTTCTAGGAGAAATATATGCAAAAACAATTGTAGAAACCTATCAAGGAAAAAAACTTACAGAAGTAGGAAAAATAGCATCTTGTGTAAAACATATTGCAGCTTATGGTGCAGTAGAAGCTGGAAGAGACTATAACACAGTAGATATGTCAGAAAGAGAATTCAGACAATATTATCTACCAGCATATAAATCAGCAATAGAAGCAGGAGCAGAAATGCTAATGACTTCTTTTAATATCTTAAATGGAATACCTGCAACAGTTAATACTTGGTTAATTCAGGAAATTATTAGAAAAGAATTAGGGTTCAAAGGAATTATCATTTCAGATTATGGTGCCATAGAAGAAACAATTGCACATGGTTATTCTGCAAATGGAAAAGAAGCTGCAAAAAATGCTATCAATGCAGGTGTAGATATTGATATGATGTCTAGCATATATGCAAATTATCTAAAAGAACTATGTATAGAAAATCAAGAAATAGAAAACAAAGTAAATGAAAGTGTATTACGAATATTATCATTAAAGAATAAACTAGGATTATTTGAAAATCCTTATGGGAATATAAATGAAGAAAAAGAAAAAACATATTTGATGAATCCAAGCAATTTGGAAAAAGCAAAAAAATTAACACAAGAAACATTTGTCTTATTGAAAAATAAACATCATATTTTACCAATAAACAAAGATAAAAAAATTGCTTTTATTGGACCATATGTAAACAATATTGGAATTACTGGTTCATGGTCAATGTTTTCTGACAGAAGTCAAAATCATACATTATTAGATAGTTTCCAAGAAAAACTAGGAAATAATATAGCCTATGCAAAAGGAAGTGAAATTTTAAGACAAGAAGAAATTAATAAAATATTGTCAGCAGAGGGATTGCCAATGGTTCATATAGAAAATGAAGCACAAAAAGAACAAGAAATGATTGCCTCAGCTGTAGAAATTTCAAAAAAAGCAGATATCATTCTCTTAGCATTAGGAGAACATTATAAGCAAACAGGAGAAGCCTGTTCACGTTCAGACATTGCATTACCAGAAAATCAAATACAATTGATAAACGAATTATACAAATTATCAAAACCAATGATTTTAATCTTGTTTAATGGGAGACCACTTCAACTAAACACGATAGAAGAAAAGCTAGACGCTATTTTGGAAGTATGGTTTCCAGGAACGACAGGGGCAAAAGCAATTACAGAAATTGTATTAGGAGAAGAAAATCCATCAGGAAAACTAACCATGAGTTTTCCGCAAAATGTAGGGCAATGTCCGGTATATTATAACCATTACAACACAGGTAGACCACATCATGACAATCTGCGTTACGTATCAAGATATCAAGACATTCCAACAGAAAGTTTTTATCCATTTGGATATGGTTTGTCATATTGTGATTTCAAATATACAGAATTACATCTAAACAAACATAAAATTAGTGAAAATGAAACAATTACAGTAATGGTAAAAATAGAAAATCAAAGTAATTATGCAGGATATGAAGTGGTACAGTTATATATTCAAGATGTATATGGAAGTGTGGTAAGACCAGTAAAAGAATTAAAAACATTTAAAAAAGAATATTTTAAACCTCATGAAATAAAATATGTGAAATTTGATATTAGTATTGATATGCTAAAATTCTGGAATGATAAGTTAGAATATGTTGCAGAGCCTGGACAGTTTAAGGTTTTTGTTGGTGGGGATTCTATGAATGTTTTGGAGGATAAATTTGAATTTTTGTTGGATTAGTATTCTTAATATTATTTGTTTTAGTATTAGATTATATGAGGACAAGAGTAGGATTAAAACCAGAAGATTATAATGAACAAGATATAGGATATATAGAACACAATTAATTTTATAATATAAGTAACGGCGGAATCTTTAAAATCAATTCCACCGTTACATCTACGATAAACAATATACAATTAGGAGATGTATTTTGATGTTAGAAATAAAAAGTAATAAAGACGAAGAATTTGATAAAATAATAAGGACCAATTTAAGAAAATTCAATAAAAGCAAATGCCAATGGATGAAAGATAATTTAGACGATATCCCAGAAGATAATTATTATAATTTTGCAGTATATGATGATGAAATTTTAATAGGAGGAGCAACAGGCATAATTGAATTTGACTGGTATTTTCTAGAAGAATTATGGATAGATGAAAAATATAGAAATCAGCATATTGGAACAATGATAATAGAAAAAATAGAAGAATTAGCTAAAAATAAAAATTTAACAGGAATAAGAATGGAAACATGGAATTTCCAAGCAAGAGGATTTTATGAGAAAAACGGATATGAAGTATATGCCGAAATCGAAGATTGTCCTCCAGGTACAATAGAGTATTTCTTAAAGAAAAGACTAAAATAAAATTTAATTGAAATGAGGGAAATAAGGAGGAAAAATATGAACATAGGAATAGATATAGATGGAGTCTTAACAAATGATGATGATTGCTTAATAGATACAATAACAAAATATGTATTTGAAAATAATTTAGAAGGATTAAAAAGACCTTATGAATATGAATATGGAAAAGTAAATTGGAATCAAAATATATTAGATGATTATAGGGAAAAATATTTTTGGAATTATTGCCAAAATGAACCTGCTAGAAAATATGCAAGTGAAGTAATAAAAAAACTAAAAGATGAAGGGAATAGCATATACATTATAACTTCAAGACATTTTACAATAGAAAATACTAAAGAAGGCGAAAGGTCAAGAAAAATTGTAAAAGATTGGTTAAAGAAAAACAAAATAATATATGACGAATTATATTTTTCGCCAGATAAAACAAAGGAAATTGATACATTAAAAATAGATATAATGATAGAGGACAGTCCAGAAACTATACCAACATTTGTAAAACATACACATATTTTTTGCTATGATTGCAGATATAATAGAGATTTAAAATTAGATAATATGACAAGAGTATTTAGTTGGTATGATATATATTCTAAAATTAAAGAAATAGAAAACAAAAATAAAATCGTTATATTTGATTGGGGAGGCGTCATAGAAAGTCACAAAGACGGAGAATATTCAGTAGATAAAGCTATCATAAATCTTATAAAGCATTTTAATAGTAAAGAAGATGAAAAAACAATAGTAGAAAGATACCATTCTCAATCAGTAGAAGATATAACCTATCATATTTATTTGGAAAATGATAGATGGTTTGAAAAAATAAAAAAAGAATTTAATTTAGAATGTAATTCAGAGGAATTTTACGATTATTACATAAAAGAATTCGATAAAATTGGTTATTACAAAGATGTAGTAGAATTTGCTCATAGCTTAAAAGATAGATGCAAGATAGCTATTTTATCTAATCTAGGTTCATTAGATAAGCAAAGATTAGATAAACAAGTCGATTTGAAAGAGTTTAATTATGTATGGCTTTCATTTGAATTAAACTGTCGTAAACCTAAAGAGAAAATTTATGAAATAGTAGAAAAAGACTGTAAGATAGAACCTAAAAATATCCTATTTGTTGATGATAGCGAAGAAAATATTGAAGTAGCAAAAAGTAGAGGATGGAATACATGTTTAGCAACAGGACATGAATTAGATAAAATAAAAAATAGTATAAATAAGTTTCTAAATTTGAAATAAACAGGAGCAAACAATGAAAGTAAGATTATTAGGGACAGGAGCAATACCTGATATTACATCAGGTCGGAGTGCAAAGAGGATAGTAGATACTCAAACGTTATTACTGCGGAAGAGTATGACGATTATTGGGAACTGTCTCATCTTGGACTTGATTAAAGGAATGCTGCTAAATACTATGTTTTAGAATCGAGTAGGAACTAAGTGAAATAATCACTTAGTTCCTACTCGATTTGAATCTTAGGATCATAACAAAGTATAAATCTTACATTTTTATAAAAATTAATATATTTATTGTGATTATCTAAAATAAATAATAGAAAAAACTTGACATATACAAACAAATGTTTTAAAATGATATCGAATTATATTATAATGCCAAAGGAGGTTCTTAATGGAAAATAATAAATTAGAAACAATATCAAATCTTTTTGAAGATAATGAGATTAGAAGTGTTTGGGATAGTGAAAAGGGAGAATATTATTTTAGTGTTGTAGATGTTATTGCAGCATTAACTGATAGCAGTATTCCGAGAAACTATTGGAGCGATTTAAAAAGAAAATTAAGACAGGAAGGAAGTCAACTGCACGAAAATATCGTGCAGTTGAAAATGAAAGCCACAGATGGTAAAATGCGTGAAACAGATACATTAGATACAAAAGGAATATTAAGATTGATTGAATCAATACCAAGTCCCAAAGCAGAACCTTTTAAATTATGGCTTGCAAAAATGGGAAATGATAGAATAGATGAGATTTTTGATCCAGAAATTGCGTTGAACAGAGCTATTGATTACTATAGAAATAGAGGTTATTCAGATAAATGGATTGAAGCACGTTTAAAGGGAATTTTAGATAGAAAGAAGTTAACAGATGTATGGAAAGAAAATGGTATTAAGCAAAATTATGAATATGCTATATTGACTAATGAAATTTATCAAAGCTGGTCAGGAATGAAAGCTAGTGAATACAAAAATTATAAAAATATTAGAAAAGAGTCATTAAGAGATAATATGACAGATATTGAAGTAGCATTAACAGATTTAGGAGAAATAGCGACAAGAGAACTTGCAAAAGAACATAGACCTTATGGATTAAAAGCAAACAGAAAAATAGCAAAAATGGGTGGTCATACAGCAAAAGTTGCAAGAGAAGATTTAGAAAAGAATTTAGGTAAAACAGTCATTAGTAATTCAAATGCGTTAGATTATAAATATTTAGACACAGATAATTTAGATAGTAACAAAATATTGAGAGAAGGAAAAACAATTAATTATAGTTATGTTATAGGAATTGATAATATAGATAAACTGCAAGAAAATAATTTTGAAATAAAGTCTTATGGAAATAATTATGGAATTTCATTTTCAAGTGATAAAATAGAAATGTTTGAGAATTTTATTTTTGAGACATTACAAAATGGATTTTGGAACGAATATTTAGGTAAAGAAAAAGTTTTCATTTTTAAATTTAATGATGGAAAAATTAAAAGATATGTTCTAAATAAAGGAAATGAAAAAGAAATACTTAATTTGTGTCAAGAATTTGCAGAGTGTAAGTTTGAGTCGATTGATAAAATGTTAAGAGATAACGATTTTTATGCAGAAACATATTTTAAAAATTAATTTTATATAAAGCAAGGGGAAAATTGCTAGAACCTGTAAGATTGTTCAAGAAACGATAATGTACGAAATTTAATAAAAATGCAATTATCTATAAAAAGTTATTCAAACTTATGATTAAATGTAAAAAATCCTCGTAAAAACTTGCATAAATTAACAAAAAATAAGAATGAACTGACTATGGAAAAGATACTTCTTATGAAATTAAATGATATAGATAAAAATAAATAGTAGAAAAAAAACTTGACAAATGCAAACAAATGTTTTGAAATATATCGTACAATAATATCATAAATATTGTAACAATATGCTAAAAAATATGAATATGTTATTATGAGTAAATATTACAAGGAAAGTGATAGTTATGGAATTTGAAAAATCAAAGCTAATAGAATTAAAAGAAAAATTTGATTCTATTATCAATACGGAAGAAAAAGACAATATAGAATTTTGGTATGCAAGAGATTTACAGATTCAATTGGGTTACAAAAGATGGGAAAATTTTATTGAAACAATAAAAAAAGCAATGCAATCTTGTGAAAATGCTGGTATAGAAGTTGATAACCATTTTCGTGAGGTCACGAAAATGGTACAAATAGGATCAGGTGCAAAAAGAAAATTACAGGACTACATGCTAACAAGATATGCTTGTTATTTAATTGCTCAAAATGGAGACTCTAAAAAAGAAGAAATTGCATTTGCCCAAACATATTTTGCAGTACAAACTAGAAAACAAGAAATAATTGAAGACAGGATAAGACTAATGAATCGATTAGAAGCAAGAGAAAAACTAAAAGAATCTGAAAAGCAGTTATCTAAAAATATTTATGAAAGAGGAGTGGATGATTTAGGATTTGCAAAAATTCGTTCAAAAGGAGATTCAGCATTATTTGGTGGATTAAATACAATGCAGATGAAAGCAAAATATGGTGTAAAAGAAAATAGACCTTTAGCAGATTTTTTGCCTACTTTAACTATTGCAGCAAAAAATCTAGCCACAGAAATGACGAATTACAATGTAACCGAAAAAGATATGTATGGTGAAGAAAGTATAACTGATGAGCATGTGGATAATACTATTAATAAGAAGATATAATACATGATATGAAGATGGGAATTATAGTATTGTTGCAGGTCACATAGATGGCAATGAAAGTGTAATAAAAGCAATGCAAAGAGAAGCACTAGAAGAAGCAGGGATAAAAATAAAAGAAGAAGATTTAGAAATTGTTCATGTTTATGCATAGAAAAACACCTGATAGAGAAAGCATAGATTATTTTCTTACATGTAAAAAATATGATGGTAAGATTAAAATTATGGAAAAAGACAAGTGTGATGAATTAAAGTTTTATAAATTAGATGAATTACCAATTAATGTAATTCCATATGTAAAAAAAGGGATAGGAGACTATCTAAATAATGAACCATTTTCTATATATGGTTGGTAAAAAATAGTAATTATCCCCCGGCTTAGCCGGGGGCTTTTTACTCATAACGCCTAAAAGGCTACGTTACAAGCAGAGCCTCAAG